>DASXXB010000255.1:0-6303 GCA_036503355.1 Kribbella sp. | reverse complement strand
CCGGTGCCCGGCTGGTCGAGCGGCGACGTGTGCAGGCTGATCATCGCGACCCGCCGGATCTGGGAGAGCGGGGTTTCGGTCACCTGGTCAGGGTATCTCCGGGGCGTCGGCCGGGAATCGGGAGTTCTCCCTAGCCGGTGCATCCCAGCTCGCCAGCAGGCGGAGGTTCTGCTCGGACGTCGAACCTGGCTCGACCGTGTACGTCACCAGCAACTGGTCCGGTTCGCCGGGCGGCTGCAGCGTCTCGTACTGCACGGTGATGTCGCCGACCAGCGCGTGGTGCTGCGTCTTGGTCCCGAACGTCTTGTCCTTCACGTCGTGCCGGGCCCAGTGCTCCCGGAACTCCGGACTGCGGATCGACAGCTCCCCGATCAGCTCGGTCAGCTCCGGGTCGTCCGGGTAGCGGCCCGCGTACATCCGCAGGTAGCCGACAGTCTCCTCGGCGACCGTGTCCCACTCCGGGTAGAACTCGCGCGCCGCCGGGTCGAGGAACACCAGTCGCGGGATGTTGCGGTCCTTGCGGTCCAGGCTGCCGAAGTCCGCGATCAGGGCCGCCGCCAGCCGGTTCCAGCCCAGGACGTCCATCCGGCGGCCGAGCACGAACGCCGGTACGTCGGGCATCGAGTCGAGCAGCCGCTGCATCCCCGGACGAAGCCGCTCCGGCGGACGGCGTCGCGGCGTACGGCGAACTGGTTTCGCCAGCAGAGCAAGGTGTTTGCGCTCATCCTCGGTCAGCTTGAGGACCTCCGCGACGGCGTCCAGGATCTCCTGCGAGACCCGCTCGGCGCGGCCCTGCTCGAGGCGGACGTAATAGTCGGCGCTGACGCCGGCGGCCTGCGCGAGCTCCTCGCGGCGCAGCCCGGGTACGCGGCGCCGCCCGGAGTACACCTTGATACCGAGATCCTCGGGCTGCACGCGCGCCCGGCGCGACTTGAGGAACTCGGTCAGCTCCGCGCGTCGATCCATGCCCTCCAGTATCCAGGTCCGCCGAACCCGCAACCTGGTCCTGGCAGAACCAGGCTCAACAGACACCTGGGTAAGCCTCAGCGGCCGCTCCAGGATCAGTGCCATGACCAACTTGAGCATTCGCAACGCAGTAGTCACCGGCGCCGCCAGCGGAATCGGTGCCGCCATCGCCACCCAACTGGCCGAGGCCGGCGCCTCGGTCGCCCTGCTCGCCCGGCGGCAGGACCGCCTCGACGACCTGGCCGGCAAGCTCGGCGACCGTACGTTCGGTGTCGCCCTGGATGTGACGTCGCAGGACTCCGTCGACGCCGGGGCCGACCTGATTCACGAGCGCCTCGGCACCGTCGACCTCGTGGTGAACGCGGCCGGCGTGATGCTGGCGGCCCCGATCGCCGACGGCCGGCTCGACGACTGGACGACGATGATCGACACCAACGTCACCGGCGTACTGCGGCTGATCCGGGCCTTCACGCCCGACCTGATCAAGGCGGCCGGCGAGGGACGGACCGCCGACCTGGTGAACATCTCGTCGATCGGTGCGCACGTGATCTTCCCGGGGTACGGCGTCTACGGCGCGACCAAGGCGGCATTGACCCACCTGTCCGCCTCGTTGCGCGCGGATCTCTCGCCGTACGACGTCCGCGTGACCAACGTCGAGCCGGGCCTGACCGACACCGAACTCGCCACGCACCTCGACAGCACCGGGCAGGACCTGATCGCGTCGATGAACGACCAGATCGGCGCACTCGCCGCAGAGGACATCGCCGACGTGGTGACGTTCGCAGTCAGCCGCCGGCGGGAGCTGAACCTGCGTCAGATCATCGCCCTGCCGACCCGCCAGGCCTGACGTTGGTGGGTCTACCTCCACCCGGGTCGGCGGACTCGCACCACTGCGGCGAGGGCCGTTCGCCGAAAGCATTGAGGCATGCGTACAGCCCTTGAAGAAGTCAAGTCGTGGCATCGTCCGTTGATGCTGATGGTGCTCGCCATGGCCGGTCTGGTCCTGACGTCCGGGGTCGGTCTCGCGGTCGACCACCGGGAGATCCTCAACGAGTCCGTGTGGCTCAAGCCGTTCAAGTTCGGCCTCTCGTTCGTCCTGTACGGCGCGACGCTGGCCTGGCTGCTGTCCAAGCTGCGTAAGGCGAAACGCTTCGGCTGGTGGACCGGGACGGTGTTCGCGATCACCGGGATCGTCGACGTCGGGTTCATCGCCGTACAGGCTGCGCGGGGAACGTTCAGCCACTTCAACGCCGAGACCGACACGTTCAACCAGGTCGGGCAGCAGGTGTTCATGTCGGGCGTCCTCGGACTCTTCGGCGCGAGTCTGGTGGTGGCGATCATGCTGCTGTTCCAGCGGGTCGGCGACGCCCCGCTGAACCGGGCGATCCGTGTGGGTCTCGGGCTGGCCGTCGCGGGGATGGCGATCGCCTTCTACCTGGTCGGCGCGAACGGTCACCGCGAGCAGGTCACCGACGCGTACGGCCACCCCGTGACACTCGCGGGCAGCCACGGGATCGGCGTCGAGCCGGGCGGGCCGGGGATGCCGCTGACGCACTGGAGCACCGTCGGCGGCGACCTGCGGATCCCGCACTTCGTCGGCCTGCACGCGATCCACTTCCTGCTGATCGTCCTGCTCGCGCTGCACCTCCTCGGCCGGCGCGCGGCCTGGCTCCAGCCGGAGCGGGTACGCGCGCGGCTCGTCGGAGTAGCTGCTTTCGCGTACGCCGGTGTGATGCTGACCGTGACGGTGCAAGCCTTCCGTGGACAGTCGTTGATCCATCCGGACGGGCAGACGCTGGGCATGCTCGGCGGATTCGTGGCAATCAGCCTGGTGGCGCTGGCCGGTGTGGTGGGTTCGGCGCGGCGGCGTACCGCCGTACCGGCGCACGCCGCTCCGCGGCAGCCGGTCGGGGCCGGCCGGGCCTGAGACGGTCGCTCCGGTCGCCGATCGCCTTTGAGAGACTCGGGGTATGACTTCGAGCAATCGTCCTCTGGCTGTGGTGACCGGTGCTAGCAGTGGGATCGGGGCCGCGTCGGCGCGGTACCTCGCCCGGGAGGGGTTCGAGGTGATCTGCGCCGCGCGGCGGCTGGACCGGATCGAGGCGCTGGCCAAGGAGATCGACGGCCGTGCGGTGCAGTGCGACGTCACGTCCGCCGCGGATGTCGCGCAGCTCACCGAAGCCGTCGGCGGCGAGCTGCAGGTGCTGGTGAACAACGCCGGCGGCGCGTTCGGGATGGAGCCGGTGGCCGAGGCCGACCTGGACGCGTGGCGGCGGATGTACGAGGTGAACGTGATCGCGGTCGCCGCCGTCACGAAGTCGTTGCTCCCGGCCCTGATCGCCGGCCGCGGCTCGATCATCGTGATGGGCTCGACCGCCGGACAGGTCGCGTACGAAGGCGGTGGCGGGTACGTCGCCGCGAAGCACGGCGCGAAGGCCGTCGTCGACACGCTCCGCCTGGAGCTGTGGGACCAGCCGGTCCGGGTCACCGAGATCGCGCCCGGCATGGTCCAGAGCGAAGGCTTCTCGCTGACCCGCTTCGGCGGCGACCAGGCGAAGGCCGACGCCGTGTACGCCGGCGTCCGCGAACCGCTCACCTCCGACGATGTCGCCGACATCGTCGCCTGGATCGCCACCCGCCCCGCGCACGTGAACATCGACCGCATCACCGTCCGCCCCCGCGCCCAGGCCGCCCAACACAAGGTCTTCCGAGAGCAGTAGCACCTCCAACACCCTCCCCCGCCGCCCCGCCCGAGCCTCGCCCCGCCCTGCCCTCGCCTCACCCTGCCCCGCGCCTCACCCGGCCCGCCCCGCGCCTCGCCACGCGCCTCGCCCCGCCCTGCCCCGCCCCGCGCCTCACCCTGCCCCACGCCTCGCCCTGCCCCACCCCGCGCCTCGCCCGCCATCCCTCGCCCCGCCGTCCGCCGGCCTGGTCCACCGGCGGCAGACGGCAAATCCGGGGGCATCCCCTCAACTGGAGGGTTGCCCACTGAAATTTCGAGGGGGCAACCCTCCAGTTGAGTGGGCAACCCGGCTTGGGTGAGCCGGCTCACGGGGCGGGCGCTTGCAATTGCAAGCACCTTGCTAGCACACTGGGGGCATGGCCAAGTTGAGTGATCGGGCGGCCGGCGCGGTGGGCTCCGTCGGGGAGTACCTCGCCGAGCAGCGGCGGAACGCGCAGTTGTCGCTGCGGCAGTTGTCCGATCTGGCCGGAGTGTCGAACCCGTACCTCAGCCAGATCGAGCGCGGCCTGCGGAAACCGTCGGCCGATGTGCTGCAGCAGCTCGCGAAGGCGTTGCGGATCTCCGCGGAGACCCTGTACGTACGGGCCGGCATCCTCGATCCGGACGACAGCCCGGACGGCTCCGGTGGACCGAAGGCCGCGGGGGTGGTCGACGCCGTCCTGCTCGACCCCGCGCTGACCGAGCGGCAGAAGCGCGTCCTGCTGGACGTGTACACGTCGTTCGTCCGCGAGAACACCCCGGACGAGCCGCCTGCGAAGAAGCGCTCACGTAGTACCGACTGAAATCCTGCTGACAACATCCCGAGGAGAAGCCTGATGGCTACCCGTACGCCCGTTACCCCGTTCTACGCGATCGCCGGCGCCGGCGACCTCGCGGTCGAGAAGGTCCGCGCCGTCGGCGTCGACGTCACCGCCCGGTTCGCGAAGCTCGACCAGGCGAGTCTGCAGGCCGAGCTCACCAAGGCGCAGTCCGAGCTGACCAAGCGCTTCGAGGCGATCGTCGCCGACGCGCGCACCGCCCCGGCCCGGCTCCGCGAGCTGCCGAAGACCGCGCAGGCCGGTCTGACCGTTGTTCTCGGCCAGGCCGAGGAGACCTACGAGGACCTGGCCGGCCGCGGCAAGGACCTGGTCGAGCGGATCCGCCACCAGCAGGCGACCGAGGACCTCGTCGACACCGCCAAGACCACGGTGAGCAAGGCCAAGGCCACCCGCACCACCGCGAAGAAGACCGCGCAGACCGCGTCGCGGAACGTGAAGGCGACCGCGACCAGCGCACGCAAGACCGCGAAGGCCGCCGCCAAGGCCGCCGAGTCCGCTGCCGACAAGGTTGGCGACTGACCACGACAGACAGTGACGATTCATCCACCACGCGATGAATCCTTGGCCCGGGCGGTCCCCAGCTGCGTCTGAGCAGAGGTGGGCCGCCCGGCTGTCGGTTAGGCTCGTAGCATGAGCACCTTCCAGAGCCTGATCCCCGGATTCACAGATCCGCTGTCGGTGATCTGGTGGGTCCTGATGGCCATCAAGCTGGTGGCGCTCGCCGACGCGCTGCTGCGGCCGCGCGCCGTCTTCATCGCCGCCGACAAGCTCACCAAGCCCGGCTGGGTGCTGATCCTGGCCGTGTTCGCGCTGAGCCAGGTGTTCCAGGGCTGGCTGAGCTTCTTCGGCCTGATCGGCATCGTGGCCTCCGCCGTCTACCTCGTCGACGCCCGTCCGGCCCTGCGCGCCGCCACCGGCCGCGGCCGAGGCGGCTGGGGCGCCCTCCGCCGCCGCCGCGGCCCCCGCCCCCTCTGAGTACGTCGAGAGCTGACATCTGCAGCGCCCTCCGCGAGGAACTGACACGCGCTGCATCGAGAAACGTTCGGGTCGTATCGGCGAGCTGTCGCGGCTGGACGACCTGGGGAGGATCTCGTCCCGATTCGGGCGTGTGTTCTGAAGGGACATGTCTGACAGAGGTGTGTAGGGACATGTCGGACACTTGATGGCTGTGGCTCATTGGTGGGTCACAGCGGATCTGGTGATTCCGATGGAGCTTCGGTTCGCGGGCGGTGCGTTCGTGGCGCTGGATGTGGTGGGCGAGCGGCGAGGTGATGGCTTTCGGAAGGAAGTTTGCGCATCGCGACGAAAAGGTTCCGCAAAGCCGGCGCCGGCACGGAGCCTGGGCGCGGGACCACGTCGATCCACCGCCCCGATGTGCGCCGTCGCCTTTCGACACCCAGCGCAGAACCCAGACAGGTATCCCGTCGAGCAGCACCACCTGTCGCTCTTCCCTCTCTTCGCGGCGGTGCGCCAGCGGGCGAACCCCCGAGCGTCACGGCCTTCCGCAGCTCCACGGCTGCACTCCACCCGGCCCAGCAGCTCCACGGCTGCACCCCACCCGGCTCAGCACTGACAGCCCCACCCGCTAGGCAGGGCGGTACCTGGCAGCTCTTCCGACGTACGGCACAGCACCCGGCAGCTCCACCCGCTAAGCAGCGCAGTACCTGACAGGCCCTTCCGACGTACCGCGCAGCACCCGGCAGCGCGACCCACAAGGCAGCGCAGAACCTGACAGCCCTTCCGACGTACCGCGCAGCACCCGGCAGTACCACCCAC
>DASXXB010000254.1:0-62477 GCA_036503355.1 Kribbella sp. | reverse complement strand
TCCAGCGCCGATTGGCGGCGGTGCAGCAGTCCTGGGTGCAGCCGGCGAGGTACCCGGAGCGTTTGCCGTGGCGGGGGTCGTCGGGGGTCATGACTCGCTCCGCTTCTGGCGGCGGATGACGCCTGCTTCGAGGCGGGTGCGGCGCGGCACGCCGACAGTGGCGAGCGTTTTGGAGATGGTGTTGAGTGCCACGCCGTAGTCCTTGGCGAGTTCGGCGAGTGATTCGCCGTCCTGGTAGCGGCGGCCGATGGTGGCGCGCTGCTCGAGCGTGAGCTTCAACGGCGGCCGGTATCCGGGCTTCCGCGCGGGCTTCTTGGCTGTCCGGGCGGCGCGCTTCGGTGCGGGCACGTCGGGTTCGGCGTACTCGTCGTCTTGCGCCTCGGTGAACGTGTGCAGGTTGGCGCTGGACGTGCGGGCGTTGCCCTTGATCACGACGACCTTGCCGTGCTTGGGCCACACCGTGTTGTCGATCTGGCCGCCGTTGGCGATGTAGTCCGCGTTGATCTGGTCCCAGTCGATGCCGGTGCGACTGGGCTTCTTCCCGTAGACGACGGGCGCGGTGGGGAGGCCGTGGTAGTCGTCGCCGACCAGCTGCGTCTTGTGCTCGTACAGGGCGGTCATGCTGCGACCTCCTGCTGCTTCTTCGTGCGGCGGTACAGGCGAACGGGCGCGCGGTGCGCGGTCTCCCCGTTCGACGCCTCATATCGGGAGCCGACCGGGCGCAGGTAGCCGTTCTTGACGGCCTGGGCGAACAGGCCGCCCCGGGACTTCTCCGGGATATCGGCCGTGTTGAGCAGGTCCCGCAGGACGTTGCTCGACGCGTGGTGGCCGGCCGGGACGGTCTCGATGACCTGGAGGAACGCGCTCCAGTGGTTCGGATTCATGTCGTTGCGTGGCATAGGTCTGCTCTCCTTCAAGTCAGTTGAGTGATTCGGCGACGGCGGCCATGAGGTCACGCGCAGCGGGTGGCGTGACGGCGTTGCCCGCCATCTTCACGAGGTTCCGGTTGCTGGGCGGCTTGCCCTTCTCGTCCAGGACGCGCCAGTCGTAGTCGGCCGGGAACGCCATCCCTGCGGCAACCTCGTGTGGCCGGAACATGCGGAACAGACACTCGGGTACGAGGTCCTCGGCGGCTCTCAGGTCCGCGGGCGAGATCTTCGGTCGTCCGCCGCGCGGGCCGGACTGGATGAGAGCCTGGTGGCCGGCGGTAGTCAGGGTGCGGAGGTACTCGCTGGCCGGAGTCGTCATCTCAGCGCCGCCACTGTTGTTGCGGTGCACAAGTGCGTACCGGTCGACGGTGGTCAGGGTGCCGATCGGGCGGTCGGTGGGCTTCGCGTGGTCGGCGTTGCCGTAGTACGGCGTCACCAGTGCGTAAGCGTCCCGGGTGGTCAGCGTCCGCAACGCCTCATGGCTCGGGCGTGCGTCCTCGTTCCAGGACCCGCCGGATGGTGTGACCAGCGCGTGGTTTACGCCTCCTGCCGTGAAGGTGCCAGCGGGCTCGGTCACTGAGCGGGCGGTTGAGGTGCCGTACAGCTCGGCGATGAACGGTGTCACCAGTGCTGTCTCGGCGCGGGTCGTCTGGGTGCGCATCGGCATGCCGAGCGCCTGCGCTACCTTCCCGTCGCGGCCTTCGACCGGGACGGCGAGCGCCTTCGAGTTCGAGGTGTGCAGTGTCCGCAGTACCTCGTCGATTGGCCAGGTCCGGACGCCCGGGTGGCGCTCGAACGTGTTCCCTGCGGCCTCCAGCGTGAACGGGTCGCCCCAGTACCGG
This sequence comes from Kribbella sp., assembly GCA_036503355.1. Lineage (GTDB taxonomy): Bacteria > Actinomycetota > Actinomycetes > Propionibacteriales > Kribbellaceae > Kribbella. The sequence continues at coordinate 60,706 of DASXXB010000254.1, read as the reverse complement.
GCGATCCCGGCTGCGATGCGGGCGCGGGTCTTCGGCTGGAGACGGTCGCCGATCAACTCTCCAGGGATCGACCAGTCGATTGCGTGGGCCGCGGGCAGCCATCCGGGCTCGACGCTGGTACCGCAGGCGGCGTGCACGTACACGTAGCTTTGCCGGTACCGCCCCACGGTCTTGCCCTGCTTCCATGCCTGCTGCGACTCGATGATTGCGTCACACTTCGGGCAGTACGCCCGCGGGCGCAGGATCCGCTCCATGTCTGGGGCGGGATCGCCGTTGGGCCAGCAGACGATGTAGATCCGGTCCCTGGACTGCGGCGCCGGCGAACCGAATGCCTGCGCATGCATGCTGTTGAGTGAGACGACCCGGAACTTGTATTTCAGGTTGATCAGGCGTCTACGCCATTCGGCCCACGCCAGCCGGTACTTCGCCTGGGTGGCGATGTCGACGACGTTCTCGATGATCATCGCCCGGTAGCGGTGGTACTCGGCGAACTTGAGAACGTCGAACATCAGCAGCCGCGACCGGTCCGTTGCCTCATCCGACAGCGGGTCCTCGAACAGCCCTTCTTCGATCGCTGGCAGCGCCTTGCCGTTGGCTTGGGACCACTTGGTGCACTCGGGGCTGGCCCACAGGATGTCGGTCTTCGGGAAGAACCGCGGGTCTTCCTTGTGCAGGTCGGCGTGCGAGTGGTCGGTGTTCGGGTGGTTGAGGTTGTGGACCTCGATCGCGAGCTTCCAGTGGTTGGCTGCGATGCGGATCTCCACACCGGGGACGGTGATCATCCCCGTCGAGGATCCGCCAGCGCCAGCGAACAGATCAGTCACCGTGAGGCTCATGCCGCCACCCCCGCGGGGAGTGTGAGCTTGCCGAGGGCATCGGTGTGCGTCTTCGGCAGAGTGACGACGGGCTCGCCGAGGAGTTCGTGCCCGAGGGCGCGGAGCCACCAGGCGTCGACCTGGTTGTCGTCCTTGAGGTCGATCCCGGTGCGCTTGTACATCTCCATGCGCATGTCGGGCTTTGTGGCGTTGCCCTTGCCGGTGGCGTACTTCTTCAGCGTGGCGGCCGGGATGGTGAGGTACTGGATGCCGTCGCGGATCAGCTGCATCCGGATGACGCCCTGGACCATGCCGGTGATGCCGGCGCCGTGCGCGTGGGTGGGGAGGTCCTCAACGACGGCCAGGTCGACGCGGCTGCCTGACATGGGCGTGAAGCCGACCTGGTTGACGATCTCGGCGATGAACGCGAGACGGTGGTCGCCGGTGACGTACTTCGGGTACTTGATCGTGGACGTGCTGCCGTCGGCCCAGGCGAGGCCGGTCGCGGTGAGGCTGGGGTCGATACCGATGACGTTCATCGTTCGGACACCTCCTTCAGGTGCTGTTCGATCTGAGCGATGCCGTGTTCGGCCAGGACGGTGATCAGCACGTCGCGTGCGTTGCCTCGAGCGCGCCCGGCCTGGAGGCGGCGCGCTAGCCCGTAGGTCAGCGGGATGTCTGGCCAGCCCTTCATGCGGCACCGTCCACGCGGGTCCGGAGATGGGCGTATGCGTCGTCGTACTCGGCCGGGGTCGGGTCCGCGGTGGTGACGATCGACTCGACGCGCTTGGTGATCGCGGCGAAGTCGTTCAGGCCGACCTCGGGGATCTCCTCCCACATCTCGGCGCCGAACTCGTCGTACCGGAGACGGAGCCCGATGAGGTGGCGGGCCATGGTGTCGATCGCGGACGTGGTCTGGTCGGGGCGGATCTCTTCGGCGGTGATCGCCCAGCGGATGCGGCCGACCAGGCAGGTGCAGGGGCTGTCGGTGCAGCCGTTGAAGTGGACCGCGTCGGTCAGGCGTTCGGCGATCGCGTCGCGCAGGTCCTGCTCCGGGGTGAGGTCCTCGGCGCCGTGGAATGTCGCGGCGAGCTTGTCGTTGGCGCTCATCGGCCTGTCTCCTCGCAGATGCGGAGGATGGTGGTCAGCGGCAACTGTCCGTCGACCGCCTCATCCACCGCCTCGTCCCGGATCGACTGCGCGGCCTGCTGGCGCGCCTCGCACCGCACGGTGGCCTCGTCACGTCCGGCCGCCGCAGTCAGGGCGGCGGCCAGGTCCGCGACGGTGTGCGACTGGGAGACGAGGTCGATACCCAGGCTCTCCGCGAGGATGCGACGTGCTTCGGCGTGACCCTGCCAGCGGTAGTAGTCCTCCATGTTGCTGGCCGGGCAGTTGTTCAGTGCGGTGACAACGTTGACCCGTTCGGCCAAGTACGTCGCGACCTGCTGTTCCAGCGTGCTCATCGTCCGCTCCCCGTGCAGGTCAGCGGTCCGTGCTGGGTGGCGTGGTCGGCGGCGTCCTGTGCGGAGTTGTCCTGCCACGCGAGCACCGTCCAGCCGGCTGCGACCAGCACCGCGGCGGCGAATGCGAGTTTCTTCATGGGCTCGGTTCCTGTTCAGTGAGATGTCTTGGTGGTTTGGCGTGACGGGTCTTCGTGGATCGCGGCGACCCGTCGCGCTTCGCTCTTGGTGGGGTAGTTCCGGATCGACCGGGCCGGGCAGTCCCCGCACGCCCATGACCAGGTCCACTGCCCGGCCTCGTCGACCGGGGTCGTGAGCGTGGTGTGGATCCGGCTCGGGTTCACTCCTCGACGACCTCGGCGTCCAGCACCTCGCCGGTAGCGGTGTTCGTAGGCCCGGCCTCGGTGCGGATGACCTGGTCGAGCGCATCGATGACCTGGGACGCCTCGGTCTTGGTCAGTTCCTTGCGGGAGGTGACATCACGGCCGATGACCGACATGACGTAGTCGAGGGCGTCCTGCCGGTCGGTGATCCCGGCCGCCTTCATCGCGACCGCCATCTTCCGGGTCTGTGCGTCGGTGATCGGCTCGTCCTCCACCACGTCCGCGTCGGGGATGTCAGGCGACGACGGGGCGGTGTTGCCTGCCGGATTCGAACCGGCCTCGCCCGCTGCAACTGCGGTCTCCGCCTGGGAGCCCGCCCCGTCGTCGTTCGTGGGGGCCTGTCCCGCGGCTTCCCGCAGAGACATGCCCGGTCGGTGCGGCTGCCGCTCGTCGGCGACCTGCTCGACGACGAAGTCGCCCGGGCCGTTGACCTCGGCGCCGAGCTCTTCCGGCGTGTATGCGACGCCGGACAGCGCCTCCTCGCATGCCTCGCGGGCAACCTCGGAGATCGCGCGGGCCTTCAGCATCGCGGCCGGGTAGTTCTTCCACACCGCCTTGCCAGTCAAGCCCGCCTTCTGGGCGCGTTCGATCGTCCACTCGACCTCGAACGTGAAGTCCGGGTCGTCACTGCGGATGATCGACGCGACCGCCTTCTGATCGTTGCCCTTCACCCGCAGCCGGTGGCCGGCCCGGCGCACCAGTGCGGAGATGAGTGCAGCGGACGCGGACGGCTTCCCCTCGATGACGTGGATGCCGGTGATCGCCGCCATCGGCGGGAGCTGCAGCATGTCGGCGTACTCGATCGCGAACAGCAGGTTCGCGGGCTGCCGCTGGTACTGCTTCGGGAGCAGCGCCGACGACGCAAGGTGCTGGGCGTACTTAACCTTGTCGGCCAGCGTTCCCATACGGACGGCGGGCAGGTTGGTGCTGGGATCGGTGGTGGTCACGATGCAATTCCCCTCATGGTTTTCGCGAGGCCACGGGCAGGCTCGATCCACGGCTTGCCGCCGCTGCGGGCCTTGCGGGTGGCGATGTGCTGCTTGCCGTAGAAGGCGCGCTTCGCGTCGCCTGTCGCGGCTGCAAGTTCGGACTTGGCCCGGAGTGCGCGCTCCTCGGCTTCCTCCAGGTCGATGACCGCGGCGATGAACTCCTGCGCCAGGTCGCCGTCGACCTGCACCTCGGCGTCACTGATCTCCGGGTGGAGCTTGCGGACCGTCTGGTACGTCGAGGTGTGACCGTCGATCGCCGGCGGCTCCCCGGCCTCGATGCTCGACAGGAACGCCTCCGCCCGGCCTCGAGCGAACGATGCGTCCTCCGCGTCGTACTCGACGACGTACTCCCGGAAGTCCAGGAACGAGGTCAGCACCGCGAAATAGGTGACGCTGCGGCCGGTGATGTCCATCGCCCACTGCGCCTGCGCCCGGTACCACACCGGCACCTGGTCCGTGCCCGGCCGGCCCCAGTCGTCGTTCCCGGCGTCGGTCTTGATCTCCAGCAGCGCGTCCTCGCGGACCAGGCCGTCTGGGTTGGCGACCATCCACGGGCGTTCGATGCTCGCCCACGTGCCGCCCGGGTAGTCCACGACCCAGTCCGGGTGCTGGTCCTGGAACCAGTGCGCGATCGCGGGCTCGAGGTAGTGGCCTCGGGCCTGGTCCTTGGTCTGCTCGTCAGGCTGTTCGTTTCCGGCCATGAGCTGCCACAGCGTGTACGGCGAAGTCCACGGCGAGATGCCGAGGACGGCGCTGATCTTGCTGGCGGTCATGACCTGCAGCCACTCGGGCGAGCCCGGCACCAGCTCGGCGATCTGGCGGGCGATCATCGCTCACCGTCCGCAGCGACATGCGGTCGGATGCTCATCTTCGGCATGCAGCTGACCTCGGAGGCGGCGGTGATTTTCTCGGCGATCTCAGTGAGGAACGTGAGCTGCGACGGTGTCAGGTCGACGGTGATGTCGGTCGCGTCGTCACATCCCTGGACGGTGATGTCAAACGGTGCCGAGTCGCTCATGCGGTCACCCCGGATCCGCGGCAGGCGCGGCAGGTGTAGGTGCGGCCGGTGCGGTCGTCCTCGACGTGGCCCTCTCCCCCGCATCCCTCGCATTCGTCGCCGCACTTCATGCGGGTGCAGGGGCAGCCGGCGAGTTCGCACGGGGTCGCGGTGATCGCGGCGTGCAGCGTCGCGGCCTCGGTGCGGCGAGCCAGGACGATCTGCGCCGGGGTGAGGCCGGTGGTGTCGATCGGCTTCGGCAGGTCCAGGACCCGGTGGCGGCATTCGGCGTGCCCGCAGTCCAGGCACGGCACGCACTCGGCCGGGTCGAACCCGTCCTCGTCACAGTCGTGCAGCTGGGTGACGTAGTCGATCTGGGCGGCGGTCTTGGCCGGAAACGCGATGACCGTGCTCATGCCAGCTCACCGGCTTCGGCGGGCTTGGCGACGATCGTGAAGATCGTGACGCCGTCGCCGCGGGTGACGCTGTCAGTGTTCGTCGTCTCGGTGCGGTCGGTCGTGACCACGTCGTCGAGGGTGAACCGGGCGTGCGCCAGCCAGGCTTCCCAGTCCGGCTCGTGGATGTGGATCGATGCCGTGTAGTGGAAGTAGCTGCGCGCGCCCTCGGGGCTCTCCCAGTCTCGGCTGATGTAGACGCCGATGATGTGGGGGGCGTCCCGGTCGAGGTACCGGGCCAGGACTCGGTGAATGCTGGCCGGGGTCTTGTGCAGTCGGGCCTCGACGTAGGCGGCCGCGGTTTCCGTGGTGCCGTGCGGGCCACCGTCCAGGGCGTTCATCGGCTGATCGCCTCCTGGAACTGCGGAAGCCACCAGGTGAGCCAGGCGAGGAAGCCGAACACGACGGCCACCACCAGCACCAGCAGTGCGAGGATCTTCATGGGATGATCTCTTTCGTCTGATGGGTCTCGACGTCGCTTGCCGGTGGAGTCGAGGCCCGTTGGTCTGTCTGGGTCAGGAAGCGACTGCGTGGTCGCGGAGGTACTGGTCGAGTGCCGCGGGCGTGACCCGGTAGTTCGGGCGGCTGGCGGACGCGATGTTCACCGCGGCGAGTTCGCCGCGCCGGATGAGGCGGCGGGCGTGCTCGACGGAGATGTCGAGGACTTCGGCGACGCCTTCGGTGGTGAGCATCTGGGTCGTCTTGGCGGTCATGCTGCCCGCCCTCGCTTGGCGTTCTGTGCACTCTCGGTGGACAGTCGAGGCACGAAAAGATCGTCGACGCCGACCTGCAGGTACTCCGCGATGCGGATTGCCGGGTCGGTCTTGATGCTCTTGATCTCGCCGCGGAGGATGCGGCCGAGGTAGGAGTGCGAGGCGCCTTCGCCCCAGGCGGCTTCGGCGAGCTGCCGCTGCGTAACGCCCTGGATGACCATCAGCTTCCTGATCTTCTTCGGATCGAGGACCTTCATGTACATCTCCGGGAGCTTCCGTCGGTTGGGTCGGTTCACTGTAGCCCCTAGTAGGTCATAGTGTCCAGTGACACTGCTCAAAGCATGCGTCACTAGTGCCCAGGAGTCAAGCGTGCTCGGATAGGTAAATGCGCTGGTTGCGCGTGACCTGCGGGTTTGCGCCGGAAGTCGGGCGTTACATTGGTGCCCAGGGGTAGCGTCCGGGCCGGTGCCCAGCCTGTTAGGTGGAAGTGCTGTCCGGCGTAGAGCATGTTGTCCACGGGGTCATAGAAGGGTCGAGGCCATGGGACGGTTGTGGGACATCGTCCAGCGTCACATCGATTCAGCGCCGTATCCGCCGTCGGAGAGGCAGATCGCGGCGAAGCTTGGGGTGTCGCCGACGACGGTTGGGAACTGGCGGGATCCGAAGAAGTTGCCGACCAGGGAGAACCTGGAGGCGATCGCGGAGTTGGCCGGCGTGCGGTATTCGGTGGTGCTGGATGCTGCGTTGTACGACACGGGGTATCACGAGGCGACTGTTGTGACGCTGCGTCGGCGGCCTGTTACCACGGTTCAGGCTGAGTTGCGTGCGGCGCAGGCGAACCTGGATGAGTGGGATGCGCTCAAGCACCGGGGTAAGGCTGCGGAGGGTCACCGGAGGGAGTTGCGGTCGCGCGTGGATGCGCTGAAGGCCGAGGCGGTTGCGTCACGCCGCGCAACGGGTGACGCTGATTCTGTTGCCGAGTTGTGACCTGCTGAGGCGTAGCGGACTGGTCCTTTTTATCGATCTAGTGAGGGTCAGACACCGGCCGTCCGATCCAGCGGATGCCACCGAGAACCCAACGACCAGTGCCTGGCCTATAAGTTCAAACGCACGAATTGGGGAAAGGTGACGCGAGTGCGCAAGCTGCGTGAATGGCGTGAGGTCATCTTCCAGGAGCTGATCATCCTGGGGTTCGCCTCATCTGGGGTTCTCGTCGGCGTCGATTGGCTCATCCCGGAGACACGGCTCCGGGGTGTCGGGCTACTGATCGGCATGGTGTCCTGCACGGCGGTGGTTGTTCGGAGCTTCCAACGGCTCGTGGTCAGTACCTGGGATGCCGGCGGCCGGGCAGAGCGGCGCCGCGCCGAGCTCGAGGCGGACCGTGAGGAGCGGGCGTTGGCGGTGGTTCGCGAGATGGCTCCGCGGTAGGTGGCGGGGTTAGCGGGACTCCCGGATGTCGCAACCAACCGGGAGTCCCTACCTCAGAGACGCGCGAGTCTCCGGATCATGATGCTATCGGCAACAACTTTCTTTCTCTGAGCCGTTCAAGCTGTCCAACTCCACCGGTAAGGTCCCGAAGATGGGTCATGTCCAGGATCTGTGGATGAAGAAGGGCCCGGACGGTAAGAAGAAGACCGTCCGGTCTGCCCGGTACGGCAAGGGCAAGCGGTGGCAGGCGAGGTGGATCGACCCGCTCGGCGACGAGCAGACGAAGACGTTCACCAGTCAGGACGCTGCGAGAGCTCACGTGACGGCGATGGAGTCCAGCGTCCATTCCGGCACCTATATCGACCCGAAGAAGGGGAAGGTGTCGTTCCGCGAGTACGCGGAGCAGTGGCGTGCCGACCAGTTGCACCATCGGCGGTCGACCGCCGCCCAGGCTGAGTCGCGGCTGCGGTTGCACGTCTACCCGACGTTGGGTGACAAGCCGATCGCGTCGATCAAGCGCCCCCAGGTTCAGGCCTGCGTCAACGCGATGGCGAAGACGCTCGCGCCGACTTCTGTCGAGGTCGTGTACGGGTACATCGCGACCGTGATGAAGTCCGCGGTGCTCGATGAGGTCATCGGCCGGACGCCGTGCGTGAAGATCAACCTGCCCGAGGTGCAGCAGAAGAAGGTCGTGCCGTTGACGTTCGACCAGGTGCAGCGGATCTGCCGGAAGGTGCCGGCCAGGTACCGGGCAGCGGTGATCGTGTGTGCGGCGACTGGGTTGCGGCAGGGCGAGTTGTTCGGTTTGAAGTTCGACCATGTCGAGGGGTCCTGCGACAACGTGGTTCTGCGGGTCGAGGAGCAGGTCGATGGTGGTGCGGTGAAGACGGAGTCGGGTGAGCGGCGGGTGGCGATCGGTCTGGTTGCATCGCGGGCGTTGTGGAAGCATCTCGCGACGTACCGAGAGGGGATCGGTGGGTACGTGTTCTCGACGCCGCGGCGGACGAGGGTGTCGCGGTCGACGGCTGGGTTTCTGTGGACGAACGCGATCGACGGTATGGGGTTGAAGGACCGGTCGGGGTGGCACGAGCTGCGGCACTATCATGCGTCGCTGTTGATCGCGGACGGGCTGTCGGTGGTGGCTGTCGCGGAGCGGCTGGGGCACAAGGATGCGACGGAGACGTTGCGGACGTACGGGCATCTGTGGCCGACGGATCATGCGCGGGCGGTGGCCGCGGTGGACGCTGCGCTTGCTGGGCTGCGTGTCTCTGACGGAACAGCGACGGAACACGCGGCATGAATGTGCAGGTCAGACGCTTGTAGGACTGTGTCCGGCTTACATGACCGGCCCGTTCCTTTCTCCCGCTCAGCGCGCCCGATATGGGCGTGACCTGCGCAGACGCTGTGCTACTGGACGCGACTGGACATGTTTGCGGATGTGTGCGCTGGCGGAACGTCGACGGAATTTCTGAGCCGGGACGGAACGGCGACGGAACACGACTCAACACGACTGGACGTGTTGCCTTGTGGCAACAAGTCAACTACTCTCGACCCATGGGCCACCACGAACCGCGCACCGCAGCCGATGAGATCGCCGACGCGCTCGCCGACCTGGCCGAGGCGCGCCGAGCCCTCCGCGACCTGACGTCGCAGATGACCGACCTGACACTCGACGACGAGTCCGCCGGCGTCGCCCACCAGGTGGCCCGCAACGCGAAGATCGCCGCCGCGAAGCTCGATGACGCCGAGAAGCATGTCCGTGAGTCGAACCGGATTCAGCTGACCGTCGTCTCGTAGTGCAGCGCGTGCCCAGCCATCGGGGCAATGACGCGTGACACCTCGACCGGTACGCCGTCGACGCTGAACACGCGCACGATGTCCCACACGACCGGTGTCGGCGCGGTCAGGTTCAGCAGCCGCCGCTCGGTCGGGTTGGGGAGCCGGCCGACCGCGGTCTCGTCGACGTGCAGGACAGAGCCGTCGGGGATGAGGCCGGAGTCGTACAGTTCGGCGAGCGTGCCGCCCGGGTAGGGCTGGACCTTCGGGTCGGCGAGGACTTTGCCGCGGGCAAGTTTCATCGGTACGGCGGACCGTTGGATCTGGATCGGTTCGCCGCGCAGCTGCTTGACCATGCGGCGCCGCATGATTTTCGTTCCCGCCTTGATGCCGAGGTAGGCCGCGTCCGTTTCGGTCGCGGTCTCCTCGTCGTACTCGAGCGGGTCGACGGTGAAGTCGTCCCACTGGGCGCCGTGGTCGGTGACGAAGGCCGTGTTGTCGCGTCGGCCGGCGCGTAGTTCGGCGAGTTGTTCGGCGTACCGGTTGGTGGACATGTGCCTGACGGGCACGGCAGGCGCGACGACGGTCGGCTTTCCCTGGGAGCGGATGATCAGGCCTTCGTTGACGAGGATGCCGAGGGCGCGGCCGACGGTGGCACGGTCGATGCCGACGGCGGTGGCGATCTCGTTCTCGCTGGGAACGCGGTCGCCTGGCGCGAGGTCGCCGGTGGCGATGGCTTGCCGGATGTGGTCGGCGAGCTGGTCGCGAAGCGGCGGGTGTGGCGAGACGTAGGTGAGCGTCTGCTTGGAGAGCTTGAGGGCCATGGTTCAACTCTAGGGCACTTGTGGACTTCTTTGAACAAGTTTGGCTCTACTTGTTGACTTGTTGCAACAAGTGGCGCAAGCTGGATTCATCGACACCAACCGCCAGATGCCACTGGGGAGCAGCAAATGAACGAGCCGCAGACGAGTCAGCGTCGACACGTACAGGTCTGGTTCGGAAGTCACGTCATCGCGGACTACACCGCCGAGCCCGAGCTCGCCGACCGGTACGCCGCCGCGATGGGTCGCCGGTTCGCCGGCCTGAAGGTCACCAACGACCCGGTTCCGCTGCCGACGTCGCAGCCGCTGCCCAACGAGCGGCTCTGGGGTCTGCCTCCCCACTGACAGGTCAGGGCGCCGGTGACCCCACCCCCATCCCGGCGCCCTGGCCGTTCTACCTGCCTCCACTTCCCTGAGGGGGAGGGAAGTGGGGGCGCTCTTATGCAAACTAACCACCGCAACTGATGAAGGGGGGACCAAATGATGGTCCAGATCAACGAGACGCATGTCGGCCGGTACGCGTGGACGGTGCGCGCCGGGAAGAACTCGCACGGCACGACGCAGATCGCGACGGGGCAGACCGTCGAGATCCTGCGGGTCGAGTCGCCGCTGTCCTACCTGGACGGCCCGGAGTACAACGAGGTGTTCGTCCGGTCCACGGGTAGCGGGGTGACGTGCCCGATGCAGGCCCGGGACCTGGTGCTGTTCGACGAGTGCCCGGAGGTGACGTGGCGCGAGTTGAAGGAGGCGCTGCGGCCGTTGAAGGCGTTCGCCGGCCAGGACGAGATCGCGCTGGGAGCGGCAGCTGACGCGGTGCTCGAGCTGGTCGCGCGGAAGGCGATGGTGGCCGGGCGATGAGCGACAGCCTGAGGGGAGCGCTGAAAGCCGCGTGCATGGATGCCCACGAGCGCGGGCGCCTCAAGATCACGGTGAACAAGCTGAACGAGTTGCTCGCTGCCCATCCCGCCGAGTCCGCGCCGCGTCCGGTGATCGACCGGGAGGCGGTCGGCCAGATCCTGCGCGTCCACTGCATCGAGTGCACCGGACCCGGCGAGGTCACCTGTCGGGGATGCCGCGGCGAGGGCTGGATGTCGTGGCCCGAGTACCGACGCCACATCACCGACGCCGTGATGAAGCTGGCCCGGCCGATGCCGACGCAGGCTGACCTCACGGACTGGCTGCGAGAGATCTTCACCGCTGACCCTGGTGGCACGCCGTTCGGGACGGCCGCCGAGGAGCTGCTGGCGCTGATCAGCGGGAGCAAGTCGTGATCCGCCGCATCGTCGAGTACGTCGCCGCCGACCGGGACCTCGCACGCGCCTACCTGGCCGACCTGGCCGAGGGTCGCTACAGCGAACAGGACCAGTCACCGGAGTACGCCGCCGCGCACGAACGTGTCTGTGTCGCCGAGGACGAGCTCACCCCACGCCAGTACAACGCGGCCGATCGGATCACCGAACTCGTCAACAAGCGGCTGTGGGTGCAGATCTGGGATTTCGAGGACGATCTCGAACGGCGCGAGATCTGGCGAGGTGAACTGTGATCCGCGAGGACAAGTTCGTCATCAGCCACGCGCCCTACGCCGTGAAGCTCGACAGCCTGGCTAGGGAGACGTACTACAGCCAAGTCCAGGTGCACTACCGCTACAGCATCGAGGCAGCCTGGTTCCGGCGGCGCAACGGTCGCACCGTGGCCTGTCTCGGCTACTTGCACACGAGTCGGGTGGAGTCGTTCGTCGAGGCTGCTCCGGTGCTGGAGGGCATGACCGACGGCCGGTACGGCGGCGACTGCAAGGCTCGCTGGGACGGCGACAACCTCTGGGCTCCCCAGTCGACCTGGGACCAGATGACCACCTACGAGGAGTTCCTGCGGCCGATGCTGGAGAACTTCCCGGAGGTGCCGCCCCTGTTCGACGGCTGGTGGACGTTCAAGGGGGCGAAGTGAGCGACCTCGATCCGATCAGCGACGGGCCAATCGAGGTTCCGCCGCAGGGATTCGTCCCGGACCGGGACCAGCTGATCGTGCTCATGTCGGAGCTTCGTTCGGCCGGTGTCGAGCTCGGCGCCTACGACGAGCGGATCGCGCGCTGGGTCGCGGGGTGGGACTGGATGACGGTCGCCACGATCGCGTCCTGGATCCGTCGGGCCGCGGCCGAGGCACCGGTTGGCCCGGTCGTGCCGGACTCGTACCACTGCGAGCACCGCGACCTCGGAGTGGACGACTACGGCGCAACCCGATGCAACCACTGCGGCCAGGTGTTCTGACGGGCTGAACGTTTCAACTTAGCCACGGATAATTCTGATTATGTGCGGTTTACCGCAGAAAGTGAGTGCAGAAGTGAGCACGTACGAACTGAACGACGACGAGGTCCGGGCTTGGTTGATTGGCAACGAACCAGGTTCTGGCTTAGTGATCATGGCCGCGTTGGAGAAGCAACTCCGGATCCCTGTCCCGACCAAGATCGGTGCTGTGGTCCGGACTAGCGAGGGCGTGTTCGTTCTGGCGGATCCGGTAGACGCGCGGTCCTGGTACCTGCCGGGTAGCACCAGCGACGACTGGAAGCTGCCAGGCGAGATCGGCCGGGTCACCGAGGTGCTCTCCGAGGGGGTGGATCTGTGAGCACGCCAGCCGAGCACCTGTCCGCCAGGACGACCGACCGTGGCTTCGACCACTACCCGACGATCCCCGGCGCCTATGGCGGCGAGGCCAGCGTCTACGAGTCGTCGGCCGCGTCCGGTCCGCACGTCTGGTTGAACGTAACCGAGTCGCCGCTGCACCTGACCGCCGAGAACGCGACCAAGCTGGCCGAGCAACTGCTCGCGCTGGTCGCCAACCACTACCAAAACGACGGCGCAGCGAAGCCGACCGGCCTCGTGTGCTCCAACTGCGAGGCGACGACGTTCGCCTGTACGGCCTGCGGTGCCCCGCGGGAGGAGTACTGATGAGCGGCGGGTTCATCGTTGGGCAGCCCGCTCAGTACGTTGTCGGACTGAAGGGCACGGTGACCGAGAAGACAGATGACACGATCACGATCGACGGCGTCACCGTCCCGCTCCGCCTTACTACAGACGGGCCGGTCAAGCATCTGTCGACAGAGTGGCCACTCGACCGAGACAACGTAATCGATAAGATCGCGGAGAGAAACCGCCGATACGACACCGTCGTACGGGAACTGGCGGCCGCAGGCGATGACCTGCGCGCCATCGAGCAGGAGAACCACGAGCTGCTCGACGCGATCGCCAAACTGCACGAGGAGAGTCACCCTGACCCAATCATGGTGTGCACCCACGAGGTGTGCCGGAGGTGGGGTCGATGACGCGCCCGGCTGAGCAGATCGAGACCGGTCGCGTAAGCCCGCAGAGGATCCAGCGGAAGCGCACCAAGGGCTGGCGCATGCCCGACGGCGCGAAGTACGTCGGACGCGGAGCCGACTGGGGCAACCCATACGTCGTAGGAAACATGGTCACGATCACGACGCCGAGCATCTACAACTCGAAGCCCGGCGAGCAGTACCTGTACGCCACCGAGATCACCCGCGAGTTCGCCGTCATGCTGTACCGCGTTTGGGTGGAGTCCCGACCGAGCCTGGTGGAACAGATTCGTCGCGAGCTCGGCGGCAAGGACTTGGCGTGCTGGTGCAGGCTCGATCAGCCGTGCCACGCTGACGTGCTGCTGGAGATCGCGAACGGAGGAGACAGGTGAGGCGTCTCGTTGCTGTGCTGGCGTTGCTGGCAGCAACCACGGGCTGTGCGGCGACCGCGGCCGAGCCAGGCAGCCAGGCCTCGCCTAGCTTGCCGGCGACCGCGATCGAGTCCGCCAGCCCATCCTCCGCCGGCGCGACGGCGTCGGCGCTCACGGCCGAGCTCGCGAAGGTGAAGGTGATCCCCGCGCGGCCGTCCGTGCCGGGGTACGACCGGTCGTGCAAGAAGGGCCACGGGTGCGTGTTCGGTTCGGCGTGGAAGGACGTCGATCGGAACGGCTGCGATACCCGCAACGACGTGCTGAAGGCTCAGCTGACCGCGGTCGAGTTCAAGAACGCGAAGCGCTGTGTCGTGGTCGCCGGCACGCTGCAGGATCCGTACACGGGCCGGACGATCGAGTTCCGGAAGGCGCAGGCGTCGAAGGTGCAGATCGATCACGTGTACCCGCTCGGCCGCGCCTGGGACATGGGCGCCGCGAAGTGGCCGGCTGACCAGCGTGTCGCGTTCGCGAACGACCAGGACCGGAACCTGCTCGCTGTCGACGGCAAGACGAACGAGTCCAAGGGCGACGACGGGCCGGGCGAATGGATGCCGCTGAACAAGGGGTTCCGGTGCGAGTACGTGCTGCGGTACCTGCGGGTCGCCGACGCGTACCGGCTGCCGATCACCAAGGACGATGCCGACGCCGTGCGGGCAGTCCTGCCGAGCTGTGGAAGTGCGAAGTGAGCTGGCAGTGGGAGAAGTACGTTCCGGCCGCGGCGGACGCTCTCTACGAAGAGATCATACGTTGGCCGGACGATGCAGGCCTGCCGTACTTTCCCGGGCTGAGGACCGAGGCCACCATGAAGCGCCTCGCACGCGTGGCTGTCGGATCTGTCGGTCAACGGATCGCGGACGATACGCGGGAGCGCATCGTCGCGGCCGCTGCGCGGGCCGTTGAGCGGGACGGCGGTGATCCGCTGGCCAAGGTCCGCGAACTGCACTCGGCGAAGCCGGTTCCGCAGCCGTCGCACTTCAAGATCTGGTGCGACGAGTGCCAGTGCTCCTGGCCGTGTCGCACAGCGGCGATCCTGGAGGCGCAAGCATGAGCGACCTGGTCCCCGTCGCGAGCCTCGCCGACGAGGTCGCCTCGTACGGCCCGACCCGCCGCATCCACGTCCTCATCGCCGTGTGGCTGGAGTCGAAGAACAGCCAACACACCCGGGAAGCGTACGAGCGGGACATGAAGCAGTGGCTCAAGTTCTGCGACGAAGCGAACGTCGATCCGTTGCAGGCGTTGCGGGCGCACGCCGACATCTGGCGGAACCGCGGCGCAGGCTACGCCAACCCGGCGCCGGCCAGCGTCGCCCGGCGCCTGTCCGCGGTGTCGTCGTGGTACACGTACCTCGTCCAGGAAGACATCCTCGACAAGTCCCCGCTCGCGCACGTCGAACGGCCCGCGGTCAGCGACGAGTCCTCCACCCGCGGCCTGACGCGCGACGAAGCGAAAGCGGTGTGCGAGGCCGCGCAGGAGTCTGGCGGCTGGGACGAGGTCGTGACCAAGATGCTGCTGTTCACCGGTCTGCGGGTATCCGAGCTCGTGCTCGCCGATGTTGAGGACCTCGGCTGGGAGGACGGCCGCCGAACCCTCGACGTGGTCCGGAAGGGCGGCCGGGTGCAGCGCGTCCCGCTCGCTCTGGACGCGGCCGATCCGCTCGAGCAGTACCTGGGCGACCGGACCTCGGGTCCGTTGATCGTTGGCCGGACTGGTGAGCGGATCTCGGTGGACCAGGCGTTCCGCACCGTGCAGCGAGTCGCACGCCTGGCTGGCATCCATGACCCGGCCGGGATCACGCCCCACTCGCTGCGGCACTCGTTCGCGACACTGTCCCTGGATGCAGGCGTTGATCTGCGGCAGGTGCAGGTGGACATGGGGCAGAAGGACCCGAAGACGACGATCCGGTACGACCGTGCCCGGCGCCGGCTGCGCAGCGCGGCAACGTACAAGCTGACACAGTGGATCCTGGGTGATCAGGCCGAGGACGGGGAAGCATCCTGAACAGGTCCCAGCGGCTGCTACCGCTGGGGCCTCGTCATGCTCAGCCTGGCCCGGTCCCGTCAGTGATGTCGGCGATCGCCTCGTCCATGAGCCGCTGCAGCGTCGGCCGGTTGAACCCGGCACACACAGGCTTCCGGGTCGACGGCGGCCACGGATCGGACTTGGCGTCGAAGCCTGCTTCGTAGTCGGCGCGGATCGCGTTCCGGCAGTCCGCCTCGACCGGTTTCGGTGTCGCCGTGACGGTCACGGTCGCATAGACGGTCACCGTCGGCGCAGCCTTCGGCTCGTCTCCCCCGCCGCAGCCGGCCAGTGTCATCGCGGTCAGTCCGACCGCGGCCATCCCCAGAGTCTTCTTCATCGTTTCCCCCACTCCCCAGTGTGCGGGCCGATTGTGACACTCCGCGCCGGGTGTTGGCTACTTCAGGTGAGGTCGACGCCGTAGTGCAGCACGTACTCCGGTCCGGGCACGATCACCCGGGACGCCTCCACCGGGCGGCCGTCGACCTCGAAGACGCGCACCACATCGAACACTGGAGCCGCGGTCTCCATGCGAAGCGCGCGCCGCTCCTCGTCCCGCGGTGCGCGCGTGCGGATCTCCTCCTCGACGAACGTCGCGACCAGGCCGAGCGAGTAGAGCTCGGCGATCGTGCCGCCCGGCCACGGCTGCCGACCGACCTCGGCGACGGGCGTGTCGCCCGCGATGTCCCACGGGATCGCGGAGCGTTGCAGCTGGACCGGGCGGCCTTTCACGTACTTCACGAACCGGCGTCGCAGAATGTCGGTGCCCTCTGGTACACGCAGCCGGCGCGCGTCTTCGGCGGTCGCTGGCTCTTTCGCGATCTCGACGTCGACCGAGTAGTCCTGCCAGGTGATGCCGTGCTCGGCGGTGAACGCGGAGGTCTTCGGGTGGTCGCCGCCGCGACGCAGGACCTCGAGCTCTTCGACGTACCGGGCGGCGGCCATGCGGCGCTGCATCGGCGCTTCGGCGACCCGGGTCGGTGAGCCCTGCCGGGACACGACGAGCCCATCGGCCGCGAGCAGAGCGATCGCCTTGCGGATCGAGTCGACGGACATGCCGGTCGCGGCCTGCAGTTCAGCTTGAGACGGCAGTTCCTCGCCTGGTGCGAGCCGGCCGTCGTCGATCGCTTCCCGGATCCGCGCTGCGAGCTGCCGGAACTTTGGTAGCTGCGCGTGGGGGTCGATCAGCGCGGTGAGGTCGATCGGCATGCACAGATCGTAGCCGAGTTGGGCGACACGCTTGGGGATGTTGACATGT
The DNA here is from genome assembly GCA_036503355.1 of Kribbella sp. Lineage (GTDB taxonomy): Bacteria > Actinomycetota > Actinomycetes > Propionibacteriales > Kribbellaceae > Kribbella. The sequence goes on along the minus strand of DASXXB010000254.1, from coordinate 43,854 downwards.
TGCCTTGTACGTACGAGTGACCTACCGTAGATGTTCTACGCGCGCGCAGTACACGCGGGAGCGCGCAAGAGAGGAGCGTTGCGATGCGGTCGAAGGCATTCAGCGACGAGGTCGAGCAGATGGTCGTCGAGGCAGGCTTCGAGCCGGGCTTCGTGCGGGACCTGTGCGACGGCGACGTGATCTCCATCCGCCGAGGTCCTGACGACGAAGCGCCGACCGAGATGACCGTCACCGAACTTTTCCTGCCCGGCATCATCGTCCGCACCGGCATCGGCGACGTGCTGTGGATCGGTGTCCTCACGGACGGCCGCAAGGTGCACTGCACCTACGACGCCAGGCACCCGGTGTGGCGGCAGCCTCGGTCTGTCGAGGACAACGGGCAGGCGATCTGACATGGACCACACCTGGGCGGAGGCCCCGGAGGGGCACGAGTACTGCGGGAAGTGCGGGCTGCTGGAGTGGCACGCCGGTCTCGACAGCGTGTGCAGCGGCGAGTACGGCGTCGCCGAGGAGGCGAACTGACGTGGCGAACAAGCAGCGGCTCCAGGTCACGCTGAAGCACGTCACCAAGGACCGGACCTGGACGAACCAGCCCCGCGAGATCACCGCCGACCCCGAGGATCACGACGCAATCCGGCCGGCCATCCTGCAACTCGCCCGCGAGCTCGACGGGCGCGGATCTGACGACTGGTGGGCCGACCAGTACATCGGCATCATCGACGGGCTCGACGAGACCTGGCGGCACTTCCGGGTCGGTGGGTGCTGATGGCCGCCCTGACTGTCGTGCCCACCCCGAATCAGCGCCGCGACGGGAAGCCGCTGCGGTCCCTCACACGTCACGAACGGCGCCGGCACCTGCTGGTGGAGCGTGTCGCGAAGACGCTCCGTCCGATGGACCGGTTCGTTGCCGCGGTCGACTACTTCCGTGCGACGGCTGCCGACCACTCGTTGGACACGGTCACGATCGAGCGCGCTATCACGTCGGCTGCGCAGGATCTGATCTCTGCTGCTGACCAGCTCGCCGCGACTCGGAGGTCCCGATGAGCGCTGAACCGTCCCGCGTCCAGGACGCGACTGTGATCCCGCTCCGGCACACCGCCTCAGTGCCGGACACCCCTGCCGTACCTGCTCCCCCGGCGGTGCCTGCCGAGCCGAAGCCGGTCCGGTACGACATCGACTGGAAGGGCCTCGTCCAGCCGCCCGACATCTGGTCCGACGACCGGCCCTCGCTGCGCAAGATCTGGCTGTACGGGGTGTACGGGAAGTGGACCAACGTCGACGGTATCTGGCGGGTCCTCGGCGCGATCTGGGCGTCGATCGCTCTCGCCGTTCACGCGGTCGCCTACACGGCGCTGTGGCTGTTCGAACGGTTCTCTCGGTTCGCGGTCATCGCCGTCCTGATCACCCTGCTCGTCCTCGTCCTCAAGCACTGAACGGATATCGCCATGGTTCTCACGCTCGCCGGGATCTCCGGCCTCGCTCTCGCCGTAGCGCTCGCGCTCATGTTCAAGAAGATCGGCAAGAAGTTCATCTCGTGGCTGATGCTGATCGCCGGGATCGGGCTCGCGGGTGTGCTCGGTGTGCTCGTCGACCGGATCATCGGCCGGGTCGTCGGCGGTGTCTCCAACGCGACCAGCAAGCTTCTCGGTGCCGGTGTCGGCGGTATGGCGCTGATCGCGGTGCTGACGGTGCTGATCGTGCCGCACATGAAGCCGAAGGGTCAGCCGCCGACGAAGTTCACGCCGTGGCTGGCGTTCGTCTACCCGGCGGTGCTGGTCGCGGTCGGTGGCGTGTTCTCGCAGGCCGCTGGGTTGGGCAGCAACATCGTGACGGACGGCGCGAACACGGTCGGGGCGTTCTTCGCCTCGCTGGTGGCGGGGTGAGCCTGGTGACCTCCACTCGTCGAGCTGCGGCCGTCGCCCGCGTCGGAATCGGCGTCGTCGCAGTCGGTGCCGCCGCGATCAGCTTCGACCACATCCACCACCTCGCACGGATCGCGGGAGAGTCCGCGCATGGAGCGCTGCTGTACCCGCTGACCTTGGATGGCGCTGTCGCTGCTGGTGCGGCGGTTGTGCTGTCTGGTCACCCGTTCCCGCGGTCAGCACGTCTCGCGGCGCGGTGGCTGCTGCTGATTGGCCTTCTCACGTCGAGTGCGGCGAACTTCCTCGCTGGGCCGTCGATCGAGGCGAAGGTTGGAGGTGCGCTGCTGCCGCTGCTTGTGATGATCGGCGCCGAGGTCATTTCGGCGCCGGCCGCCGAGCCTGCGCCCGCCGTGAAGCGCCCGAAGGTGAAGCCCGCAGTGGAGCAGCAGGCCGAGACCGTGGTCGAGAAGCCGAAGCCGGACAAGCCAGCCGCGAAGGTCAAGTCCGCTGGTGACCGTGATCTGCTGGCCGAAGCGCGCGCTGCCAACGCCGCACACGAGGCGGAGCATGGCGCTCCGATCTCCCGGAACAAGTTGCGCATGCAGCTCGGCATCGGGCAGGGGCCGGCAACGAAGCTCATCAAGCAGCTCGAGGAGGTGGCGTCGTGATCGAGATGCTGATCGTCGCGATGATCCTGTCCGGCGTCACGCTGAAGGCGGCCGGGAACGCTGCGGTCGACGTGGCGTTCGCGGTGCGCGGGAAGGAGTCGCCGCGGCTGAAGAACGCGAAGGCCCGGTCGTGGACTCCGCGGCGTCCGTCCGGTCCGGCGTTCCGCTACTTCTCGCAACTGTGGACGGACTCGTGGGAGCAGCGCCTCGCGAAGCACAACAGCAAGGTCGCCGATGGTCGGCCGGAGAAGCCGCGGGGTGCGGCTCGGGTGTTCTGGTCGGGGGTCGGTCAGGACGCGCGTCGGGCTGGTCGCCGGTACTGGGACCAGGGTTGGACGCGGCTCGACGAGAAGCGCCGGTCCCGGTCGGCTCGGGTCCCGGACGGTACTGACGTAGTACCGGGCGAGGTGGTACCCGAGCCGCCAGTACCGGCCGAACCTGAACCGGTACTGCGGGACCAGCCTGACGGTAGTACTGACCTGCAGTTCGGTACCGATCCCACCGACCCGACCGGTACCACGGCCTGCCGGGACTGCGGCGGCCGGCTGGTGGTTGACGGTGAGATCTGCGCGGCCTGCCAGTACCGGCAGAAGTTGCGTAACGAGTACCACGAGCAGCAGGACTCCGCTGACGACCAGCCGGACCAGTTGCGCGACGACATCAACCTCTTCACCACACCCACCATCGACTCCCTCAGGCACCGAACCGAGAACTATTTCGAACAGCACCCGGAGGAGCGACCGCTCCCCCACCCCACCCAGGAAGGGACACCCACCATGACCGCCATGCCCACCACCGAGGTCGTCGGCCTCGACCAGGCCATCTCGTACTGCGACGCGTCCGCCGTTGCGCACCGCGAGCAGATCGTCGTCATCGAGCGCACCATGGCCGCCCTGGACATGGGTGACGTGTCTGGTCCGGCCGCCGGCTACCTCGCTCAGGCGATGGAGGCGAACGCCACCTGCCAGACCGCGATGGAGAACGCGTCGGCCGAGCTGGCGAAGCAGAAGGCCATCCAGGAGCAGTACGACGCCGTGCAGGGCGCCGGTACCCGGGAGTTCATCACCGGGGGCCGATAGCCAACGCACGTCGAGCGCCCCGGCCGCAGTCCGGTCCGGGGCGCTTGACATGCCGGGCGGGCCTCGCGTACGCGCGCGCGTGCGCGCAGCCGCGCCTTGGAGGACTTCAGATCGAGTTCCGACCGGACCGGACTCCACCGGACCGGACTTTGACAGGAGGGAGCGACTCGATGAGCAGAAGGAAGGAGGCCGAGCGGCTGAAGGAAGATCTCGCGGCCGTGATCGCGGCGGCCAGCAGCGGCAGCCGGCGACCGTTGACCAAGCGGGAGGCCGAGAAGATCCGGCTCGCGGATGAGGCGAGGCGGAAGGAGTTGCGGGAGAACGGGATGCGTGCCCGGCTCGCAGCGCAGCACCTGCCGTGGCGGCTCGCAGCCGGGGTCGCGCTCGCGGCTGGGATCGAGTGGTTGATCCTGTGGCTGTTCGACCCGTTCACGGCGATCATGCTCGCGTTCTTCATCGGGGCCTTGATCGGGTGGGCCGGGTGGATGGCCGGACGTCGAACGATGAAGTGGCGGCGGCAGATCCATATCGCATCCCTGTCTGCCGCCGCCTGGCTCGGCTGGACGGCAGCGACCGGCCCGTCGTGGGCCGCGGCGTTCTGGTGGGTGCTCGGTACCGTGGCGTGCTCGCTGCGGTGGTGGAAGGCGAACCGGATCCCGCACCCGCTCGCGCCGAACCGGGACCGAGTACCGGTACCGGTACTCAACGAGTCAGTACCGGCCCTGTGGGACCGGAACGTCGCGGCGAAGGACCGGTGCCTGCCGGGATCGAGTCTCTCCGGTGAGGACACGACCAAGCCGAACGTCACCCGGTATTTCATCGAGCTGGTACCGGGGAAGCAGACACCGCAGCAAGTACTGGGGTCGCTCAGTTTGATCGCAGGCGGTCTTCGCACGCCGGTCAAGCAGGTGGTACTGGAACCCGACCCGGACCACGACCCGAACCGGGTACTGATGAGCCTGGTGGAGGTGTCGCCGATCGACCAGACCATGCCGTACAAGGGTGCGCGGATCGTCGGCGACCACGACCACATGCTCGAGGTCGGCCCGTACGGCGATGGGGATGGTTGGGCGCGGTGGCGGATGTGGCAGCCGGGCGAGAAGCCGATGACCGGGTCGTGGCTGTCCGGAAGTGTGATCGCCGGAACCGGCATCGGGAAGTCGCGGCTGATGGAGCTGCTCGCGGCCGGCTACATGGCGTCCGGGCGGGCGGTTGTCTGGTTCGTGGACCCGCAGGGAGGCGCATCGTCGCCGGCGCTGCAGGAGTACGCCGACTGGTACGTGTCGAGCGAAGGTGTCGGGCGGATGATCACTGCGTTGGAGGCGATCGCGAAGGCGCGTGAGGCGCAGAACTCGTTGAAGAAGTGGAGCCGGTTCGACCCGTCGCCGGAGCGGCCCGGGATCGTGGTGTTCCTCGACGAGTGTCACGTGACGATCGAGAAGTACGCGAAGCGGCTGGAGGACCTGGCCCGGAAGACGCAGAAGGTCGGGATCAGCTTCATCGGCCTCACACAGGGCGCGTCGCTCGAATCGCTGGGGAAGGACATCTTGCGGGCGTGCCTGACCGCGAACCTGATCGTGATGAAGACCGGCAGCGGCCAGACGAAGAACCTGCTCCCGGGCCTGCCGGTGGATCCGGAGACGCTGCCGAAGATCGCTGGGTTCGGCTACTCGATCGGGACCGACGGTTCGCGGACTGCCCCGTTCCGGTCGGAGTACGTCGCGGAGCCGGAGGTGTGGTTCAAGCGGTACCCGATGCCGAAGCTGGACGCTCTGTCGGCGAACGCTGTCGGCGACGCATACCAGCTGCGTCGGGAGACGGCGGCCGAGGAACAGGAGGCGAACCGGCAGTGGGTCGAGGCGCTGGAGAGCGGCGAGTCTCTGCCGGAGCCGGACCTCGACGATTGGGGCGACGACGAACCGTCGGTCGCGCAGGGTGGCGCGTTCCAGCCGCCGTCGTTCCCGGTGTCGCCGTTCGCCCGTCCGCAGGACAAGCCGGCGGATCAGCGGATCCTGGTCGCGGTTGCGCAGGGGGTTACGCGGACGAAGGAGATCGAGAGGGCGATCGGGCTCGGGAAGTCGCAGACGGCGGCGTTGCTGCGGAGGTTGGTGGATGAGCAGCATCTGGAGCAGCCGACGAAGGGCGTGTACGCGATCGCGGGTAGTGCGTCGCCGCCGGAGCGATGAAGCGGCGCGCACGATTTGTCTAGTCCGGGCTTGACTTGTCTGTCTACCCTGGCCTAGACTATTCTTATGAAGCGACGGGACGTGATCAAACGGATCAGCAAAGAGGCCAAGGACACCGGCGTCTCCTGGGGGCTTGACCACGAGGGCGGCAACCACAGCGTCTACGACCTCGGCGGCTGCATGATCCCGATCCCGCGCCACAAGGAGATCGGCGAGGGCCTCGCCCGCGAGATCTTCAAGCAGTGCGAAGCAGCCCTCGGAAAGGACTGGTGGAGATGAGCAAGTACACCGCCCAGGTGGAGCGGGACGGCAAGTTCTGGCTGATCCGCGTCCCCGAAGTCGACCGCGCCACCCAGGCGCGACATGTCCGGGAGATCGAGTCGATGGCACGTGACCTGATCTCGGTCATGGAGGATGTGCCAGCCGACTCATTCGAACTCGACGTCCGGATCGAACTGCCGAAGTCGGCGCAGGATCACCTCGGCGCGGCTGAGGCATACCGCGAGCAGGCGGCCGACGCGAACCGGCGTGCAGCGCAGGAGGCTCGCATGGCAGCCAAGGAACTCGCTGGGACGATGCCGCTGCGAGATGTCGCCGCCGTACTGCACGTCTCCCACCAGCGAGTGCATCAACTGGTCAACTCCTGATCGCAGACACGACGAATCGGCCCCCACCTCACTGAGGTGGGGGCCGATTCGCATTCGGAGATGTCAGGCGACGACCGGGATGAAGAGTTGCAGGAACCAGAACAGCGCGCAGCAGGCGAGGCCGAGCGCCTGCGTGTTCAGCCGGGTCGCGACGCTGCCTGCTGCCAGCAGGAAGCAGAAGAACGCCGCGCCGTACAGGATGATCCCGGCCGCGACCATCAGGCTGAGCCGGGACTGTACGGCGACGGTACGTCCACGTCATCGGGCACGGACGAGACGATGGTCTGGTTGACGACCGTCGGCGGCGTCATCGGCTCCTCGTGCAGACCGGGTACTTCTGCCGGAGAGTTGCTCGTCCAGTTGAAGAAGCCGAGCACGACGGTCGAGATCAGGATGACCGCGTTCTGCTTGTCGTCGCTCAGGTCGAACCCGTACCCGGCCATCAGCGCGATGACCGCCTGGACGAGGCCGATCGCGACGGAGAACCCGGTCCGCTTCGTGTAGATCGCGGTGACGACGCCGAACAGACCGTTGACGACGGCCATGATCAGCGGGACGCGGGACTCGGTGAGCCCGAACAGTCCCCAGGCCAGGCCGAGTGCGAGCACGGCCTGGATGAGGGTGATGTAGGCCGCGGGGTCGCGGCGCAGGAACTTCGGCATGGGTCAGTTCTCCGGGGCGGGGTCGGTGTCGTCGTTGACGGCGAGGGTGATCTTCAGGTCGGCGAGCGCCTTGTCGACGCCCTTCTCGGTGGCCGTGGTGACGGCCGCGAGGATCGCGGCCGGGTCGACGCCCTGGTTCTGCGCGAGCGCCTGGAGGGCGGAGGTGAGGCCGGCGACCTGTCCGGTCAGCGAGGCGAGCTGAGCCTTGGTGTTGGCGATGAACTTGGCGCCTGTGCCCCTCACCCACAGGTCGCCGCCGTACTCGTAGTTCTTGTCGTAGACCAGGTTGCCGAGGCGGGTCCATTCAGCTTCGGTGAGTGACATGTCGTCCTCCTGGACGGGCGGCTTGACTGGGGTGGGGGTGGCGGGCTTGGGAGGCGTCGCGGTGCTGATCGCGGCGGCGTAGTTGGGGCGCGCGAATCGGAGCTTCGGGCCGATCGTGCGGACGTTTCGGTAGACGCCGTTGCCTTGCGTCGATCCGGACGTGTTGGTGTTGCCCTCGAGGGTCTGGATGCGACCTTCGCTGAGGACCTTCTCGACGAAACCGATGTGGTGGACGCGGTTCTGGCCTTCGGAGGGGACGTAGCCGTACACCCAGAACAGGTCGCCGGCGCGGGGGCTGGTGACGTCGAGGTTGCGGGATGTGTACCAGTTCCAGGAGCTCGGCGTGTAGCCGGTGCGCGGGATCACTGTGGCTGGGATGTTGGCGGCGACGGCTCCCCAGGAGATGAACCAGTTGCACCAGGAGACGCGGTTCTGGTTGAAGTACTGGCCGTAGGCGTTGTCGTTGTTCCAGTCGCCGTCGGCGGCGCGGCCTTCGCGGTAGCCGAGCTGGGATGCGAGGACGAGCGCGAGGCGGCGTGCGACGTTCGCGGCGCTGGTCGGCGCGGGCAGGTCACGCGGCAGGCGCTGGATCGTGGCGGTCACTGGCCGCCGTCCAGTTCGTCGAAGCCGGACAGGTCGGCGGTGGGCCACTGGTCGGGCGCGGCCCAGGTTTCGACGTTGTCGATCTCGGCAGACGTCATCGCCGGTTCCGGGTAGGCGTTCTCGACGTCTTCAGGTACGGGCTCGGTCATGGGTCAGCTCCCGTGTCGGGCTTGGGTGTTCACTTGTCCGTCGGGGCGGACGGGATGATCGGATCGACCCGGCACGGGCCGTCTTGGCGTTGCTCGGTGCCGTCGGTGTAGCGGGTCAGCCAGTACGAGTCGGCTCCGCTGCCGAGGCAGGTCGGGCCTGCGGAGATGCCGCGGCCGGGTGGACCGTCGGTGCCGTCCTTGCCGTCGGCGCCGGGCTGGCCAGGTGCGCCGTCTTTGCCGTTGATGCCGTCCTTGCCGGGCAGGCCGTCTTTTCCGGCCGTACCGTCTTTGCCCGGTTCGCCGGGTGCGCCGTCCTTGCCGGGCGGGCCGGCAGCGCCGGTCTTCCCTATGGCTCCTGGCGGTCCGGTCGGGCCGACGCACCGGTCGGCTGACAGCAGGCACGGCGGCGTCGTTCCGTCCTTACCCGGTCTGCCGTCGCGGCCGGGTGTGCCCGGTGGTCCGGGTTGGCCGTCCTTGCCGCTTTGGCCGGGCTTCCCTTCTGCGACAGGCTGTCCACCGAGGGACCGGACCTGTTTCGCGAGGGCGGCGTTGTCGGCCTTGGACTGCTCCAGTTGTTGCCAGAAGAACGCGCCGCCACCGACCACGACGGCGAGGACGAGCGAGCAGAGCAGGGCGAGTGCCAGGATCCCGACGTCGCGTCGTTGCTTCGTGCTATGGGATTCCGACATCCCTTCAGCCCTTCAGGATTACTGCGAGGACGACGCCGACGACGATCGGCGCGATGAATGCGGTGAGGATCGCGAACAGCGTCTGGCGGCGCGCGGCGGCGGCGCGGATGTCTGCGGCGGCCTTCTCTTGCTCGCGCTGTTTCCGGTCGGCCTTGGTTTCGGCGTCGAGGGTCGCGATGTCCTTTTCCGTCTCGCGGATCCTGAACTCCATCGACTCGCGTTCGGCTTTCCACACTTCGACGGTGAGGACTTTGCCTGCGAGTTGGTCGAAGGATCTGCGCAGGTCGGCGAGGATGCGTACGACCTCGCCGATCGTAGGTTCGTCAGCCACGGCTGGCCCTTCAGTCGTGCCAGAGGTTGGCGATGTCGATGGTCGGCCCGAAGCAGTTCGCGAACTGGCCCGCGACCTGGTGGTAGCCGACCCCGGCCGAGCCTTTGGCGGGGAGCCCGGTCGGGTTCCATGCGCCGTAGCAGGGGGCGACCATGGTGCGGAGCAGGGCATCGAACTCGGGTTTGCGGTCCAGGATCGATCCGTCCGCGCGACGGATGCGCCCGGCAACGAACCATGTCGGGTACTCCGCCTGCACCGCGGCCGGGCGTGGCGGACCCCAGTACCGTTTGGACACGAAGAACGCGGCGTTGGGCAGCAGTGGACTGTACTTGCTGGCCTGCTTCAACTCGCGGAGCGCGATTCCGCAGGCAGCGTGGTCGGGATGGCCACCGTAGGCTTCGCTGGGCGACATCGTGTAGTGGAACGCGTTCGGGAACCGTTCGATGAACCCGGCGATGACGGTCTTCGCTGCGTCGATCGCTGCCCGGGTTGGCGGGGCGCCTGCTGGGCCGCCGAACCCGTCCGGGAGGTCTGCGACGTGATGGTAGATGCGGCCGACGGCGGCGACGCCGGGGTTGGGTGGGATCGCTGCCGCGGCACCGAGCGCGGATCGGGATTCGGCGATCCGCAGGTCAGCGATGTCGTCGCTGGTGAGCGGCGTGTACGCCTCACGTTCCGGGTTGTGCCGGTAGCCGTGCCAGCCGCAGACCTGGTCGCCGCTGAACACGGCGGACGGGCCGCCTGCGCCGCCGCGGGTCATCGACACCAGGTGTACGTCGAGGCCTTTCGCGAGAGCGTCTACGACAGCGAGGCTCATCGACAGGACCCAGTCGTCGGGGTGTGGTTCGTAGATGACGAAGCAGGGCGGCACTGTCGACTCCCCAGGTGTCATGCGCCCGCGATGCTGTACGGGCGGACGGTGAATGTCCCGGTTCCGGTGGTGCGTTGGGCTTGGATCTCGACGAGGGTCTGATCGTCGAAGTCGCCGGGCGGGTCTAGCGTCCAGGCGGCGTCGAGCGTCGCCCCGTCAAGCACGTCCACTGGCGGCATGAGCTCGGTCGCGGTGCCTGAGATCACGGCCCGGACCTGGCCGGTGGTACCGGATGCGCAGGTGGCGCGGAACTGGACGAGCCAGTCGGTTGCCTGCCGTGGCCCGGCGAGCGTGAACGCTTCCGTCCAGGTCGGCGATGTGACGGTCAACGTGTTCGCTGGCGTGGTGATGGTGACGTCGAGGCCGGTGGTGGCGAGGTAGCCGCGCAGTTGCGCGATCTCCTGCTCGAGTGCCTTCAACCTGCGGGCGGCAGTGGCGTTGTCGGTGGGGACGCTCATGTCGTGGTCTCCTCGTACGGGGACCACAGGGCGGGGGTGATGGTTTCGTTGTCGGGGTCGATGTCGACGCCGATGACGCGCACGGTTTCCTGGTGTCCTTCGGGGTGCGCGTAGGACTTCGGTTCGGCTGCCGGGTCGCTGCGTGGCGCGATGGGGTTTTCGGGTCCGGCGACGAAGAACAGGGCGTTGTCGCCGAGGATCCAGTCGCGGCCGTACTGCGGGCCGAGGGTCATGTCGAGCGACATGTCGACGGTGGATTGGCCGCGGGCGCGTTTCCGGAGGGCGTCTTTCGCGGCGGAGGTGAGGCCGTCGCGGGTCTGATTGCCGGACGGAGACACGTTCTCTTCCCAGCGTGCCCAGCCTTGCTGGGTGATGGCTTGAGTGTCGCGGACCGGGTCCGATGCTGCGCCTGCGGAGGAGATGCCGCGGATGTGGTTGGCGCCGTGGCCTTCGGTGAAGTCGTCGTGGCCGGTGTATTTCCGGACGGCGCCGGGGAAGTCGAACCGGACGTTCGGTGCGCCGGCCCAGCCGAGGCGGGTGCGGGCGGTGAAGACGTGCTGGATCGCGAGCCGGTCGGCGGTGGCCCACCGGGTGCGGACGGTCCACTCGGGGCCGTTGTCCTGGTTGGCGACGTCTTTGATGCAGGCGAACACGGTGCGGTTTTCGCGTTCCAGGACGCGCCACGTGTCGCGCGGTGTTGGGCAGTCGATGTCGAGGACGAACCCGATCCCCTCGGGTGCCGCGTCTGCGAGCAGGTCGGTGAGGATCTGGCCGTCGGTTGTGCCCTTGTAGATGTGGGTGCCAGCGAACCGGCGGTTCAAGTAGACGGGGATCGTGGAGCAGTTCAGTTGCGCGACCGGGTCGGAGCCGGTGTCGCGGGGCAGCACGATCCCGGCCCACAGGATGTCCGAGGTGTCGTCGCCTTCGTACTCGCGTTCGAGCACGATCACGGTGCGGCCCGGGGTGGTGGTGCCATTGAAGTCGCCGCCGTCGCGCCACACCGCGGACATGTCGCAGGTGAAGGACGCGGTCGAGATGTCCCCGATCCGGTCCGGCAGCGACCCGCTGTACTTGAGTGGCAGTTGCGCGATCTTCGCGCCGCTGCGCAGGTCGCATGCCCAGTACCGGTAGACCGCCTTCGGGACGGTCGGTGTGGCCGCGACGATCACGGGGCCTCAATGAACGGCCGGTACCGCACGTGGATGGTCATGCTGTCGCCTTGGGCGGGGACCGGCCCGGCTGGGCCCATCCGCACACCGGCCTCTGAGGCGGCGCCGATGAACGACGACGACACGGTGACGGCGGTGCGGCAGATGAACTGTGACGGCGCGGCTGACTGGTCGATGAGCATCACGTGCCCGACCGGCATGTACGGGTTGTTGAACTCGGTGTCGAGCGCGACCGGCAGCGACCAGGACCAGAGTCCGCCGCCGACGACGAACGCGGTGCCGTAGGTGTAGCGCCAGTAGGCGTCGACCATGCCGCCCGACATGCGGTAGGCGCCGAACTCGGTGCCGTTGCCGCGTTGCGGGTTCTGGGTTGTGCCGGTCCAGGCGGGGACCCAGGAGGTCCAGACGGAGTTGAAGATGTTGCGCCAGGCACCGGCGTGGAAGACCTCGAGCGCGCCCGTGGAGCGGTTGTAGATCACCGTGCCCGGGCGGGGGTTGGCGGGCCGGGAGTTGATGTCGAGAATGCCGCCTGCGGCTGCGTAGCCGACCAGGTTCGCGTTGGCGGTCCACACCGGGTTGCCGCCGCTGGCCGCGGGCACGGCGAAGGTGCCGAGCCGCAGACTGACCCCTGACGATGGGGCTGGCGGCGCGGACCCGGAGCCGGCGGTGCCTGCTGTGTAGACGATGTCCGCACCGCGCAGGTTGGAGCCGTCGGCCTCGTGGTCGTAGATGACGACGTCGAGCGCGTCCACGCGCGGGAGCGTGGCGTGGGCCGGTGAGATCGTCTTCGAGAGCTCGAGTGAGCCGCCGGGGAACGCGGCGCGGTACACGCCGCGCGACCACTGGGTCTGTACGACGACGGTCAGCGGTGCGACAGTCACGGAGAACCCGGTGTTCGACACGGCACCACCGCGGACTCCGCCCATGACGACGTCGTTGGTGTCCCGCAGGAACAGTGACGTGTCGGTCTGCCGCCATTCGGTGGCGGTGAGTTCGGGGCCGCCTGACGTGGCGTCGTAGGTGATGCCGATCAGGTCACGCATCAGTGCGTCTCCCTACTGGTACGTGTCAGAGAATTCGATGAGCGCTGTGCCGCTGCCGCCGCCCGCACGGAATCCGAGCTGGTTCGCGCCAGGCTTCACGCCCCAGGTGCCGCCTCCGCCGGTCGAGACCTTCCCGGTCCGCAGCGCGGTGTCCTGCAGGAGCGCGACGAGGGGGGTGCGCAGGTAGAGCACGACGAAGTCGTCTGCGGTGGCGAGCGTGTCGTTGTACTGCACCCATTGGCCGGTCGTCTGGTTCGTCAGACGTGGCGTGGTCAACGGACCTGTGAAGGTCACCTTCACTGGCGCGGTTTCGTTGCCATCGTTGGTGGCCGAGGCGTCTCCGCTGGTCATGGTGCCGGTGAACCTGAGCGGGAACCGGACCGGGAACCGGACACCTCCCGACGTGGACGGCAGGTTCATCGTGAGGGTCTTCGCGGCCCCGTAGCGGCGCGGGTCCGGGCAGGTGAGTTCGGCGAGCCAATTCGACGTGGTGTCGGTGTCGTCGTCGATCGTGACATCGCCCGAGCGTTGCGTCTGAACCGTGAGTTCGATGCCGTCGACAACGGTCAGTTCGAACAGGTCCAGGCCGAGCGCGGCCTCCAGCCGGTGCTCTGTCTGCTGCCGCAGCAGCCGGGTCGGGGCGGTGATCCGGCCCGAGATCTGCATGACGCGCGGCTGCATCTTCGGGTTCGGCGCCGGGCTCGATCCGTGCTCGCCCTCGCGAGACTGCCCCTGCGACTTCGAGCCAGGCGACCCCCAACCGGAGGCCTTCTCGCAGGTGACGAGTACGCCGTCGGAGTCGAGGCCGCCGTTGAGGGTGATGCCGTCCGGCAGATGGAACTCGGTCTCTTCCGGGAACGGCATCAGTACTCCCTCGACTGGAAGTCCGCGAGCGCCTGGACCTTCTGTGCGATCCGGTTCGACTCGTCCATCGACATGCCGTAGAAGCTGTTGCTGTGGTGGTGGTGGACCTCCCGCACAACGCGGGACGCTCCCCCGACACCGGCGCCGGCCATGTCGCGGATGTACTGGCGTGGCTTCACACCTGCCGGGACGATGTCGCCGTTGACCGGGGCGACGAACCACTCCATGCCGTTCTCGTTGACGCCGTACTTCCGGCCCGCCTGGACGCCGCCGCCGCCTGCACGGTGGCCGGCGACCTTGGTGTTGTACTGGTCGTTCGCGACACCGGCGCCGATCAGGTTGGCCTGGTTCTCCAGGTTCTGCTGCGCGGTGTTGAGCGAGTTGACGAGCGCCTGGCCGCCGTCGAGGATCGCCTGCGCGAGTTCACCGCCTTGGTCGGCGCCCTTGCCGATGATCTGGTTGATCAGGTCCGCGTCGAGCTTCTTCGCTCGCAGCTGTGCGATCAGTTGCCCGAACTGCTTCAGATCCGCGCCCTCGCTTTGCAGGTCTGCGAGCAGACCTTTGCCGGTGAGTGACTGCTGGAACAGGTCGCCGATGTTCGCCGGTCCTTGCAACGAGTCCGACACTTGCTTCGCGAGGTCGACCGCGGCTTGCTGCTGCTGGACGAGTTTCTCCAAGGCGTCACGGTTGAGCTGTGCTGCCTTCGCTGCCGCTTCCTGCCGGATCTTCAGGACCGCGTCGGCGGCGTTCGATGCCTTCGTGGCCTTGGTGACCCGGTTCTTCGCGGCGTACAGGTCGTCCTGGAGCGCGATGAGTTTCTTCTGCTCGGCTGCGACCCTGCGGTCTTCGGCCTTCTGCCCGGCCTTGGTGGTCTGCTTCGGTGCCCGCGCGGCTGCGATGGCGCGCTGCTCCAGCTGGATCTGCCGCTGGATCGCGGCGACTGCTGCCTTCGCGGACTGTTCGGCCCGGTCGGCTGCGATCGCGTTGTTTCGGGCCGGGATGACGGCCCGGTTGGCGCGGTTCGCGTTCGTCAGCGTCGACCGGTAGTTCGCGCCCGCGGTCGGGTCGAACGGCAGGCCGAGCTGCTGCAGCAGGTAGGTGATGTCGACGAGTTGCCCGTTGGCGAGGTTGATGCCGCCGTTCGCGAACGACTTGACGAGGCCGTAGCCGAAGTTCTCGGCGACCTTGCCGAGGATCTTCTCCGACCGGTCCCGTTTCGACGGTGCGAGCGGGATGAACGCTTCCCCGCCGGTTTCCTGCTCGGCCCACTGGACCATGCCGCGGCCCTTGCCGGGTGCGATCATCGCCTGGTCGGGCAGCTTCCCGTTCGCGTACGCGGGTACGCCGCCTGGGTAGAACCCGCCGTCGGCCTGGCCCTTGCCGGTGACCTCGTGGCCGCCGCCGACACCTCCGCCGCTGGTGCGGCTGCCCGATCCGATGACCCGGTGGATCTCGGTGTACGTGGTTGTGATCGACACGTTCTTGCTTGGCGGCACCGAGTTCAGCGCCTGCTTCGCGCGCGCGATCCCGGCTTCGAGCTTGGCGATCTGCGCCGTCAGTTCAGCCTTGCGTTCCTTGGTCAGGTTCGGGTCTTTGAGTTTCTGTTTGGCGGTCGCCAGCTTGTCCTCGAGGTCCTTGATGTTCGCGTTCAGTTTCGCGGTGCGCGACACGTTCGGGATCTTGATCAGGTCGTCAGCCATTTTGCGGGCCTCAGCGGAGCCGTAACCCATCTGCTGGGCGAGCTTGATGAAGTTGGCCTTCGCTGCCTCCGTCGTCTTCGCTGCGGCCGCGGTGCCGGCGTTGGCCTTGATCATCGAGTCCCGCTGCGTGATCGCGGCCTGTGCAACAGCCAGGAGGGCGCGCTGGTTGTCCCGGCCCTTCTGGGTGTTGTCGGCGTGAGTCTTTCCGTTTTGCTTGATCGCCGCATTGGCATCGGCAACAGCCTGCGCGTAGCCGAGTTGCGCGTCCTTCTGGCTCAGGAGCACCGACGAGACGCGGTTCAGGGCGTCGAGCAGCTTGTTCGTCGCCGCGGTCTGCCGGTCGAACGCTCCGGCCGCCAGGGCCGCTTGCACGTTCGCCTCGTGGTTCGCGTGGGCGGAATGCAGTGCAGAGGTCGTCTGGGCGGTGAGGCTCGCGGCCGTCTTCAGCAGGTTGTCCGAGAACGTGCCCGTCGACTCCGCCGACTGGTCCATGACCTGCTTGCCGATGCCGAGCTTCCCGGCCAGCCAGTTCATGCCGTCGCCGACCTTCGAAGCGCCCTGGGCAGTCAGCTCGAGCGGGCCGAGCACGGCACCGACCGCGCCGCGCAGCGTACCCATGAACGCCGACACCGCGGACACGCCGCCGGTGAACCGCTTGAAGGCTGCGTCGGCGTTGTTCATGATCGTCAGGAAGCCGAGCAGGTCGTCGACCAGGCCACCGAGCCCGCGGGTGAAGTCAGCGAGCGCGGTCGGGTTCTTCGAGATGCTCTCCGACAGTTTCGTCAGGCCGGACGCCAGCTTCGAGAACATGTCGTTCAGGGCAGGGCCCTCCGCACCGAGCACGCCGGCGAAGGCGCGCGCGAGCGGCTGGATAGCGGGCGCCAGTTTCCCGAGGGCCTGACCTAGCTGGTCACCGAAGCTGGACAGCACGGGCGCGAGGTCCTTGAAGGCGGCGGCGAGTTCCGGCTTGAAGGTCGCGAAGGTCCGCCGGGCGACAACAGCCAGGACGGACAGGGTCGCCTCGAACGGTTTCGAGATCTGCCGGGTCTCCGCGCCCATTTCGGCGACCGTTTTCGCCCAGATCGATTTTACGACCAGGGACTTCGCCGCAAACACGAGACCAAGTGCTCCGAGGCCGGCGCCGAAAGCTGTGACGATGCCTCCGGCAAGGACCGCGCCGACCGGGCCAGCAGCGGCCGTCGCGGCAGCGATCAGGGCGACAAGCAGCGCCGGGCCGATCACCGGAGTCTTCAGTGCGCCCATCAGCGACGCGAGGAACCCGTTGCCGGTGTTCTGTCCGAGTTGCTTGAGCACGCTCGTGCCGTCGCCGACGAACCAGCGCTTCACCCCGGCACCGAACCGGGCACCGAAGCTCCGGCCGGAGTCCTCGGCAGCCTTCTCGAGCTTCTTCACGGCCCGCTCGGCGGACTTGACCGACTCCTCCGCGCCGGCGAGTGCTACCGGATTCGACTTCTGCTGAGCCTGCGCCAGCCGCAGCTGCGCGACACGCAGCCGCCCGATCGCGTTGGCGTGCGAGTCCGCGGACTTGGAGGCCTTGTCGATCGCCTTCGACTGCTCTTCGGCGGCGACGTTGACCTTCTTCGCCGCGACCGTGAGCTTCTCCAGCTCCTCCTTGGCTTTCGCGGCACCGGCTGCAATCTTCTTCCCGGACGTCTCACCCTTGGTGCCGGTCTGTTTCAGCTTTTCGCCGACCGTGTCGGCTTTGGTGCCGAGCTCGGGGAGTTTCGTGTCGGCGCCGACGGACCTGATCCGCGTGTTCGCGTTACCTGCGGCCCGTTCGAGCTTGTTGACGGCCGCGACGGCCTTCACGCCGATGTCGGAGACGAAGTCGGAGATGTCGGCTTCGAGGCGGACCTTCACGGTGCGGTCGGACATGGGTCACCGCCTCTCGGGCTCAGGGGTTCGGTACGGCGGTGGCGCGGTACAGTCGCCCGGCGGATGCGGCCTGCTTGCGGGCGTCTCTGTCGTTGGCGCCGTCGTCGCGGGCCTGCTTGTAGGCGACGGTTTCGCAGCGGTTGCACTCGTCGTGCGTCACATGCCAAGCGACGTGCGGGTCGGTGGTTTGGTCGAGCGGGCCACCGCACTTCGGGCACTCGTTGGCTTTCACCTCGGCGAGCGCGGTGAGGTGGTCGCGGTCCCGGTCGGTGAACTCCGGTTCGCGGATCACGAGCGTGTAGCCGGTGTAGGTGCCGTCAGCGTCGAAGTGCTCGTGCTTCTCTTCTGGGACGCGGCCCAAGTACCGGGAGAGCGGTACGCCGTGCGCTATCGCCGCTTCGAGTTGCTGCCGCTTCGCCGGCGACTGAGCGATTTGGCGTCGGAGAAAGACGAGGTCCGCAGGTTGACGTCGTTCGACACCTGGCAGGCGATGGTGCGTTCACCGTTCGACATGGTCGCGATAAGCTCGGCGACGTCCATGTCGACGAGGTTGCCGTCGGCGTCCCGGACCTTCTTCGACGCGGACGCTTCCATGAGCGCGTCCGGGAAGGTCTCGCGGTTGTATTCGGAGATCGCGTCGTACTCGTTGCCTTCGCGGGGCGGGTGTTCGTCCTTGAGTTTGTCGTAGTCCTCGGCCTTCAGCGCGGTGAAGGTGACGATGACCGACGCGGCGTCGACGGCCGCCTCGGCCTGCGCGACCTTCTTCTCGGCGGCGGTGACGGCTTTGGTGAGCTCGGGGTCGATGGCGACCTTTCCGCCTGCACGGGAGTCCGCGTGCGACTCCGCCTCGGCGACAGCGGCCTTCGCGTCGGCGAGTTCTTGTTCGGCGTCTTCGAGGTCCATCGACAGTTCGGTGTCGAGGCAGATCGCCATCGGGCGCGACGCGCGGCCCTTCGTGGACGACTTGCGGTCCTGCAGTAGTTGCAGCAGGCTGGCGTGCTTGCCTTCTTCGGGCATGGCTGTACTCCTGGGCTCGGTGGGCTCGGTCCACACAAGGAAGAGGGCGACCGGCCCGAGCCCGGTACCGGCCGCCCTCGCACGAGGGGCCTAGGCCGCGATCGCGACCTGCTTCCGGACGATGCCGGTGACCGCGACAGCCTGCGTGATCGTGATCTTCGCGAACTCGTCGTTCTCCGCGAGTTGCGTCTTGTTCTGCACGCCGAACACGATCGGCCAGATGTCCACGAACTGGGCCGCGGCGAAGTCGACTGTCTCCGCGTCGAGGCCGTATCGGACGACGAAGAACCCGGCGACGCCCGGCTGGAACAGTTCCATCGCCTTGTTGCCCACGGCAGCGGCCGCGGCCTGCGGGTCGGCGATGTAGACGATGTCGTCGATCGTGGACTTCTCGCGGCCGAGCGCCTCGAACGTCTGCTTGGAGCCGACGCGGCGGTCGTCGCCTCGGGCCTGTTCACCGGACGGCTTGAAGTTGCCGCCCGTGATGAAGAACGACACGTCCAGCGCACCGGCCGCGGTGAGCTCGGAGACCGCCGGAGCGGTCACCGACGCGATCGTCGGCACGTACACGACCTTCAGGTTGCCCTCGGCCTTGACGCCGGGCGGAATGGTGACGGCCATGTCAGTTCTCCTTCTGGGTGGCCTTGGCGCCGGCCGGGTCGGCGGGCTTGACGGCGTGCGGCTTCGGGGCCGGGGCGTCCTTGGCCGGGTACTTCGGCGGCAGCAGTTCGCCGGTGCGCTCGTCGACCGCGGGCTCGTCCAGGACGGTGAGACCGTCGTAGATGCCGTAGGTGCTGTACTCGTGGCCGGTCTGGTCGTCCCGGACCCGCTTCGGTTCAGGCATGGTGATGCTCCTCAGAGGTGGAGGCGGTACATGATGAGCCCGGATGTCCGGGAGGGAACGACGTTCGTTTCGGTGCGGAAGATGACGTCGTCGAGGGCCTCGATGAGATGGCCGTCGTCGGTTGGGCGCTTGCCAGTGAGTGCCTTGCGGATCTCGTCGAGCGTCCACCGTGCCCGGGTCGCGTCGCCGCCGACGATGAGGATCCGGCAGGTCCAGACGACGTCGGTCGGTGTGCTCTTGTTGAGCCGGTCACCGAACGCCCGTCCGCCGCCGCCGAAGAACACGCAGTACGGGTGGGCGCGGCCGTCGCCGTCGAGGGGCGGGTCGTTCGGCAGTTCGCCGTCGAACACGTTGAGGTTCGGGATCGCGCGCAGCATCGACAGGACCGTGTCCGCGACCGGGCGAATCGCCGGCAGGGCGGTCACAGGATCGCCTCGCCGACCTTGCCGAGCGCGGTCTCGAACGTCGGGGCGTGCGTGTCGAGCGCAGGCTGCATGTATGGCTGGGCGGCCATCCGGACGCTGCCGTCGTCGTTGTGGGTGCCGTCCTCGACGTAGCCGCCGTACTCGGCGGTCGGCCCGATCTCGGCGGACAGGCCTTCGACTTCGGTGGAGATTGACCCCATCAGGTTGCCGGTGTCGACGGGCGACAAGATCTTCGCGGTGGCTTCGATGTCGTGCGCGGATTTGCTGACCACGACCGGTGCAGCCTTCCCGACCTTTGCCGCGCCCTTCTCCAGGTCGCCGGCCAGTGCCCGGAGTTCGGAGACGTCGAGGTGCATCAGGCCTCCAGGTTGTCGACGGCTAGTAGGTCGCGTTGGAACAGCAGCGAGCCGCGCTGAACGTCGGTCACCAGCAGTTCGCGGCCGGGCAACGTCGGGTCGTTGGCCGTGTCGACGGTGCCGATGTCGTCGAGCGCGAGGTCGGCTTCGACAGGCAGGGACACCCGGTAGGTGTGGCTGGTGATCCGCTCCCCCGCGGCGACGGTCGCGCCGGCGGCGTTCGTCTCGTGGTCTTGGATGCGGCACGGCCCGGAGTAGACGATGACCGACGCGCGGGAGGTTGAGCCTGTGGCCGGGTCGAAGGTCGGTTCGCCGGTGTGGCGGCGGAACGTGATCGTCGCCGTCCAGGTCGTCTCCAGCACGGGCCGGTGGTGCGCTTCCCAGCCTGCCGGGATGACGCGTGCGCCTTGGAGCGGCATCAGTACTCCGACAGTTCTGGGCGTGCGGGGTATGGCTCGTACTCGGCGATCTCGAACCCGGTCGCCGTCTCGTCGCCTTCGCCGTCGTCGGCCTGGCGGCGCAGTTCGGCGGCCTGCTTCCTGAGCGCCTCGGCGACCTTCGCGCCGTCCGTGGACAGGTCCTGGGTCTTGATGACCTTCGAGACCATGACCTCGGAGGACGCGATCACGTCGAGCGCCTGCGCGGCAGCCCTGCGGACGTCGCCGTTGTTCAGCGCGAGGAACCGGGAGATCTGCCGGGAGGAGAAGATCCGCTTCGCCGGGTCCGTGTCGGCCATGAGGAGCCGCACGTCGTCGATCGCTTCGGTCATCGGCGGCGGCGTCTCAGCCTCCGCGCTGTCCCACTGTGTGCCCTGACCGGTGCCGGTGACGGTCCAGCCGACGTACCAGACGCCTGCCTGGGTCAGCGGCACCTGCACGAGCCACACCGCGCCGCCGCCAGACGAGGTCGGGGTGGGTGCGGGCGTGACCTCGGTTCCGTCCGGTGCCTTGACCGTGACCTGGGCGACGGTGGTGCCGTCGAAGTTCTCGATGTCCAGCCGGAACACGGCGATGTCGCCGACGTCATATGCCATGGGACACCTCCAGGTGGCTGGACTCTGTGTTGGAGACGGTCAGCACGGGCCACTGCGGGCCGGAGCCTTCGAGGATCAGCGCGATCGCCCGGTCGACCTCGTGGGCGGTGGCGAGGGTGACCGTCTTGGATGCGGTGACCGGGTACGCCGTGTCCGTTTCGTGGGCGGCCAGGAGGACACGGGCCGCGCCCTCGTTGACGACGGTGACCGTGTAGGCGGTGTCGGTTTCGTGCGCGGTCGCCAACGTGACGGTCTTCGACGGGACTAGCGGGCTCGCCGTGTCGGCCTCGCCTGCGGTTGGCAACGTCGCAGACTTCGTCCCGATGACCGCCGATGCCGCGTCGGCTTCGGAGCCGGTGGCGAACCCGATCGTCTTGTCGCCGGTGACGGCGTACCCGGTGTCGGTTTCGTGGGCCGTCGCGAGCGCCGCGTCCTTCGTTGCCGACAGCCCGTACCCGGAGTCCGTCTCGTGGGCGGTCGCGAGGGTCACGGTTTTGCTGTTGGCCAGCGGGTACGCCGTGTCGGTCTCGTGCGCCTGGTTCAGGGTCACGTTCTGCGGCGGGATCGCCAACGCGCCCGGGTTCGCGTACAGCCACGCGACGTTGCTGCCCGAGATCGGGGTGTCGAAGAACTGCAGCGAGTCGACGACGTCAGCGACTTCCTGGTTGCTGCCGTCGGAGGGGTCGCCGCCGACGTTCAGCTCTGTCGGCGCGAACAGTTGCCCCGCCGAGTAGGTGGTCGAGCCGATGTGGACGCCGTTGATGTAGAACTGCACGGTCTCGCCGTTGCACACC
Source organism: Kribbella sp. (assembly GCA_036503355.1). Lineage (GTDB taxonomy): Bacteria > Actinomycetota > Actinomycetes > Propionibacteriales > Kribbellaceae > Kribbella. The sequence continues at coordinate 22,184 of DASXXB010000254.1, read as the reverse complement.
CCAGCGAGATGCGTCAGGGTCTCGGCCGGGAAGTGCGCGTCCGACGGATAGGTGCTGGGGATCAGGATCCCGGTGTTGCCACCCGACCCGTACAGCCTGAGCTGGAACGCGCCCGACAGGTAGAAGACATGCGCGACCTCCTGCGCCCCGGCGCGCATCGCGATGATCCGGGCGCCGCTCGACGATGCCCGGCACTTGAACCAGCCCGCGAACGCCCAACCAGCCGGCGTCGCCGACCAGGCGATGGTTGTGCTGCGCGCCCCGGCTGCCGCGGATCCGGAGTTGGACAGCGCGGAACCTTGCACGCCCGGGGTCCAGCCGCCGTTCGCCGTCAACGTCAGGTCGTTGTTGAAAGTGGACTTGTCGTCGGCGACGGCGCCGGTGTTCTCGTTGAACTCGTAGATGCCGCGCGCAACGTTCGCCGGCCGGGTCGCGGTGGGGATCGGCGGGCCGGTCCAGTACCCCTCCGAGGGAACGTTGATGAAGTTCCTGGTGCAGGTGACGTAGTCGAACGACACCTGCCCGCCCGTTGCTGCGTCGCCGCCGACGTACAGGGTGTGCAGGTCCAGAACGGTCGGGGTGAGGTGCGGGGTGGAGTGCCCGGTGGAGAAGGTGACCTGCGCGGTAGTGCCGATCCGGATCCCGACATAGGTCGGGTTCATGTTGAAGTGGTACCGGGACCAGGCATCAACGGTCAGCGTCGTGGTCGAGGACACCGAGAACGTGCCGTAGATCGTGACCCACGTGCACGTCACCGTGCGGTCGGTGTTGACGACCGCCTGGAAGACGATGTTCCCGCCACTGTCGCGGATGGTCATGATCGGGACAGCGGACCCGACTGGTGCGACATCGAGCCGCATCCAGCCAGTGATCGCCAACCGGTCAAGGTCGCCGAACGCGACCGACGCCACACCGCCCGCGGCGACCGCGCCCGACTTCAACGCGTTCCCGTATAGGCCGGCCACGAACGACGCCGACCCAGCGAGCGTCAGGTCCCGGTTGTAGATCGAGAAGTCGTCGCCGGTGCCGTCGTCGAACGGGTAGATCGCGTACTGCAGGTCGCCCTGCTCGTTGTCGCGGACCGTCGAGAACGAGGCGTCGTCGACCGGGTCGTTCCACCAACGGAAGTCGTCCAGCAGCCCGTTCAAAGGCTGCGCTTGCGTGGTCGCGTTGCGGCCCGCTTCGATGACGATGCTGCCGGACGGGTAGCCGAGGTTCGTGGTGAGGCTCGACGAGGACAGCACGATGGTGCCGTCGACGACGACCCGCACGGTCTCGGCGCCAGGCCCGAACAGTCGGCTGACGACGAGCATCACGTGGTGCCAGTTGCCGTCGCGGATGCTCGTGGAGCTGGCGTAGGTGGTGCCCATGATGTTCGCTTCGACGTTGCCGGCCGCGTTCGAGGCGTACAGCGCCCAGCGGAGCGCCGTCGCGTCCTTGCCGGACGCGATGCACCGCGCGGCTGCGGTGGTGTCGTCGAGCTTCACCCAGGCGCCGACCGAGAGGCCGCCGCTGGTGTCCACAGGGTAGGTGTCGGCGGCGACCTTGACCTGCAGTGCGCCGCCGGTGCAGTGCAGCGCGTTGCCGTAGTCCGTTTTGCTGGTGACGATCGCGGCGGAGCCGACGATGGTGCCGTTCAGGAAGTAGCCAGCGAGGTCCCGGACCGTGGTCCCGGAGACGGTGTCGCTGTTGAAGCTGTACCCGGCGGCCTGTGCCATGGGCTAGGCGGCGTCGCCGAGTCCGGTCGTCGCGATGGCGACGTTGATCAGGACGTTCTGGTCGAACGAGATCGTGCCGGCGTACAACTGGAACAGCGGCACCAGGTCGGCGTCAGTGCCGCCGGTTGTGTCGGGGTCGTAGCAGACGATCGCGGCGCCGGCGACCTGGGCGGTGCCGGTGTTCGTGTACGAGGCCGGGTCGGCGGAGTCGATGACGACCTTGTCGCCGGTGTCGTCCACCGTGGCGGTCACCGAGGTGAGCGTGCGGCGGGTGTACCCGGTGAAGTCGCACTCGTCGTTGCTGCCGGCCAGGATCGCGGCGAGCGTGTCGTAGTCCTTGAGGACGGCGTCGGACTCCAGGCCGGTGTTCTTCAGCCACACCAGGACGAGGGCGTCGTTGGTCGCCGGCAGGGACGCGTAGTACGCGATCTTGCCCTTGGCGATGTTGAAGACGAAGGCTCCAGTAGCCATGTGGAAGTGCTCCTCAGGCAGACGAGGGTTGGTGTGGTGTGGGGCGCAGGTCGCGCGTGCAGGGAGAAAGGAGGGGGCTCGACGCAGCCCAGCCGATATGCCTGGCCAGGGACTCCCCAGAACGCCTTCTCGCCGATCGTGATGTGCAGCGGTGCGCGTCGATTTCGGCGAGTTGACGCCCCGACACCTACTGGCCCGTGACCCGCTTCCGGGTTGTGGCCTTCTTCGCCGGCGCCTTCTTGGCCGCGGGCTTCTTCTCCGGCTCCCCAGCGGCCGGAGAGTCCTCGACCGGAGCAGCAGCGGGCTCCATGTCGACGGGTTCCTTCGACGGCTCCAGCAGACGTCGAATCTGCTGGAGCTCGTCGAGGATCGCGACCTGGATGCCCTGCTCGGTCGTGATCGGCTTGAACGAGTGCGTCACGAACCCGCGCCGGTGGAGACCGCGGTTGCGATCATGTCCGTGCCGGTGGTGCCGACGATGTGCCGCACCCGGTACGAGATGTCGTCCGCGTCGAACGACCCCTCCTCAGGCGCGACCGGGCCGCCACCGATCCGGTTGCCCGCGTCGGCCTTGACCCGCAGGTCCGGGGTCTCGTGGCCGCGCAGGAACGCCATGAACAGCGCCGGACGGGACGAGGTCGGCGCCGGCAGCAGGTACCAGGTCGTCGCCGCGTTCGCGCCCTTGTCCAGGACCTGCAGCCACGGGTCCACGACCAGCTGGACGCGGTTCGCGAGCCAGTTGTTCAGGATCGTGGTGTTGCTCCCGGACACGATCCGGATCTCGGTCGCGTCGAGGATCTTCCGGGCCGTGGTCTCGAGCGACGGCGGCACGACCAGCTTGATCGCCTCGACCACGATGGGCAGACCCTCGGGGTCGGTGCGCTGCGAGATCGCGTCCAGCGCCGCGGTCAGCGAGTCGGCGGTGAGCGCCGGGTTGCCGGCGATCAGGTTCGACGAGCCGCCCGACCACGAGTCCGTCGCCGGGTCGTAGGTGCGACCCCACGCCGTCGCGTTGAACAGCGCGTCGTTCGGGCCGTTCCCGTCGGTCAGCAGCTTCGCGCCGGCGTTCGACTCGGTGTTCCGGGCCGCAACCGCCAGGTTGTTCGGCAGCTCCTGCAGCTCACCGAGCTCGTCGTTGATGATCGACTCCCAGGAGATCTGGAAGAGACCACCGTACTTGCTCACCGAGATGTGGTAGCCGCCCTTGGAGACCGACCGGTGCGGGTACTCGGTGCGCTCCGGCACCAGGTCCAGCGCCGCGCGGCCGCCCATCAGGTCGACCAGGGTCTTCGGCTTGAAGTCCCGGACCGTGGTGCGCTTGCAGTACTGGTCCCACACCGGCGGCAGGTCCTGGTAGCGGACCATCATCTCGCGGTCGATGACCTCGAACGCCGCGGCGCGGAAGTCGTCGGAGGTCAGGGCCTCCTGGAGCTTGAGCATGCCGTACCGGCTGCCCTTGAACGCGCGGCCGAGCACGCCGGCCGCTTCGAGGACCTGGGCCTCGCTGATCCGGCGCGGACGCCCGAACAGGGAGTCATCGGCCGTGGCCTCCTCGACGCTGGCGCCGCTGAAGGTCTGGATGGTCATTGGTTGTCCTCTCCGGCCTTCAGTAGCCGACCTTGACGGGGATGGTGGCGGTCGACCCGGAGGTGACCGCGGCGAGCGCGTAGCCGAACCGCACCCCGGTGTTCTTCTTCGACAACTTCGGGGTGTCGGCGGCGACGTAGTACAGGAGGTCGCCGGCCGCGACGGCAGAGTTGCCGCCGCCGTCGACGCCCTTCACGGACAGGTTGAACACGCCGTGGGTGTCGACCGAGGTGGTGCCGTCCGCGCGCTCGTTGGTGGTGGCGACGGCGGGCAGCTGCCCGACGAGGACCGGGTCGCCGGACTTCGGGGTCGCCGGGTCGCTGCAGACGACGGACAGCTTCGTGCCGTCGCTGACCTTCATGTTCTTCGCCATGGGTCAGGCCTCCTTGACCTGGCGGCCGAACGCCTCGGCGACGGCCTTGTTGGAGTCGGCGCGGGTGACTTCCTTCTTCTCGCTGACCGGTCCGAGGCCGCGGACGTCGCCGCCGCGCTTCGAGGCGACGCGGGCGAGGTAGGTCTCCTCGGCGGTGCGGGCGTCGTCGACCCGGGTGCCGAAGGTCTCGGTGTCGAGGCGGCCCTCGTCGGTCAGCGGCAGCGACTCGGTCATGGCCTTGCCGACGATCATGTCGACGACGTCGGCCTCGAGCTCGGAGTTGGCCTCCTTGACGCGGGTCTTGCCGAACTCCTGCGCGTAGGTCTTCGCCTTCTCGACGGCGAGCGCCTGCTCGGCCTTGTCCGCGCGCTCGGTCTCCGAAGCCAGCTTGGCTTCGAGCACGGGCACCCGGCCGGCCTTCTCCTCGAGTTCGCGCCGCTTCGACTCCTCGATGGAGGTCGTGGCGCCCTCGGTCTCGGGCATGGTGTTCTCCCTGGTGGTTGTGGACTGCCCGGCCGGGTGGACCGGGACGCTTTGGGCTTGCGATTCCGTCGTGGTACCGACCTGGACGTACTGCGTGCGCTGGTCAACCTCGACGCGGTTGCCGCTGAGCTCGATCGCGCCCTGATCGCCGACGCTGTAGGGCTGGGCATAGGTGGTGCACTTGCCGTCGACATCGAGTTCGAAGTAGACGAGTCCCTTGTCGGGGTCGTAGTCGCGAACCCACGCGTAGGTGGATTTCTCGCGGTTGGCGTAGGCCGTTGAAACGGCATCCCGGAGCGCGCGGTCGGTGTCGCTCGCGGTGGTCTCGGCAATGGCGGACTCGGTCGCGCCAGCGGCCTTCAGCAGCGACTCGGGCGGGTCTTCGTCGAGCTGGTTGCGGTACAGCGAGACGAGCTTCTTCGCGGCGGCCTTCTTCTTCGCGGCGTCGACCTGCACCTGACCGATGCGGCTGGCGGCGGCGTGGACAGCGTTGCGGTTGAGGGTGCCGTCGGGCTCCTTCACCGGCAGCGCGTAGCGCGACTTGCCGTCGCCTTCGCCCTTGTCGATCAGGCACGCCGACTTCCACTGCGCGTCGTCGTAGTCGGACTGCGAGAACCCGGACCAGGCCTTGTCGGACACGGCCTCGGCCAGCTGCCGCTCGTACTCCTGGCGGGCGGATTCGAGGATCTGACCGCCGCGGCCGGCGTGGGTCACGATGTCGACCGAGTTGAAGGTGCCGGGGTGGATCTTCTCGACGATCCAGCCGGAGCGGCCCTCGGCCTCGCCGATCTCCATCTCCGCTGAAGCCCGGACAGAGACGCCGACGGCCTTCCGGAACGCCTCGTCGGCGAGCACGGTCTTGCCGAGACCGACCGGAGTCACGCGGGCAACGAGCCGCTTGCCGTCCCAGCGGGCGTCCTCAGCGAGGGTTGCCGCGAGGTCCTTCACCGACCGCTCTGGGCGATCCGCGCCCTCGGACGCTGACGGGTGGTCGAGGTAGCAGTGGGTTCCGGCGCCCCACACCTTCTCGGTCGCGGCTTCCTGGAGCACTTCGGCGCTGTAGTAGCCGGATGATCCCCATCCGGGGGTGATGACCTGCACGAGGAGTGTTCCGTCGGTGCTGGCCTCGAGGATCTTCGCGCCGGCCTCGGTGAGGTTCTGGCGAGCCATGCGACCTCCCTGGTCAGGCGGCTTTGGGTGCGGGTGCGGGGACGTACGAGTCACGCCATCCGTCGTTGCTGCGGCGTGTGGCCCACTTCGAGAGCGGGAAGTCGCCGCGCTGGTAGGCGGCGTGCCGGGCGGGGCCGAGGATGCGGCGTTGCGCGTCGACGGACAGTGAGTCGAACCAGCCCTGCGAGTCCGCGCCGACCGGCTCGGGTTCGGGCAGGTCGATGCCGAGGTCGGCCCACGACTTGGTGACGGGCACGCGGGTGCAGCGGCAGTTCTGGTGACCGAGCGGGCCGGGCTCCGTCAGCGGGTGGCGGGTGCCGTTCATGCCGATGCAGGCCGGGCACGGGAACGGGTTCGACTTCAGCGCGGCCAGCCACATCCAGCCGTCGAGGACGTCCGCGTTCTGTTCCTGCGCGATCTGCGCGGCCTGCCGGTGCGCGTCCAGGGTTTCGGTGCGGGCGATCGTGACCGCGCGGCCGAGGCCTCCGTTGAACTGGTTCTCGGCGCGCTTCACAATCGCGGCGCCGGTCTGCCGCGGACCGCGGCCGGTGACGATGCCGGTGACGAGTTCTCGCCGGATCGCCGCGTCAGCCTCAGCCGAGATGGGCCACATCTGCGATGTGATCCGCTCCGACGTGCGCTGCACGATCGCCTGCACCTGCCGGGCATCGACGCGCACCCAGTCAGCGAGGCTGTCTCGTTCGGACTTCGGTAGCTGGGCGCCGATGATGTCGCGCTGCGCTTCGCCGGCTTCGCGGACGACCTGCTGCAGGTCACTGGTTACCCTGGTCGCGGCGCCGTCCGTGAGCCGCGTCAACGCGCGGGCGATGACGTCGAGCGCGACCTGGAGCCGCTGGGACCGCAGGATCGTCGCTGTCGACAGGACGCCGCTGTTCGCCGCCAGGAGCAGCTCGTTGAGCGCGGCTTCGAGTTGGCCGGCGACCTCGTCCCACGCGTCGACCCAGGCTTTGGTGAGTTCGCGTTCGTGGGCGTCGACGATCCGGACGATGTCGTTGCGGAGCCGCTGCGCGAGACGCAGCGTGCGGGGCGTGATCGGCATCAGGCGGTCGGGTCAGGCGGCGGCTGGTTCGGGTCGCCTGCGCCGGCCGGGTTCTGGCCGGTGTCTTGGCCGTTCCGGAACCGGTCCGCGAGTGCCTGTCCCGCGGTCATGGTCGGGTCCTTGAACTCGCCCTGGTCGTCGGTGACGTCGTCGAGTACCTCGTCGATGTCCTTGACCTTCAACGCCTGCAGCAGCAGCCGCAGCGTGACCAGCGGCGGCATCTTCATCGTGCTGTCAGCGGCAACGATCGCCGCGACGAGTACGTCGACCGGTGTCGAGTCGAAGTCCGGCCACGAGATGTCGATCGTGCGGGAGTCGTTGTCCGGCAGCAGCACGGTGACCCGGTCGGAGCCGGGGTCGCGGGTGATACGGCCCTTCAACGCGCCCTGCGGTGCACGCACAGCCCAGTCGATGACGTAGTTCAGGACGTCGCGGTGGAACTCGGTCCACAGTTCGCGGCGCATGTTCGCCATCAGCTCGGTCGGCTGGTCGAGCGTGTCCGCGACAGCGCGGGCACCGGTGATGCCGGGATCGCCGAGCAGCATCGTGACCGGCACGTCGAGCGCGGTCGCGACCATCGACGCGAGCGGCCGGCCGGAGTCGGCGTCGATCGTGGCGCCGGTCTTCGGGATCGCCTCGAGCGTCGTGCCAGGGTCGGTGACGGCGGTGGCGCCGTACCCGTTCGGGTTGCCGCCGCGCGCCTCAACTGTCGGCGCGGCGCCGACCTTGGCTGCGACAGTCTTGGCCTTGTCGCCGCGGGTTGTGGTCTTCCACGCGAACCGGGACAGCGCCTTCGTCAGCACGGTCCAGGCTTCGAGGAATTCCTTGTACGACCGGGCGTAGGCGATCGCAGCGAAGCAGTCAGGGATGCCGCGGGTCCCGCCGGTCTGACGGTTCACGGACACCATGCGGATCGGGGCGTCCCAGGCGACCTCGGCGCCGTTGATGTAGCGGGGCCGGTTCGCGGCCTGCGGCTCGTACCCGAGCGCCGGGTAGTACACGGTCCGCATCCGCTCGACCAGCACCCCGTCGGTCAGGGACCGTTCGGAGAAGTCGCGCCGGTAGTACCAGTCCGTGGTGGCGTCCTCGGGGTCGGTGATCACGTCGGTGATCTGCTCGACCGGGATCCAGCGCGGCGACACGCGGCCGGTGATGCCGTTGGTGAACAGGGCGCACGCGCCTTCGCCGTCGGTGTAGAGCCGCTGCTCCATCTCCTCGCGGGCCTGCGACCCGGACAGGTTCCTGATCGTGCCCGGGTCCTCGAGGAACTCCTGCACGACCGCGTTCACGTCCTGGCCGTCGTCGGACTGGTCCCGGACGGTGATGTCGACGCCCTGACCCCACACATAGGCCTTGCGCAGCGACAGGCCCCGCTTGATCAGCGGGTTGACGACGGTCATGACGCGGCACAGGTCGCGGATCTGGTGCCGGCCGTTCGCGGACAGGTCCAGCTGTGCCTGCATCGACAGCCGCAGCCAGCCGCGGTCCTCGTACGCGAGTTCGACGTCGGCGAGCGACTCGCGCAGCACCTCGAGCTCGTTCATCGACGCGCCGAGCTGCTCCTCGAGGTGCTGGACGCGCAGGGTGGAGACGTCGCGTTCGGCTTCGAACAGGTCAGGCTGGGTCCACGGGCTTGCGGCCATGGCGTGACCTCCTGTCCGGGCTAGTACGGGGAGATGGCGTAACCGGTGGCGTCGAGCTCGTCGAACTCGTCCGGCTGGATCAGGGAGCCGTCCCACAGCGGGCGCAGGATGAGGCGGGTGAGTCCCTGCGACAGGGCGTCGACCTGGTCGTCGTGGGCGCCGTTCGGGAACGCCGCGGCTTCCTCGATCAGTCCGTCAGCCCAGGGCGCGAACGGTGCACCGTGCTGGTCGACCGAGGCCGGCAGCCAGACGTTGCCTGCTTCAACCAGCGGCGACGCGGCGGCAGCGCGGGCTTCCTTCGAGCCGTGCGGTTCCTCGGGGACGATGCCGGGCACCGTGCGGCCGAGCGACGAGATCACGGCCGGACCGTTGGCTTTGTCCTCGACGAGCTTCAGCACGGCCTGCGGCCACTTCGCGGACAGGGCCTTGAATGCCTGGCAGGTCTCGACGAACGACATCCGCCGGCACACCTGGTCGAGCAGGTAGGCGTCGGCGCCGCGGCGCATCCAAACCTGCCCTACGACGTAGTCGGTGCCGTCGGTGCCCTTGAACGTCATGTCCCAGGACTGCAGCATCTCGTCGAACTGCGGCACCCACATCGACCCGTCCGGGCGTTCGATCCACTGCGGGCTGTCGTACCGGCGCCAGTGGTCGCGTTTGAACATGCCGCCTTCGGCCGGCGACGGGCGGCCTTGGTACAGCGAGGTCCAGGTGCGGGAGCCGACGCGGACCTTGATCGCTTCCCACTGCTCGGTACTGCGGCCCCGGGCAGACACCATGAACTGGCCTGGTTCGCGGCCGAGCGGGTCGGTTTCGCCCTTCAGCGGGTCGTGGTCGGCCTGCGCCGGGATGTTGAGAACCTTCCACAGGTGCCCGTCTTCGGCGGCGAGGAGCCGGCCGGCGAGGTCATCCTCGTGCCAGCGGGTGAGGATCAGCACGACGGGGGCGCCGGGCGCGAGTCGGGTGGAGGCTGCGTCGGTCCACCAGTCCCACACGTTCTGCCGGATCAGCTCGGAGTCGGCTTCCTTGCGGTCCTTGATCGGGTCGTCGATCACAAGCAGATCGGCTGGTCTTCCGGTCAATCCGGCGCCGATACCGACCGAGAGGACACCGCCGCGATGGCCGGCCAACTCCCATTCGTGCTTGGCGCCGTTGTCCGGGGCAACCGTGAGGCCGAGTTGGGGGTGGTCGGTGATGTTGCGGCGGAGCGCGAGGCCGTTGCGGTTGGCGAGGGTCTGGCCGTAGGAGGCGGTGACGACGCGGCAGTCGGGGTCTTCGGTGTGCACCCAGGTGACGAAGTCTTTCGCGACCCGGGTCGACTTGCCCTCCTGCGGGGGCATCGAGATGATGCCGCGCCCGTCGGGGGTGTTGAACAGGTCGACGAGGAACTGGTCGATCAGGTTGAGCGCCGGCGTCTGGACGGTGCGCGGGTCGAGCGCACGTGCGAGTTCGCCGGGTGTGGCGTACTTGCGTTCGGGCTCGGCGAACATCCGGGCGGCTATCTCGAAGGGCGACAGCGCGGTCATGAGCTGCCTCCCGTGCTTGCTCCCGGTCCCGACCGTCTCGTTCACGTATCAGGCCCGGGGCGTCTTAGATTGCGCGGCGGTTAGTTCGCCAGCGTGTAGTCGACTTGCGTCCGCCGCTTCCGGAGCGCGTCGGCAATGCTCTCGAACTGCATCTTGATGCGGTCGAAGGTCTTCAGCAGGTCATCCATCGCTCACCTCCAACGGGGAATGGCGAAGGCCCGGCTCTCAGGTGGGGAGCCGGGCCTCGCCGGGGGGTGGCCAACCACGGGGTCGAAGTCGTGGGGCCTGCACGCTCTGCGTGGGGTGAGCGCGACAACTAGGTGTCCGTTCGACGGCGCATCCAGCGAGCCTGGACGACTTGTCCAATGTCATTGGACATACTGCGCCGAAGCAAGAATTACACGGCGATCGATGAGGATGCAAGTAACCCTCTGTCGAGGGCGCGCCGCATGATGTCTTCCAGGTCGTACAGAGCGTGACGGGTGACGGGGTGGGTGCCGACTCGGCGGACGTAGCCGCGGTGCGCCCAAGACCGGATCAGGTTGACGGTGATGACCTCTTTCGCGGCAGCCGGGTACGGCATGGCGACGTAGGCGAGGTAGCCGACGGCGAGCTGGGCGGTGACGTGGCGAGGGTTGGCCGGCTCGAAGCCGCTCGGTGCTGGCCGTACGTCCAGGTCGCTCATTCAGTCCCCCGTGGTGCCGTAGTCGTAGCGGTAGCCGATCGTTCCGGCCGGAACGTCCTCTGACCGGGTGACAGTGCTGCGCATCCGCCAGCTGTCGCCGTCCATGCGCGAGGTGCGTGTCACCTCGATCCCGCGCTCGTCGCCTGGTGTCTTCTGGATCAGCTCGACGATCGCGCGGCCCTCGTCCGCGAGCAGCTTCCTCCGCTGCTCCTGCAGTAATGCCTGGATCGGCGACAGCATCGCGTCGTACACATCGACAGCGTCGGTCTCGATGAGGTCTTGGATGCTCACGCCGGGGAATTCCGCGACGGTCATCGGGTTGTAGTCCCGGATCGGCATCCGGCTCGTAAGTGCGGATCGGTCGATTGCCCCCCAACCAGACCCGGTGATGTCTGTCACTCCAGTCTCCATTCGTCGCGGAAGTCAGGGTGGTCCGCCCAGCGCATCGCGAGCGACCGGACAGCCTCAGCCAGCCCGGCCGACAGCAGGCCGCGGTCGTGCCGCCCGGCCTGGTTATCGCAGTTCTCCCACTCGCTCAGCGCCTCGCAGTACCGCGCGACGATCCGCCTGAACGCGGCCATGTCGGCGCGGACGTTCGCGGCGTACCGGTGGGTCATCGCGCCGCCCGGCCGGCTGTAGAACTTCGGGACCATGTCGGCGGCGGGCTCGGATTCGGCGAACCGGATCCTGTCCATGACGAACTCGGAGAGGTCGTCGACGGGCCGCGGGTTGGGTTGCTGGTCGGCGGTGAACTGGTCGAGGCCGGACGGGAGGACGGGCGCTCCCCATGTGCCGCTGGGTGGCTGTTGGCCGCAGAAGTCGGGGCGGCACCGGGTGAGGGGGTGTGGTTTCCCGGAGGTGCCGACGTGGTCGACGGGCTCGGTCATGTCACCCATTGTCCGTCACAGCATCGACTCGTCGATGGCCGCGCCAAGCTCCGTCGTGATCCGCACGAGGTCAGCGCCAAGCTGGGTCATCCACTCGCCGGGCGCGACCTCGACCATGCGCTCACCCATCCAGAGCGGGGTGCCGTCGTCGTCGAGCATCACCGGGACCGTGTGTCCGATCTTGCGGACAGTCAGGTCTGCCATCAGCCCTCGCTCGTCGGCTGGACGAGCGGTTCGCCGATGCCGACGCACCAGAACTCGAACGTGCCGTCGGTCTCGCTGACCCAGGTCGCCCGGTGCGCGTCGTGCACCTCGGGCTTGCCGCACTGCCCCGATGCAAGCCCTGCGGGCGGCTGGGGTGCGGGGTTGGGGTCGGCGGGCGGCGGGTACCCGTTGACCTGCTCGTACACGGTGTCGGCGTCGGTCTGGGTGACGAGCGATGTGTCGGGGTGTTCGAGGACGAGCGCGGTGTCGGTCGCGCGGACGTTCCAAGCGGGAGTGGTCATGAGGTTGCCTTCCTGGTGGTCACAGTCCTGCGTCCTTGCGGACCTTCTCGGCGGCGTCGGCTGCCGCATGCGCACCGGCCACCTTCGCAGCGATACCGGCGTACTTCTCGACCCGCGCGACATACACGGCCTGCACCCGCTCGGCGAGCCCAGCCTCCATGTCTTCGATCACAGGACTCTTCAGGTGCACGTCCGGCAGATCTCCCGATGTCCAGGACACTTCGAGGACCTCTGCCCCGGTCACGACGGGGTTGATCCCCCACCAGTCGATGACACCGGCAGCGATGACGATCTGGCGGTCAGTCCGGATCTCGTCCGGGTTGACGCCGTTGGCACGGAACCATTCGAGCAGGGCCTCGTAGTCGGGCTTGCTGAGCGAGTCCCAGATTTCCTCGTTCGCGGCGATGGTCACGGTAGTTGTCATGATGCCTCCTGGACTCGATTGTGTCGGAACATGCTGTCGACGATGAGCCCCAGTTGCCGGAGTCCGTCGTTCGCTTCGTGCCGCGCGCCGCACGTGAGGCAGTGGACGCCGGTGCCTTCGCGGTCCATGACGAGCGCTCCCCCGCAGAGCGCCTGGACGGTGGTGTCGGGTACGTCGATGAGTGCGGCGCACTTCCCGACGGGCTTGGGCCGGTACTCGCCGACCGTGTCGTCCAGGGTGCGGGCCAGGACGCGGATCTCCTGGTACAGGTCGCCGGCGAACTCCTGCCCGGCGCACCACGCGAGGTTGACGATCAACGTGGCGCACTCCCCCGCGACCGTCGTCACCTCGGGGCGGGCGTCGCCGCGTTCGTCGCGTACCAGCTCGGCCCACGAGTGGAGGATGCCGAGCGCGCCGTACCCGGGCCGCCGGTCGAGCAGGTCGATCACTTCGAGCCGCATCGGGGCAGGCGGGTCGGGACGTTTGGTGTGCTTGGTGCCGGGGTCGGACGGGACGGTGCCGTGCATGACGACCGCGGGGAGCAGGGCGAAGGTGTCGGGGATGGCGCGGAGCCACTTGTCCAGCCTCGCGACACACTTCGGGCACAGCAGCTTGCCGGGTTCGCAGTGGACCTTGCTCGCTGGCGAGCTTTGCTGGCTCTCACAGCCGTTCAGGCACTCTGACGGGGCGTGGGCCGTGTAGACGGGTGAGGCGCTCAGATCGGCGTACAGCCCGTCTGGCGGCTCTGGGTTGCTGTGTGGCCAGTACGGGCGCTCGATCGTCGTCATCGGCTCTCCTCCCGGTCGGTCTCTAGAGCCTTGGCGATCAGCCCGGCGATCGCCAAGCACAGGCACGCGATCGACGAGACGCCCGTGCAGTTGCCGACCCGTCCACTTCCGGTGATGGCAGTCGCGAACCCGAGCAGGATCGCCGCGGCAGCGAACAGGGCAGACCACCGCCAGATCTTGGTGCTCATCGGTTCGTACGGGTGGGGCTTGGTCATCGGTTCCTCCTGGTTCGGCGGCGGGTACGCGCCCGGTACGCGGCACCGTGGCGGGTCGGGGTCGGGTTGGCGTAGGGGCGGCAGATGCGGCAGCGGGCTCGGTCGTGCTCCATGACCTTGTGCGCGAACCTCGCATAGGCCGTTGCGGCCTGCTCGAAGCTCCTCGCCAGGTCCTTAATGCCACGGGCTACGGCCGCTCCGAAGGTCCGGAAGACTCGGCTCAGCGCGTCAACTCGTTCGGGCGTGAGACCCGTTCGTGCGCGCTCCGGGGTCCACCGCATCGCGTCCGGGCTAGTGCTCCAGTCGTGCAGCGCGTGGTCGATGTTGTCGAGCACGTCGTTGGTCGCGGTCACTGCGGCCTCCGGTTCAGGGGTTCGATCAGGCGGATCGCGGTCGAGGATGGGTCGAACACGTGGCCGCAATGGGCGCAGGCCAGGAAGTCCGCCGACAGAAGCTCGTCGAGGCACGGCCTGCACCACAGGGTCACGGCGTTGTTGGGTGGGCAGCACACGACGGGCCAGACGACGAACGCGGCCGGGTTGCGCGGGCGACAGGCGATCGCCTCGCCCGATCCGCGACCGGCCTCGCAAGGGGTCGCCCAGTCCTCGTCGAGATGGTCGATCGGCCTCGTGTCTGTCGTGGCCCGGCGCGCGGGGATGAGCGAGGGCGCCCGGTAGCCCGGCGGCAACGGGATGATCAGCTCGCGCCCGCTCATGCCACACCGTCCTCGATCTGCTTTTCGATCTCGGCTGCGCGCTTCCGGGCGTTCTCCCGGACCACGGCCAACGCGTCGTAGATCGCGTTGGTCTCCTCCTGGGAGAAGTGCTGGTCGGGCCAGGGGTCCGTTCGGCTCAGGAATGCGAGCAGGCCGAATCGCTGGACCGGTCGCTGGCCGAGCCGGATCTTGCCTCGTGCGCTCTCGGCTTCGTCGGCGATCCTCCGCTGCCGGTCGACCTCGGCGAGCTTGTCCCGCAGGGCCTTCACGTCCGTCATGCCGCTCCCCCTTCGGTCTGTGTGACCTCGAGCAGGCGGCGTTGCACCACGCCCGGCACCCGCTCCTGCTGCGCCTCGGTGAGGTCGAGGTCGCCGAGCACGTTCCGGATCACCGACGCGAGCAACTGGCCCTGCTGCTCCGCCAACCTGACCTCGCGCTCGGCGATGCCCATGTCATGCGCGACCTTCGCGTACCTGACCGCCCGGTCCCGCTCCTGCGCCTCGAGCTGCACCAGCGCCCGCACAGCCTCGCCCGACGCGAAGATGCCGGCCATCTTGTCCGCCGCGTACGTGTGCCCGATCAGGCCGCGTACACCATCCGGCGCCGGCTGGTCATCGGCCGCCCCGTCCGTCAGGTTCTCCGGGTGAGCCCAGTGCCCGCCCGACGCGTCGTTGTCGACCTGCTCCTCGAGGAGCCGGGCGTACAGGTGCACCCGCAGCCACGCCATGTGCAGCGACGCCAACACCGCATGCCCCGGCTCAACCGTCGGCGTCGCACCCAGCGCGCTGAACGCCGTGATCCGCGCCTGCCCCTGAGCCTTCGCCACCTCCAACGGCACACCCACATGCATCCGGCAGGCATCCGTGCCCGTGATCGCCGCACCATGGCACTCACCACGGCCCTTCGACCGCGGCTTCGTGCACTCCCACTGACCGTGCTCATCGCACCAGCGGGCACCCCCCGGGCGCGTGGGGTGGTCAGGGATCTTGGGGCCGTCGCTCATGGCTGCACCGCCGGGATGACTACGCAGGGCGTGCCGCGGACGGGGTCGGTGATCCAGGTGCCTCCGTCGTCTCCCCATGGCGCTAGGCGTACCCAGTCGGTGTGGGCGCTGGTGGGGTCGAGGTGGTGTTCGAAGATGAGCTGGTCGGTGATGCGGTTGATGGCGTCGTGCATGTCGTGGGTGCGGAGGACGAAGGCGGCTGCGGTGTCGTCCTGGAGGTCAGTGACGATCTCGATGCTGGGCGGTTTGCGTGGCCGGTAGGTCTTGCCGTTGGGCCGCTGGATGGGGGTGCTCATTCGGCTCCTCCGATCTCGCGGGCGATGTTGGCGGCTGCGGGGTAGGCGAAGCGCATGACGCGGGCGGATTGGCAGTCGATGCTGGTGCCGTCGGGCGGGAAGATGTCTTCGGGGTAGGCCTGGGCTGGGACGGCGTCGAGGGCTGCCGCGATCTGTTCGGCGACGTGCTGCCGGATGGCGGGGTAGGCGGCTTCGAGCGCGTCCTGCATGCCCGCGCCGAAGGTCTCGTAGGCCTGCTCGGCGATCTGGACGATCTCGTCGCTGATGGGCGAGGCGGGCTCGGGGTTGCCTTGTCCTGCGAGGTTGAGGGTGCCGGTGTGGTGCTCGCCGGCGGGGTGCGGGTTCGCGTCCTGGTCCATCGGCGTTACCCGGTTGAGCCAGGCGGTCAAGTCCCGAGCCAGTGGCGCGTTGGTCGGCTCGCAGGCTGTGGCGTAGTGCCACAGCGCCACCCGGGCGAACTGGTCGTGCTGCGGGTCGAGGACGAAGTAGCGGCAGTTGGTGTGCTTGCCGGAGTCGTCATTGAGGCGCTGGACGTGGTATCGGTGCTCTAGCCCAGCCGCGTCCTCGGCTGCGCGCTTGGCTGCGAGCCGGTCGATCTCTGCCTGGTCGTAGCTGGCTGGGAAGCGGCAGGTGGAGATGGCGCGGCGGCGCTCGTACTCGGCTTGGGTGATCGGCTCGTCGAACGGTTTCGCGTCGCGTCCGTTCCAGCCGTCGGCGTCGAGGATCAGGCAGTCCTCGAGCTTGGCCCATTCGGTGGGGGTTCGAAGGTCGGGCTGGGTGTTCATCGTGTCTCCGTTCTGGGTCGGTTTCGCGTGCGCGTCGCGCGTTACCTAGGTGAGTTACAGACGGACTTTTTTCGCAGGGACCCCTTTACCTGTACCGAAGGCTTAGGTGAGCCGCGTTAGCGCTTGGAGTAGGTGTAGGTGTAGGAGAAGGAGTTGCTAATGGGACTGGTTTTCAGTAATTGACCCTTTCGTGAGGGGTTTCACCACGGGTCCGGGGAGGGGTTCTCGGAAGGGTTTCCGGAACCCTCTTCGGAAGGGTTCGCGTAAGGGTTCCGGGAAGGGTTCTCGTATGGGTCCGGGGCGGGGTTCGTGATGGCCTCCCACAGCATCGGGAACTTGTCCTTGATCGCCTTCCAGCCGGCCAGGTCCGGTTCGTCACGGCGCGCCCGCTGCAGCTCGGCGAGGACGGCTGCGCGGATGCGTGGCGAGATGATCTGGCCGTAGTCCTTGGCCATGGCCTTGGTGACGTTCGGGGACTGCAGGAGTCCGTCGTGGCGCACGAACGACCGCACCAGCAGTTCCTGGGTGTCGGCGTCGACCACGACGTAGCTGGCCTTCTCCAGGCCTTCGACGGTGGTCTCTACCGAGGCGGCGGTCATGCCCTTGGACAGTGCGGCGAACCGGCCCGGGAGGTAGTCGACGACGCCGCAGTACGACAGCCGCGGCTGTGACAGGAGCACGAAGAATGCGTGCTGCTGTGGCGCCCGGAGCGCTTTGAAGTCGTCGTCGCCCCAGATGCTGACCATGATCCGGGCGTGGTCTCTAGCCATATGTCCTGCTCCTGCCTAGGGGTGGTGCGGTTAGGCAGCGCCGTCGCGCTGTTCGGGTTCGGGGTGTGTCGGCTGGTCGATGTCGGCGGGCATGGCGAACAGGTCGGTCTTGTGCCTGGCGACTTCGGCTTTGGCTTCGACCCGGATCGGGTTGTTAGCGGCCCGTTCACGCTCACGTTCGGCTTCGGCGCGGCGGATTGAGACGAACGAGTGGTCGCGGCCGTCGAGGTTGGTCGGGACGGACTCGCAGGTGCCCTGCGGCTTGTTGCACACGTCGCACAGGAACTGTTCGTCGCGTCGCCCTGGGGTCGCCGTCCGGACGGTCGCGGTCTTCGAGTGCAGGCGGGAGATGATGTCGCTGGCCTTGACCGTGAGCATCGTCGGTGCCCGGTTGTTGAGGTCGCGGGCGACGACCACGCAGGCGTACAGGACGTCAGGGTGGTCGTAGGTGTCGGCGAGCTCAGTTACCTGGCCCTCGACGGCGCGGCGGTCCCAGTCTTCCCGGAGGGTCTGGACGACGATGCACGCGGCGCGCACGTGCGGGAGGGTCATCACGCTGCAGCCCCCCGTCCTGGCTGCCTGGTCCGCCGGATCTCCTCAGCGAGGCTCTCCGCCGTGGCCATCGCGGTTGGTTCGTCGCCGGCTTGGTAGGCGGTGACGGCGTCGTTGAGGTCGCGGCGTGCCCGGTTGGCGAAGTCGGACTTGTCGCGGATCCCGACCAAGTGGAGGGCCCGGTCGACGGGGAGGATCCCTGCGACCGCGTCCATGAGCGTGGATGAGCGCCACCCGCCGGGCAGGTCTGCGTGCGTCATGCGGCCACCTCCACGCCGAGCTCCCGCATCTTCCGGCGGAACTTCGCTTCACGTTTCGGCGGGATCCGGGGGCAGCGGTGCGGTAGCCCGCCGGTCTCACCGGTGAAGGTGTCGGTGACCTCGACAGCGATGATCACGACGCCGTCGAGCATGTACAGGCCCCACCCGCCGTCGAGCCGGATCCGGCCCTTGGAGACGGGCGCCCAGACCTCTTGCCCGCCGCACCAGCCGCACTGGAACGAGTCGCCGGTGACCCATCCTTTCGTGCTCATGCGGCACCGTCCTCGAGGTCGAACAGGGTCGGGGTGTCTGCTCGGCGTTCTTCGGCTTCGAGGTACTTGACGCCGTCGAGGAAGTAGCCGGGGTTGAGTTCGACCGCGCGGCCGCGGCGCCCGGCCTTCAGTGCCCGGAGCGGCACGGTGAACAGGCCGCCGAACGGGTCGAAGACGAGGTCGCCGGGGTTGCTGTACCGGTTGATGAGCCGGTCGACGATGTCGAACTGGAGTGGGCAGACGTGCATGGCCTGTGCGCGGCGGGACTGTTCGGTGTTGAGGGTGAGCATCCGGTTGATGTCGTGCCATACGTCCGGGTGGTGCGAGCCAGGGGCGAGGGACATGAACGTGGCCGGCAGTGCGCCGCGGCCGTCGAGGGTCTCACCGACCTTGATGTGCGACTCGTAGTCGTAGATCTCCTTCAGCGTCTGTTCGGTGAACAGCCGGGACAGCTGGTCTCCGGGCAACGCGGCCAGCTCTTCCGGGGTGAGGGACCGGTCGCCGCTCGACCGCCAGAACGCGTGTGCGTCGACCTGCCACCTGGCCCGGGTGTACGCCGCCTTGTCCTTGGTGACGGGTACGTCGGCATAGCCGCGGGTCCGATCGGTCTGGGGTTTCCGGAACAGCAGGATGTACTCGGGTGACCCGGCGCCCATCTTGGTGCCGTCCTTGCACTGTTCGGACCAGCCGAGCCGGTACGTCTGGTTGTTCTCGCGGACGACGTCGGTGACGACGGTGATCATGCCCATGTAGTCGAAGCCGTGGCGGCGGCCGTGCATGAGTGCTTCGGCGTGGAACGGGGAGACGGTGGGTGCGCCGGCGCCGGTGACGTTGCCGAACAGGATGCGGTCCTTGACGTGGCAGGCGTAGATCCGGCCGGGCTGGAGGATCCTGAGGAGTTGCGGGGTGAGGTAGTCCATCTGTGACCAGAAGTGGTCGTTGTTGTCGGTGTGCCCGAAGTCGTTGTACGACGGCGTGTACTCGTAGTGGTTGGAGAATGGGATAGAGGTGACGATCAGATCGACCGAGTCGTCGTCCATCGACTGCGTCTCCACCACGCAGTCGTTGTTCGCGACCAGCCAGCCGTTGCCGGAGGCCTCGATCCGGTCGATGCCCATGGATCGGGTGAGGGCTTCGGTGATGGAGGCTCGGGACAAGCCGTGTGCGCGGATGACGTCGGACATGGTGGCGGTCAGCTCTCTGTGCTGGGTCCACTTGTCGAGGAGTACGCGTTTGATCTCGGACTCGGACTCGGCGTGGATGATGTGGGCGTGGCAGGTGCGGGTCTGGCCGAACCGCTGGACCCTGTGCAATGCCTGGATGAAGCTGTTGAATTTGTGGTCGATGCCGACGAACACGGCCCGGTTGCACTGCTGCAGGTTCATACCCTGGCCGAGCATCACGGGCTTCCCGATCAGCGCGTACGTGTCGCGGGCCTTCCACTCTCCGAGGCGCCGTTCGGCTTCGTCGACGTCGAGCGAGCCGTGGATCGACGAGTACGACAGGCCTTCATCGGCGAGAGCCTTCTCGATGGCGTGCTGTTCGTCGTTGAGGTGACACCACAGGATGATCTGGCCGTCGTCCGCAGCGTGATGCTGGCGGACGATCGCCATGAGTTCGGCGACCCGGTCCGCGAGGGTGCGTCGCTTCTCCCGGGCGGCCTGCTGCAGGTCGAGCGCCCCGCCGCGGTACAGCAGCCCTTGCCCGTCCCGCTCGGCGCCGGCGAGCGCATGGTCGACGGCAACCTCGTGCCAGTGGACTTCGAGCTCGGGCAGGTCGTAGCCGGTGTCGTCGTAGCCGAGGTCGGACGGCTTCTGCAGGAACACGGCCCACGAGTTGAGCCACAGCCAGAACTCCTGCTCCTTGTGCGGGTACAGGGTCAGGTTGTTCGCCTGGGTCGAGTCGCGCTGGAAGAACCGGGTCAGGGCCTGGCCGGTGTCCATGACGCCGAGGAATCCGGCGTAGTGGATCAGTTCCTTGTACCGGTTCGGTGACGGTGTCGCGGTCGCGACGAACCGGTACGGAACCTGGTCGAACAGTGCGAGGAACGTCTGGTAGGTCTTGGAACCGAACGAGCGGAGTACGGAGGCCTCGTCGAGGCTGACAGCGTCGAACAGGTTCGGGTCCAGCTTTCCGTCGCGGATGGACTCGTAGTTCGTCAGGTAGATCCCGGGCCCGTCAACGCCAGCGTCGGTGCGCGTGAACGTGACCTGCTGGCCGAGCATCGCAGCGTCGCGGACGAACTCCTGCCGGACGCCGAGCGGGCAGATGATCAGTGCCCGCTGGCCGCTGGACTTCGCGAGCGTGAGGCGCAGGATCTCGAGCTGCATGACGGACTTACCGAGCCCGAAGGCGGCGAATACGGCACGCCGGCCGCCCTTGACTGCCCAGCGGACGATGTCACGCTGGTGGTCGAGCAGGATCGGGTGAACTTCGGCCGGGTCGACGTCGAACCCGAACGAGCGACTCACGGCGATCTTGTCGCGCAGGAATTCGTCGTACTCGCTCATGCCGCGGCCTCCTCGGTCTGCCGGGCGGCGCGGATCTCGGCCATGTACCGCTCGGGTTTGAGTCCGGTGAGGCGCCGGATCTCGTTCTGGGTGTGGCCGTCGGCGAGCATGCGGCGCACGACCTCTACAGATTCGCCGCGGTGGAGCCGGATGGTCCGGTCGCCGTTGATGCGGCGTTCGATGCGGGCGTCGTCACACCCGGCCGGATCCCAGGCGGCGGTGATCACTCCGACCGGGCGTGCGTTCGGGTCGTCGATCGTGTCGTCGTCCCAGGCCAGCGGAGACACCCAGCCGAGCGCCCTGGCGCGGTTCCTGGACTTGGTGATACCGGCTTGGTGCTGGCGGGTTGGGGCGGCAGGCTGCCTCATCGACAGTTCCTCGTAGGCGGCCTTGATCCTCTGCGCGACATCGGAGGTGATCCACCCGCGGTCGCCGTTTGCGAGCATGCGGAGGTTGGTTCGCCCGTAGCCGCTCAGGTACGGCTCGATGCGTTCGAGGCCGTAGCCGACGGCGACGAGAGCTTGGACGCGGCGCCGTGATCCGACAGCGGAGACGTAGGCCCCGCCGACCTGCATGTCGGGGCGGACGGCGAGCAGACGCCGGGCGGTGTCAGCCCACATCCGGGGGTGGTCGCCTCGAACGAGTCGCACCATCTGCGACGAGTTCATCCCGCACGCTTTCCCGATCGCGCTCAGACTCATGCTGCTTTGCAGTTGAAGTACGTGCTGCCGGATCGGCTCGGTCGGGACCGTCGTGCGTCCGCCGTTGCGGGCAGCCTGGAGCCGCCACTGCTTGGTCCAGCGCCGGTTGGGCTCGGAGCAGCATGTGTTGCGGCAGCCGGCGAGGTACCCGGAGCGGCGCCCGTGGCGCGGGTCGTCGGGGGTCATGACGGCCGTCCCTGTGGCCGCGCCTGGATGCCCAGGTTCTTGATGGTCTTGTAGATCGATCCGAGGGTGACGCCGTATGCGTCGGCGAGCGACTGCATGGATTCGCCGGCGACGTAGCGGCGACCGATCTCCTCGCGCTTCCCGGCGAGCTTGCCGCGGCTGGCGACAGACTCGTTGCGGTCCCGTACCTCGACCCCGGCCATGCGGAGTGCGCTGTAAACGGTCTTCGGGGACACGTTGTAGTCGCGGGCGATATCTGCGGCGCTCTCGCCGTTCTGGTAGCGGCGACCGACGACGATCCGCTGTTCGGAGTCGATCTTGGAGTGGGCGAGCTTGGGCCGAGGCGCCCGCTTCGGGACTGCGGGGGTCGGTTCGTCGTACTCATCGTCTTGCGCTTCGGTGAAGGTGTGCAGGTTGGCGCGGGACGAGCGGGCGTTGCCGGTGATGACGACGACCTTCCCGGCCTTCGGCCAGACGGTGTCGTCGATGTGGCCGCCGTTGGCGATGTAGTCCGCGTTGATCTGGTCCCAGTCGATGCCGGTGCGACTGGGCTTCTTCCCGTAGACGACGGGCGCGGTGGGGAGGCCGTGGTAGTCGT
>DASXXB010000253.1:0-6581 GCA_036503355.1 Kribbella sp. | reverse complement strand
AGGAGGGTGGCTATGAGGATCATGACCGGGATGGACAGGAGGGTGCTGAGGAGGACTGCGCTGCGGGCGAGGGTGCGGCTGGCTCGGTATTGGACGGCGTAGACGTAGACGTTCTGGGCTGTGGGTAGTGCGGCCAGCAGGGTTGGGGCGAGCAGGGCGGGGCCGTGCAGGTCCAGAAGCCAGCGGGCGGCCGCGTACGCCGTGAGCGGTTGGACGACCGTCTTCAGCGCGACCGCGAGTACGACGTCCCGCCGTACCGTGATCGAATCCTTTGTCCCGGCGCTCAGGCTCAACCCGTAGGCGACCAGGGCGACCGGCACCGCGGCGGCCGCGACCAGGTCGATCGGGCGCATCAGCAGATCCGGCAGCCGCACCCCGAGCAGGGACACGAGCAGACCGAGGAGCGACGCGACCGTCAACGGATTGCGCAGCGGTCGCGTCAGCACGGTGCGCAGCGACACCCGCCGTCCGCTACCCTGCCGATCACCGTCCAGTACGGCGAACGCGATCGGCACCATCACCAGCACCTGGAACAGCACGATCGGCGCCACCAGCGCGCCGTCGCCCAGCACGTAGGCCGCCACCGGTACGCCGAGGTTGCCCGCGTTCACATACGACGAGGCGAGCACCCCGATCGTCGCCCGGGACCGCCCACGCCGCCAGATCACCACCGCGACGAGCAGGAACAGCACCTGCACCACGAACAGGCTGACCAGGTTCGTGACCAGCACCACCGAGAAGATCGACCGCAGATCGGCGCGCGCAACGGTCGTGAACATCAGCGCCGGTGTCGCCACGAAGAACGCCAGCCGGGACAGCACCAGCTCGTCCTGCGAACGCAGTACGCCGGTGAGCCCCACGACGTACCCGAGCACCGCCACTGCGACCAGCGCCGTGAAGGCGCCGATGACGGCCGACATCTCAGGCGCTCAAGCGGGTGGACACGCCCCGATGGTAGGGGCAAACGCTGTCCAGGCGCTCGCGCTGACCAGCCGCTGGACGGTGACGCCGTCCACCGAACGGTCACCTGTCAGATGCTGACGAGTTGGCGCGAAGACTAGAAAGATTCCACCGATTGCTCCGAGGATGGGCGGTATGACTACTTCCGCTCGAGTGTTCAAGGCTGCCCTCAGCACAGCCGCTGTCGTCGGCGTGCTGGCCACCGGGGTGCCGACCGCCGCCGGCGCCGCGCCGACAGGTGAGGAGACAGTGCAGGGATTGCCGATCGGTGACGCCGATCTGGCCGAGTCCCGGACCGACCGCACGCTGGCACGCGGCGTCACGCTGACCCGGATCGTTCGCGGCACCGACCCGGCGCCCGCCGACCAGATCAACACCACGACTCGTGGACCGTGGGTCGTCAACGTGCTCACGATCGACCCGCGGACGGCGAACGGCCGGCTGAAGACGACGTACGGCCCCGACCTGGCCCGCGTCGAGAAGACCTCCGACCTGGTGAAGTCCGCCGGCGCGCTGGCCGGCGTGAACGCCTCCTTCTTCACCTTCACCGCCAACCCGCAGTATCCGGGCGACCCGGTCGGCCTCGGCATCTCCAACGGCAAGCTGCTGAGCGAGCCGCTCACCGACCCGACCGAGGCCAACCTCGTGATCGATGCCAACAGCAACAGAGTCGTCACCGGTCACCTGCGCTGGACCGGCAGTGTCCACAACCGGACGACGGGTGCCGACCTCCCGCTCGAATTCCTCAATCACCCGCCGGTGATCCCTGCCGCGTGTGCGACACTGCCCGACCAGACCGCGTGCACGGTGCCGGGTGACGTCGTACGGTTCACGCCCGAGTTCGGCGCATCAACCCCGGCCGGAGCGGGCGTCGAGGTCGTTCTGGACCGTCGGGGTTGCGTCGTCCGTACGGCGACCACGCGCGGTACGACGCTCAGCCCGAGCCAGACCTCGCTCCAGGCAACCGGCCAGGACACTGTCGCGCTGCTGAAGACAACTTCGAAGGGCTGTCTGCGCACGGAACTCGCGGTGTCGGACGAGTCCGGTCGCGAGGTCCCGCTGCGTAGCGGCCTGTACGGCGCGACCGGCCGCTACCAACTGACGAAGAACGGCGAGATCGTCGTACCCGGTGGCACGGGCAGCTTCTTCGACCGCAACCCGCGGACGATCGCCGGGACCACCCGCGGCGGCAAGATCGTCCTCGCCACGATCGACGGCCGCCAGACCACGAGCGTCGGCACCACGATGGCCGAGACCGCCGCGGTCGCCAAGGCACTCGGCCTGTACGACGCCATCAACCTGGACGGCGGCGGCTCCACCGCGATGGCACTCGGCGACGGCACGGTCGTCAACCACCCGAGCAACACCGGAGGCGCCGAACGCGCCGTCGGCGACGCAGTCGTCTTCGTCCCGGGCCGGTGAACCGGTAGTACGTTGAAGTATGCGACTGATGCTGTGGGCTGTCGTGCTGGCGAGCGCGGCAGCCTGCAGCGGCCCGTCGACGCAGGAGTCTGGGAAGGAGCCGGCCGTGACGGCACCCAACAGCATCACAGTCACCAGTACGGCGTTCCGCGACGGTGAGACGATCCCGCGCAAGTACACCTGCGACGGCGAAGGCACCTCACCGCCGCTCACCTGGAAGAACATCCCGGCGAACTCCGGAGCGCTCGCAGTGGTCGTCGACGATCCCGACGCGCCACGCGGCACCTTCACGCACTGGATCGTGCTCGACCTCGAACCCGCTCCGGCCACGTTGGCCGAAGGCGGCGTACTGCCCGGGGTGAAGCAGGCGAAGAACTCCGGCGGCAAGACCGGGTACTACGGGCCCTGCCGCCGAGCGGCACGCACCACTACCGCTTCACCGTCTATGCCCTGTCCGGGCCGACCGGCCTTCTCGACGGAGCCAGTCTCGACGAGGCGCTCAAGGCGATCGACAGCAAGACGATCGCCCGCGGCCGGCTCACCGGCCTGTACTCACGCTGAGGTGTGAGCCAGGTCACATCGACCGAGCCATTGACCTTCTGACTACGTAGACACATTCTGACTACGCAGTCAGAGTGGAGGTCAGATGAGCGAGGCGAAGCCGAGCAGCACCGACGTCGCGCGACTCGCCGGCGTCTCGCAGAAGACGGTGTCCCGGGTCCTGAACGGCGAGCCGTACGTCAAGGACGAGGTGCGGCTCCGGGTCCAGGCCGCCGTGCGGGAGCTCGGATACCGCCGCAACGACGCGGCCAGGGCACTCAACTCCGGCCGCACGAAACGGATCGGTGTGGTCTGCCTCGGTACTGCGCTGTTCGGGCCGTCGACGCAACTCGTGGCGATCGAACAGACCCTGCGGACCACCGGCTACTCGGTGAGCATCGTCAACACGCTCGAGGGCGACACGATCGCCGACGTGGTCGAGCACCTGCTCGAGCAGGGTGTCGACGGCATCATCTTGTCCGAACCCATCGACGAGGGCGATGACGTACCGATCGACGTCGACATCCCGGTCCTGAGCTTCGGCCGGTTCCCCGGGCTGAGCGCGAAGCCGAGTATCGACACCGGCGGCGACAACATCGGCGCCGGCCGGACCGCCACCGAGCACCTGCTCGCCCTCGGGCACGAGACGGTCTGGCACGTCGCCGGCCCGCAACGCTGGTGGGCCGCCCGCGACCGCCTGGCCGGCTGGCGGCAGGCACTGGCCGACGCCGGCGCACCCGAACCCCCTGTCCTGGAAGGCGATTGGTTACCCGCCTCCGGCTATGCGGCCGGCCGTGAACTGGCCGCGAACCACGACGTCACCGCGGTCTTCGTCGCCAACGACGACATGGCCATCGGCGTACTGCGTGCCTTCACCGAGGCCGGTCGATCGGTCCCCGATGACGTCAGCATCGTCGGCTTCGACGACATCCCGACGGCGGCGTTCCTGACGCCGCCGCTCACCACCATCCCGCAGGACTTCGACGTTCACGTCGCCCGCGGCATCGCGAACCTGGTCACAGAGATCGAGTCACCTACCGGCGACCGTTCTGCGCTGCCGGAGCCACCACCGCTCCGGCTGGTCATCCGTCAATCCACCGCAGCGCCGAAGAACACCACCGCGCGCTGAATCGCCGTACCCGTTTCAGGCACCACCGGCCGAGCGCCAGTGCCTGGGCAGCGCCTTGCCACGACCAAGGACCTGACTCAAGGAGTTGTTCGCAGTGTTCATCAACCGTATTCGCCGGCGGACAGCCGCCGGCACCGCGCTCGTCCTGGCCGCCGCACTGGCTCTCGCCGCCTGCGGCGGAGGTGGCGGGTCGTCGTCCGGCAGCGCGAGCCAGGCGCAGGCCGTCTCGCAGGCCGACATCGACAAGGCGATGTCCACGCCCACCCAACTCACCTTCTGGACCTGGGTGCCGAACATCCAGAAGGAGGTCGACCTGTTCCAGAAGAAGTACCCGGCGATCAAGGTCAAGGTCGTCAACGCCGGCCAGGGCACGCCGCAGTACACCAAGCTGCGGACCGCGCTGAAGGCCGGGACCGGGTTCCCCGACGCGGTGCAGATCGAGTTCCAGTACATCCCGACGTTCGCGCTCACCAAGAGCCTGATGGACCTGCGGCCGTACGGCGCGGACAAGCTGAAGGACCAGTTCGTGCCGTGGACCTGGCAGCAGGTGGTCGGCTCGGGCGGTCAGGTCTGGGCGGTTCCGCAGGACAGCGGGCCGATGGGGATGCTGTACCGCAAGGACATCTTCGACAAGTACGGCATCGCCGTACCGAAGACGTGGGACGAGTTCGCCGCAGCGGCCCGCAAACTGCACGCCGCCGCCCCGAACATCTCGATGACGAACCTCGCGCAGAGCCAGGCCGGCGTCTGGTTCGGGCTGCTGTGGCAGGCCGGCGTGAAGCCGTTCGAGAGCCCGAGTGCCGACGCGGTCAAGGTCAACCTGAACGGCGACGAGTCCAAGAAGATCGCGGACTACTGGAGCGGCCTGATCAAGGACGGCTCCGTCTCGGCCGACGCCGACTTCAACGACGCGTGGTACCAGGCGCTGAACCGCGGCAAGTACGCCACCTGGCTCACCGCCGCGTGGGGCCCGGTCTTCCTGGAGGGCAGCGCGAAGGCGACCGCCGGCAAGTGGCGCGCCGCACCGCTCCCCCAGTGGGAGGCCGGCAAGAACGTCTCCGGTAACTGGGGCGGATCGACGACGGCCGTCGTACAAGGGACGAAGAACGCGATCGCGGCCGCCAAGCTGGCGGAGTTCATCAACACCGACCCGGAGTCGACCAAGATGTTCGCGACCCAGCAGTTCCTGTTCCCGGTCACGAAGGCGCTGCTGGCCGACAGTTCGTTCGTCGACAAGCCGCTGCCGTTCTACGGCGGTCAGCCGGTGAACAAACTGTTCGCCGGGATCAGCGACACGGTGGACACGAAGTTCCAGTGGCCGCCGTTCCTCGATCAGACCGTCAACGACTGGAACGAGACCGTCGGCAAGTCGTTCGCGAACAAGAGCGATACCAGCGCGGCACTCGACCAGTGGCAGGACCGGATCACGAAGTACGCGCAGAACCAGGGCTTCAAGGTCAACCAATGAGTGTCACCACCGATCCGCGGCTCGAGGCACAGACCCCGAGCCGCACCGAGGCCCGTCGGCGGCGGCGTGGTGTCAGCCACGCCCCCACCGGCTACCTGTTCGTCGCGCCGTTCATGCTGGTGTTCCTCGCGATGCTGGTCCTTCCGCTGGCCTACGCGGCGTACCTCAGCCTGTTCCAGGAACGCCTGATCGGCGGCACGGTCTTCGCCGGGCTGGACAACTACACGAGAGCCCTGACAGATCCGCGGTTGTTGCACGGCGTGGGCCGGGTCGCGCTGTTCTTCCTGATCCAGGTGCCGGTCATGCTCGTGATCGCACTGTTCGCGGCGCTGGCGATCGACAGCGGTCTGCTGCGGCTCGCGAAGGTTTTCCGG
Organism: Kribbella sp.; assembly: GCA_036503355.1. Classification (GTDB taxonomy): domain Bacteria; phylum Actinomycetota; class Actinomycetes; order Propionibacteriales; family Kribbellaceae; genus Kribbella. Next base: position 688 of record DASXXB010000253.1, on the reverse strand, counting down.
CTGGGCATCTTCCTGCCGTACGCCGTACCGAGCGTGGTCGCCGCACTGATGTGGGGCTACCTGTACGGCCCCGACTTCGGGCCGTTCGCCCAACTCGCCGACAAGCTCGGGCTCGCCGCACCGAAGTTCCTCACGGCGGACTGGATGCTCGGATCCCTGGCGAACGTCGTCACCTGGGAGTTCACCGGCTACAACATGATCATCCTGTACGCCGCTCTGCGGGCCGTCCCGCACGACCTGTACGAGGCCGCGGCCGTGGACGGCGCCGGCGCGATCCGGACGGCGTGGAGCATCAAGATCCCGGCGCTGCGGCCCGCGCTCCTGGTGTGCCTGATCTTCTCGGTCATCGGCAGCTTCCAGCTGTTCAACGAGCCGCAGTTGATGCAGCGGCTGGCGCCGAGCGTGATCGACAGCGGCTACACACCGAACCTCTACGGGTACTCGCTCGCGTTCACCGGCCAGGAGGTGAACTACGCCGCGGCGGTCTCGTTCCTGCTCGGCGCGGTCATCGTCGTCGCGTCGTACGCCGTCCTGTTCATCACCACGAGAAGGAGCAGGTCATGACGGGACGCCGCAGCAACCTGTTGACGATCGCCATGGTGGTGCTGCTGATCTACTTCCTGTTGCCGTTGTTCTGGCTGGTCATCGCCTCGACGAAGAACGTCGGCGACCTGTTCTCGAGCTTCGG
>DASXXB010000252.1:0-5642 GCA_036503355.1 Kribbella sp. | reverse complement strand
ACTGGTTGGCTCCCAGGTGGATGGCCATCTGAGATCAGCTCCCTCGGTAGGTGGAAAACGCGAACGGGCTGAGCAGCAACGGGACGTGGTAGTGCCGCTCGTCGGCGACCGTGAAGGTCACGGAGACCTCGGGAAAGAAGAAGTCCTGGCCGGTGGATTTCGCGTACGCCGCGACGTCGAAGCGGAGGCGGTACGTCGCGCGCTCGAGCTTCGGTGCGAGCTCGCCGATCCTGCCGTCCGCGTCCGTCGTACCCGACGCTTCGAGAACGTCGCCGCGGTACAGCTGCACCGGAACACCGGCAGCCGGTCGCCCCAGCGCGGTGTCCAGGACGTGCGTGGACAGCGAACTCATGCGGCCACCACCTTGCTCAAGCGGAGCAGCGCGATCTTGCGCAGCTCCTCGTGGACGACTGCCGCCTCGGTCGTGTCGTCGTGCGTGAGGCGGGTCTGCAGACTGCGCAGCATCTGTGCCGCCGACAGTCCGGTGGCGCAGATCAGGAACACCCGGCCGAATCGCTCCTCGTACTGACGGTTGCCCTCGGCAAGCTCCTGCCGGACGGCCGGATCCTCTCCGACGCCGGACTGCTCGTTGCGCGACCAGCCGGCCTCGGTGCTCGCGCCCTGCGGCCGGTCACCGATCCGTGGATGCGCCTGCAGAGCGCGATCGACCTCGTCGTCGTCGAACTCCCGCAGTACCTGGTCGGCAACCGCGGTCAGTGCGGCAAGCTCGCCGTACGGCCGCTTGGCCAGGATCGCGTCCACCCAGCGCGGTACGTCGCAGCAGGCCGTCAGCGCCGGCCGCAGCGCGACGGCCGGAGTGGAGTTGAACGCCTCCAGGTCCACGAATCACACCTTCTCGAATCCTGAAATCAACTTTCCGTATGACGAGAGCGTGACATCCGTCGAGCCTGCCGTCAACAGTTTGTTGAAATTGCCTGCGCCATACCAAACCGTATGGTCTGGTCAGCGCGCCCGGTTCAGGTAGTTGTAGACGGTGAAGCGCGTGACGCCGAGGGCTTCGGCCACGATCTCCGCCGACTTCCGGTACTCGAAGGCACCGCGTGACTCCAGTAGCAGCACCGCCTGCTGCTTGTCGTGCCGCGACAGGTCGCGCAGCGGACCGCCCAGTTCCTGGGCGACGTCGGCCAGCAGGCTCTGCACGCCGCCGTCGGACGCGGGCGTCGCGGCACCCTTGGACGGGAGGCGGACTGCGATCACGGGCTCGCCCTCCCACTCCAGGGTGACGTCGCCTCGGGCCGCGTCTGCCGGATCCACCAGCTCGGCGTTCAGGCGGTCGACGAGCGGTGCGATCGCCTGGACCAGCGGGTGCGGTTCAGGCATCGCGCCGTACCTGCAGGGTCACCTGGCTCGCACCACCGGCGAAGGCCGCCTTCAGCACGGCCGGAATCGCAGGCAGCAGAAGGTCCTGCTCGCCGCGCACCAGCGTGCCGAGCGGGCCGAAGTCGCACTCGAGGCCGGCATCCTGCGCCGCCCGCAGCGCCTCGGTGGCGTGCGCGGGCGGCGAGCCCTCGTCCACGTCGAAGGGCTCGGTGGTGAACTCCGCAACGAGTCGCATGTCGCGAGATTAGCTCTCGGGGACCGGCCTCCGCGCCAGCTTGGCGAGCACGGTGGTGTCGAACTCGGTGCTGTCGATCGCGCCGCACTCGATCCCGCGCAGCACGAAACCGGCCAGCGCGGTCGCCGTTGCCGGCTCGTCGAGGTAGCCGGACTCACCCTCGCCGAGGTACGCCCGCAGGCGGAGCGCGGCCTGGTCGAAGCCTTCCCGGTAGAACAGGTACGTCGCCGCGAAACGGGTCGGGAGCTGGGCAGGATGCATGTCCCAGCCCTGGTAGATGCCGCGTGCGAGCGAACGGCGTACCAGCCGGAAATGCAGCCGCCACGCGTCGTGGACCGCGTCGCCGACCGGGAGAACGTTGGTCGACCCATCGGATACGAACACGCCGGTGCCGGCCGCGGCGAGCTGCATCACGTCCTTGGCGTGGTCGGCGACCGGATGCTCCATGCTCTGGTACGCCGCAGCGACACCGAGCGAGGCGGAGTAGTCGTAGGTGCCGTAGTGCAGGCCGGTGACGCGCGGGCCGCCGGCCTTGATCATCCGGGCGATCAGCGCCGTACCGTCGGAGCCGAGGATCGCCTGCGGGGTCTCGACCTGGATCTCGAACTTCAGCCGCGGTACGTCGTACTCACGCTCGAGCGTCTCGAGGACGAGCACCATCGCCTCGACCTGCTCGACCGACGTTACCTTGGGCAGCGTGATCACGAACCCGTCCGCCACCGCCCCGGCGCGGGCCAGCTCGCCGACGAAGAGGTCGAGCGTCCGCACCCCGCGGCGTCTCGTCGGCGCCTCCAGCGACTTGATCCGCAGACCGTGGAACGGCATTGCCACGCCGCGCTGCACCGTGTCCGCGAGGGTGCGGGCAGCCGCCGCGGCCGCCGCGTCCTCCTCCGCGTCCGGCCGGTTGCCGTAGCCGTCCTCGAAATCGATCCGGAGGTCCTCGATCGGCTCGCGGTCGAGCTTGGCCCGGACCCGGTCGTACACGTCGTCGGTGAGCTCGGCCTGCAGCACCTTCGACAGGTCCGCGGCCGATCCGCCGTACTCGTCGAGCGCCGCGCGTGCCTGCGCACCCCAGTCCGCGACCGTGCGTACGTCGTACCGATCGGCCGGGACGTAGACGGTGTGGACGGGCTGGCGCACCCCGCGATCGCCGCGGTAGTCGGCGGTCAGCGCCGCGTCCGCGGCCGCCAGCCGACGGTCGAGCTCGGTCATCAGGTCATCCACTATGGCCTCCATTTCCGTATTGCGGAGACTAATATCTACTTTGCGGAAGGCACAAGCGTTCGCACTTCCGGGATCTGGCGCTAAACTTCCGTGATCCGGAAAGGTGGAGGACATGACGGAGACGAACGGCAAGGGCCGGTCCGGCAGTGTGCAGTCGATCGAGCGGGCGTTCGGGCTGCTCGAGACGATGGCCGACGCCGGCGGCATGATGGGTCTGTCCCAGCTGGCCACCGCCTCCGGACTGCCGCTGCCGACGATTCACCGGCTGGTCCGGACGCTCGTCGACCTCGGGTACCTGCGCCAGGAGCCGTCCCGGCAGTACGTGCTCGGGCCGAAGCTGATCCGGCTCGGGGAGAGTTCGTCGCACATGCTCAGTGTGTTCGCGCGGCCGCATCTGGCGCGGCTCGTCGACGAGCTCGGCGAGTCCGCGAACATGGCGATGCTGGACGGCGACCAGATCGTGTACCTCGCCCAGGTTCCGTCGCGGCACTCGATGCGGATGTTCACCGAGGTCGGCCGACGGGTGCTGCCGCACTGCACCGCGGTCGGCAAGGCGATCCTCGCCCAGTTCCCCGACGCCGAGGTCCGCGAACTGCTGCACCGCACCGGCATGCCGCAACACACCGACAACACCATCACCTCGCCCGACGCGTTCACCGCCCAGCTGCACCAGGCCGAAGAGCAGGGCTACGCGATGGACGAGGGCGAACAGGAGCTAGGCGTCCGCTGCGTGGCGGTGGCCGTCCCGGACGCCCCCTCGCACCTGGCCATCTCGATCTCCGGGCCCGCGGGCCGCATGACCGAGCCCCTCGTGGAACAGGCCGTCCCCCTGCTCACCCAGGCCGCGAAGTCCCTCTCCGAAGACCTCCGCTGACCTCAGGTGGTGGGGGCGTAGGTGCGCCAGCGTTCGGTGAGCTGGTAGCCGAGGGACTGGTTGGCTTGCAGGCTGGCCTCGTTCGCCGCGGCGCCGCCGGTGCTGAAGCGGGTGATGCCGATGTCGAGGAACGCGAGGATCGAGGCCGCCTTCACCGCCTGGCCGACACCCCGCCTGCGGTACTGCGCCAGCACCGAGGTGAACGCGGTGTCACCGTGGCCGTCGTACTCGCGGATGACCGTGGCACCGACCAGACGGTTGCCGTCGAACGCGCCGAAGACCCGGTTCTCGGGCCAGAGCTCCTGGATCTTCGCGAGATCGCCGACCTCGCGGTGCGTCGCGGGCGTGTCCGGATAGTCGGGCTCGTTCGTCTTCTCCAGGGTGTACAGCGCCTGCGCCGACTCCGGCCCGAGCTCGCGCACGGTCAGGCCGCCAGCCGTGGCCCGCCGTACTGCGGACTCCAGCAGGTCACGGTCGGGATCGTAGAGCCGGACGGCCCAGGACTCGGCGACCACGCGGTACCCGGCTGCCTCCAGCTCGGCGCACCGCGGGTCACCTTCCTGAACTATCTCGTAATCACCCACCTGGTGATTGTCAGCCAAGCTTGCGCAGCAACGGAAGGACATCCTCGGTGAACTGCGTCAGGAACCGCTCCTGGTCGTTGCCCGGGCCGTGGACCACGAAGTGGTTGAAGCCCGCGTCCAGGTACGGCTGGAGCTGCTTCACGACCTCGTCCGGGTCCGACGCCACGATCCACCGCTTCGCGACCTGCTCGATCGGCAGCTCGTCGGCGAGCCGCTCCATCTCGGTCGCGCTGGTGACGCTGTGCTTCTGCTCCGGCGTCAGCGACAGCGGCGCCCAGAACCGGGTGTTCTCCAGCGCGGCCGCCGGGTCGCGGTCGTAGGAGACCTTGACCTCGAGCATCCGGTCGACGTCCTCGAACGACTTCCCCGCCTTCTCGGCGCCTTCCTTCACCGCCGGGATCAGCTTCTCGGTGTAGAGGTCCATCCCCTTGCCCGACGTCGCGATGAACCCGTCACCCACCCGTCCGGCGTACTTCGCGACCAGCGGGCCGCCCGCGGCGACGTACACCTTCAGCGGCGTCTCGGGGCGGTCGTAGATGAACGCGTCGACGGTCTTGTAGTACGGCCCCTCGGAACTGACGCCGTCCTTCGTCCACAGGTCGCGGATCAGCTGCACGGCCTCCCGCAGCCGCGCGAACCGCTCCTTGAACTCGGGCCACTCCATCCCCGACACCGCGATCTCGTTCAGCGCCTCGCCGGTGCCGACCCCGAGCATCACGCGGCCCGGGTACAGCTCGCCGAGCGTCGCGAACGCCTGCGCGATCACCGCCGGGTTGTACCGGAACGTCGGCGTCAGCACCGACGTACCCAGCATCACCCGCTCGGTCCGCTCGCCCACCGCCGCCAGCCAGGCCAGCGCGAACGGCGCATGACCGCCCTCGTGGCGCCACGGCAGGAAGTGGTCCGACACGGTCACGCTGTCGAGCCCGAGCTCCTCGGCCCGAACGGAGTACTCCACCAGATCCCGCGGCCCGAACTGCTCCGCCGACGCCTTGTACCCGACCCGAATGCTCACCCTGTGCTCCAAACGTCGTCTACGCGTACTCCGGAAATCAACCGCGTCCAGGTCCGACTTTATGCCGCGAGGCTGATTGACTCCGGCGGCGGGCGTCGGACAGGATATGGGTCCGGCGCGGCCCGCGCCTCACCTTCGTCGACCGGCCCCAGCTCGGTCACACCGAGAAGGCAAAGGGACTTCCTGTCTCGGGCCGCTCGTCCTGGTCAGTCGCCTCGGACGGATCGCTGGGGGATCGCGTACGAGTGCGTGGAAGGCCAGATGACAGCGCACAGGAACTTCAAGCAACGGGTCCGAGCCCGCGCCGCCAAGACCGGCGAGTCCTACACGACTGCCCTCCGGCACTTCCGTCCAACTCCACAAGGAGAA
>DASXXB010000251.1:0-15768 GCA_036503355.1 Kribbella sp. | reverse complement strand
TCAACTACTGAGAGAGATGGGATCCGCCATGGATTGGCGCCACCGGGCCGTATGCCTCGACGAGGACCCGGAACTGTTCTTCCCCATCGGCAACACCGGGCCCGCGATCATGCAGATCGAGGAGGCCAAGCAGGTGTGCCGCCGCTGCGACGTGCGTGAGCAGTGCCTCGCGTGGGCGCTGGAAGCCGGCCAGGACCACGGTGTCTGGGGCGGGCTGAGCGAGGACGAGCGCCGCGCGCTGAAGCGCCGCAACGCCCGTCAACGCATTCGCACCGCCTGAGCAAGTCCTCCTCGAGGCCCCGCGGAACGCTCCGCGGGGCCTTAGTGTTTCTGCCGCCGGTCAGTCCTTCACAGGGATGTCCAGGGTCACCTGGGTACCGGGCTTGCCGTCGTGCCGGTCGCCGAACGTCAGGGTCCCGTCCAGCTCGCCGATGACGAGTGTGCGGACGATGGACAGGCCGAGGTTGCCGGACAGCTCGGAGTCGAAGTTCGCCGGCAGGCCCGACCCGTCGTCGATCACGTCGACGTGCAGACGGCCGACCGAACGTTCCGCGGTGAGCTCGATCGAACCGCTGGCCGCTCCCCCGTCGCGGGTTCCGAAGGCATGCTCCACGGAGTTCTGCATGAGCTCGGTCAGCACCATCGCCAGCGGCGTCGCGACCTCGGAGTCCAGCACGCCGAAGGAGCCGCGCCGTTGTGTCTGGACCGTGGTCGCGACCGTCGACACCTCCGCGACCATCGCGCCGACCCGGTCGGCAACGTCGTCGAAGTCCACGTGCTCGTCGAACGACTCCGACAGCGTCTCGTGGACGATCGCGATCGACCCGACCCGCCGGACCGCCTCGGCCAGCGCGGCCTGTCCCTCCGGGACGGTGATCCGCCGGGCCTGCATCCGCAGTAACGCGGCGACCGTCTGCAAGTTGTTCTTGACGCGATGATGAATCTCCCGGATGGTCGCCTCCTTGGTGACCAGCTCCCGTTCCCGGCTGCGCAGCTCCGTCACGTCCCGGAGCAGGATCAGCGCTCCCACGTGCTGCCCGTCGGCGCGCAGCGGGATCGCGCGCAGGAACAGCGTGGTGTCGGAGTTCTCGATCTCGATCTCCTTGGCCGCCCGCCCGGTGACGACCGACGCGAGCACGTCGTCGACCTTCTGTCCGGAATGCAGCAACTCCGCGGTCACGTCCTTCAGCCGGGAGCCGACCAGGTCGGTCACCAGACCCATCCGGCGGTACGCCGACAACGCATTGGGGCTGGCGAACGTCACCATGGCGTGCCGATCGATCCGGATGCAGCCGTCACCGACCCGTGGCGTGGTGGACAGCAGCCGTTCGCCGCCGTACGGGAAGATGCCGTCGGTGATCATCCGGGCCAGGTCCGTCGCGCTCTGCAGGTACGCGATCTCCAGGCGGGACGGCGTACGGACCCCGAGCAGGTTGGTGTTGCGCGCGATCACCGCGATCACCCGGGAGCCCCGGCGTACCGGGATGGTCTCGACCCGGACCGGTACGTCGTCGCGCCATTCCGGGTCGCCCTCGCGGCAGATCCGGCCGCCGTCGTACGCCTGGTCCAGCAGGTGCCGGCGGCCGCGCGGGATGAAGCTGCCGACAATGTCGTCCAGGTACGCCGTGGGACCGGTCGTCGGGCGCATCTGCGCACCGGCCCAGAAGCCCAGCCCTTCGGTGTCCGGCAGCCAGAGCACCAGGTCGGCGAACGACAGGTCGGCGAGCATCTGCCAGTCGGAGACGAGCAGCTGCAGACGGTCCAGGTCGGCCTGGTCGAGCGTGGTGTGGTTGCGCGCCACATCGGTCAAAGACGGCACGCCCCGATGCTACCGAGAGCCTTATACCAGGGTGACCGCTGGTCCGCTCGACAAGAGGGCGTGTGTGGGTGTTGATTGATCAGCTACAGATGAAAGGATGCTCGGGTGGAGTCGACGTACTGGCAGGACGTGATGGCCGCGGACTACGCGGTGCCGCACGACCGTACGCTGACCGAGCTCACCGAGGAGCTGGTCCGCGGACTGGCCAGCACCAACCCCCAGGTCCGTGACGCCCTGGCCTACCCGACGCTTGCCACCTGGCTCGAGCGCGGGGTGTACGACGACCTGCTGCCGGGGTTCGGTGACGGGCTCTGCGCCGGGCTGAACTACGGGCTCGGTGAGGACGGCACCGACACGGTCTTCCGCCGTTCGTTCACCGCGCTGACCCTGGCGGAGGTGATCCACCGCGACAACGCAGAGTTTCTGGTGCACGACGAGGTGGTGATGCGCTGGGGCGACCGGCTCGCGACCTGGCTGCTGCGCGAGCGCGACCTGCGCGGGTACGTGCCGGACTGCGGCTGGGCGCATGCCGTTGCCCATGGCGCCGACGCGATCGGCGCCCTGGCCCGGTCGCGGCACTGCGACGCCGGTGTTCTGCGGGCGCTGCTCGACGTCCTCGCGGACCGGATCGTCAAGGAGACGCCGTACCGCTGGGTGCACGAGGAGCACGACCGGGTCGCGCACGCGGTGATGACGATCCTGCACCGGAACATGCTGACCAGCGACGAGCTCGAGCGCTGGCTGAAGCCGATCGCTGCCACCGCCGGCCAGCAGCCACTGATGCACGAGACGCTGCCCGAGTGGCCCTCGCCGAATGTCTTCAACGCCCGCGGTGTGCTGCACGTCCTGCTGAGCCAGCTCGCGATCGGGGTGAAGGGTTTCCCGATCCCCGGAGACGACGAGCTGTTCGGCCGCCCGATCGAGGCCCGCGCGGACCTGCTGCTGATGCTGACCGAAGCGGTGCAGGCGTCGCAGCCCTATATCTACCGGCCGGCGACGACCTCCTGAGGCAGCTCGGCAATCGTTGCCACGGCGGCCAGATGGCATGCCCTTTTCGTTATCCGCGCACGTCCCCGATGGTCTGGTACGACCGGTTTCCGGACGGTAGCGTGCAGCGGTGCGCCTGCCGCATCGTTAGGTGTCCCGAGGAGGTTTGCAGTGTCCCGATTGTCCGCGATCAGACCCGCGTACTGGATCTCCGGTGTGCTGGTGGTGGTGGCGATCGTCGTGCCGCTCCTGGTGCCGACGTACGCCAAGAAGGACCCGCATCTGTGGGGCTTCCCGTTCTTCTACTGGTACCAGCTGCTCTGGGTCTTCCTCTCCGCGATCCTGGTCAGCATCAGTTACCGCCTGGTCCGCGCCGAGGAGCGCAAGCGCCGCGCGGCGCAGGGCCTCGGCGACCCGGAGGCCGCCGACGCCCCGGCGGCCGCGAAGGAGGACGGCCAGTGAACACCAAGGTCGACTGGGTGCAGCTGATCATCGTCGTGGTGATCTTCGCCGTCGTCACCGTGATGGGCTTCCTGGCCGCGCGCTGGCGCAGCGTGGGCCACCTCGACAACCTCGACGAGTGGGGCCTGGGCGGTCGCGGGTTCGGCACGTTCATCACCTGGTTCCTGCTCGGCGGCGACCTCTACACGGCGTACACGTTCATCGCGGTGCCCGCCGCCATGTACGCGACCGGTGCGATCAGCGGCTTCTTCGCGGTGCCGTACACGATCGTCGCGTACCCGATCGTGTTCATCTTCATGGCCCGGCTGTGGTCGGTCTCGCACCGGCACGGGTACGTGACGCCGGCCGACTTCGTCACCGGCCGCTACGGCAGCAAGGCGCTCTCGCTGGCGGTCGCGGTGACCGGCATCCTCGCGCTGATGCCGTACATCGCGCTGCAGCTGGTCGGTATGCAGGCGGTCTTCGAGACGATGGGGCTCGGCGGCAACAACACGCTGGCCAAGGACCTCCCGCTGCTGATCGCGTTCGCCGTCCTCGCGGCGTACACCTATTCGTCGGGTCTGCGGGCGCCGGCGATGATCGCGTTCGTCAAGGACTTCCTGATCTACGTGGTGATCCTGGTCGCGATCTTCTACCTGCCGCACGTGCTCGGCGGCTGGGACAGCATCTTCAACGCGGCGCAGGAGAAGATGGCCAAGCCGAGCGCGGCGACCGGCAAGCCCACCGGGGTCTTCGTCCCCGGCGACTCGGGCTACGTGTCCTACTGGACGCTGGCCCTGGGCTCCGCGATGGCACTGTTCATGTATCCGCACTCGATCACCGCGGTGCTGTCGACGAAGACGCGCAACGTCGTACGGCGCAACGCGGCCATCCTCCCGGCGTACTCGCTGCTGCTGGGGCTGCTCGCACTGCTCGGCTTCATGGCGATCAAGGCGAACGTGAACGTGAAGGGCCTGGACGGCCTCGCGAACCCGCAGCTGGCGATCCCGCGGCTGTTCGACCAGGAGTTCCCGTCCTGGTTCGCGGGCATCGCGTTCGCGGCGATCGCGGTCGGCGCGCTGGTGCCGGCGGCAATCATGTCGATCGCGGCCGCCAACCTGTTCACCCGCAACATCTACCGCGCCTTCATCAAGCCCGACGCCACACCGGCCAACGAGGCGAAGGTGTCCAAGCTCGCGTCCCTGCTGGTGAAGGTCGGCGCGCTGGTGTTCGTGCTCGGGATGGACAAGACGATCGCGCTGAACCTGCAGCTGCTCGGCGGGATCTGGATCCTGCAGACGTTCCCGGCGATCGTGGTCGGGCTTTACACGCGCTGGTTCCACCGGTACGCGCTGCTGGCCGGCTGGGCGGTGGCGATGGTGTACGGCACGTACACGGCGTACAGCCAGGTGAACCCGGCGACCAAGAAACACTTCGGTAGCTCGCTGGCGAAGATCCCGTTCACCGATACGCCGGCCTACATCGCGCTGACGGCGTTCGTGCTGAACCTGATCGTGGTGATCGTGCTGACGTTCCTGTTCCGGGCGCTGAAGGTGGCCGACGGCATCGACACCACGCATGCGTCGGACTACACCGCGGACCGCGGCGACCCGGGCGTGGCCGACGTCATCGAGGACGGCGGGGCGGCAGCGGTCAAGCCCTGACGTTCCCTGCGGCGGCGGTCCGGAGATCTCCGGGCCGCCGCCTTTCTCGTGGGTGCCGTCACGTTTTGCGGTTAAGTCGACACGCTGCGGGGTCAGCTTGCCCGGATTCGGGCCGCTGATTCGGCAGAATCTCTTCCGTGCTGCTGGTCCTCCTCGTCATGGTGCTCGCCGCCGGGGCGGCCCTCGCGACCGGTGGACGGTTCGGCAATCTGGCCGGCAACACCTTGTCCGGTGTGCATTGGCTGGCCGCGGCGGCGATCGGCCAGTTGCTCGGCTCGCTTTTCGGCGGTACGGCGTACCCGGTCGGGCTGATCGGCTCCGCGGCCTGCATCGTGGTCTTCCTGCGGATGAACCTGCGCCACCCGGGCGTAGGCCTGCTGGCGTTGGGCTTCTTGAGCAACGCCCTGGTGGTCGCCCTCAACGGCGCGATGCCGGTATCGCTGCGGGCACTGGAACGTGCGGGCGTCGGCAACGCGGTGGTGATGGACGCGCGGCACGAGGTCGCCGGCAGCGGGACCAGGCTGCCGTGGCTCGGTGACGTCGTACCCGTAGCCCTTCCTGGGCTGGGGCAGGCGATCAGCCCCGGTGACGTACTGATCGCAGCCGGCGCAGGTCTCCTGCTGTACGCCGGGATGGGCGGCTCGGGCCGCGTACCGGCGACGAGCGCTCCGGTGTGGGAGGCCCTGGAGCCGTGTGCCGGCACGCCCGCACTGATCCGGCTGTCCCCGGAGGCGAGTCGCGAACTCGACGCGCCACGGGCTCGCCACGGGCGTCCGGTCAGCTCAGAAACGGAAGCCGCGGCCGACGACGCGGCGGAGTGACTCGACCACGACCGGGTCGTACTCCGCGCCGATGCCCAGTCCGATCGACTCCATCGCCTTGTCCGGCGTCTGCCCCGACCCTTCACCCTCGAGCTGCTCATACGCCAGCGCGACGTTGACGATCCCGCTCTCCACCGGGATCGACGCGTCGTTGGCCCGCCCGTGCCGGTACGGATCGTTGGAGTGCCGGACGATCTCCGCGACATGATCCAGTACGCCGGACCGCTCGATCACCGCCGCCCCGATCTCCGCGGCCCGCCGGCGCTCCTCCCGCGTACGCAGCAACGACGCCCCACCAGGACTCGGATCCGCGAGTGCCAGCTGGCCGACGCCTGACAGCAGAGCGGCGTACTCCAACGCCTCCATCCGGGCCGGCGTGAGCCCCAGATCGTTGCCGATCGCCACCGCCAGCGCCGCCGTCCGCGCGTTCTGCCCCGGACTGCTGAACCCGGCAATCTCCGTACTCCGAGCCATCGACCGCACCGTCGTCCGGTAAGTCCGCTGAGCCGAAGCAAACCGCCGAAACGCAAACTGCGTCAGCAACAACGGCACAACGACCAGCGGCACCGCCCAGAGCCCGAGCAGCGACGTACCGGCGGCCAGCAGCACGCCACCGAGACCCATCGCCATCCCGATCTGCCCCATCACGGTCAGCTCGTCGCGAAGCGCCGCCGGGAAGGGCTTGTTCTCCGTCTCGGTGGCCTGCCCCGCACCGACGAGCGCGTCCACGACACCGGCGGTCAGGACGCCCAGCAACATCGCCAGGCACAGCGGTGCAGCGTGCCGCCAGGACCCGTTCCAGCCGAGGTCGAGCGGGATCACCGCGGAGAACACCAGGGCCGTACACGCGACCGACAGAGCGCGGCGACTGGAGACGACGATGTCCCACCGCAGACCGGCGATCGCCCGCGGGCAGATCCCGATCATGGTCGCGAGCGTGGCGACCACGATGATCTGCGCGACGCTCGGCGGCGTCTCCACCGAGGGGCCTCTGAGCATCGCGTAGGCGAGCGCCGCACTGGTCGCGATCGGGGCCCGGTTGCGGGTCCGGTCGACGTTGAACTGGACCATCTCGCCGATCGCGATCAAGGCACCGAAGGTCAGCGCGAACGACCACTCGGTCACACCCTCGCGGGCGGTCAGCACGGCGGACACCAGGCCTACTCCGAGGCCGGCGACCACGATCACGACGCCGCTGCCCATCCGCCGTTCGTCCATACCGGCAGCCGAATCCTGTCTCGTCACATCGGCCCCGCGGCGGTTCCGGACGCGCCACCGCCGCTGCCGAGGCTGAGGTCGTCGTGGTCCACGGCCATCTGGACGGTGGTGTCCGGCGCGGGCTGCTCGGCGACCGGCGCCGTCCAGCCCTCGCGCTTGATCACATCGACGAACGCATCCACGAGCGCCGGGTCGAAATGGGTGAGCTTGTCCTTGGTCAGGATCGCGAGCGTCTCGTCCACGGTGCGCGCCGGACGGTAGGAGCGGGTCGAGGTGAGCGAGTCGAACGCGTCGACGATCCCGATGATCCGGGCGAAGTACGGAATGTTGGTGCCGCTCAGGCCCGCCGGGTAGCCGGTGCCGTCGTACTTCTCGTGGTGGTGCAGGACCGCGGACTTCACTTCCTCGAGGAACGGGATGTTCCCGATCAGCTCGACGCCCCGCGCCGGGTGCAACCGGATCGCGTCCATCTCGCCTTCGTCGAGCTTGCCGGGCTTGCGGATGATCCGGGTCGGTACGCCGACCTTGCCGACGTCGTGCAGGAGGCCGGCGTTCTCCAGCGCGGCCTGCCGGTCGGGCGACAGCCGGAGCTGCCGGCCGAGCATGCCGACGCCTTCGCTGACCCGCTCGGAATGGCCGCGAGTGTAGAGGTCCTTGGTCTCGATGACCTGGATGAACGCGCGCAACGTCGCGGCCTGGGCGTTCTTCTCGGCCTCGTACTGCGACAGGGCCCAGCGGGCGAACAGCAACGGCACCAGCACCAGCAGGCCTGCGACCGGCCCGAGCCCTCCGAGCCACACGACCGCCAGCAACAGACCGAGAAAGCCGTAGCCGGCCATCGGGAAGAAGGTCGGAACGACGACCTTCCGGAGGAAGTCGACCGGGCTGGCCTTCCCGTCGATCCAGATCACCAGGGACACCAGCGCCGCGTTGGCGATGTGCAGAGCGACCGTTGCCGCCATGGTTGCCGCGATCGCGCGGAACTCGTGATCGAGTGCCTTGTCGCCGATCGGGCCGTTTGCCAGCGAGTAGGCAATACCACCGGCCGCGGTGGCCAGGACGCGCTGAGCGACGTTGAAGGTGCGCCGCTCCCACGGTAGCCGCCGGCGTAGTTGCGGCAGGTACGCAACTGCGGCGGCGATGACGGCGGCCCACGGACCGCTGATGACATAGACCGTCATCAGTACGACCGAGTCCAGCGAGGCCAAATACGTGCTGCCGACCGAGAATCGGAGAAAGCCGCCGATCAGCATCAGAACACACAGTGCACACAGCGTCCAGATGTCTGTGACATGGGTGAACGCCAGCACAACGATGACAACAGCCAGCAAGGACGCCGCAGAGACGAAGACACGAAGCGCGTGATGCCGCATGCCTCGACCACCCTGCTTCCGTCCGGAATGCCGGATCACCAGTCCCAGAAGTCGCCGCTCATGATACGTCACCTCCTATCAGCGCTCGCAGTCTTACGCCCCGCAGTTCTAGCGGGGCGTAGGGGGGCAGACAGCACTCGCTGACTGATACGTATTTTGCTCCTACTAGCTGCGCCGAAACACTGTAAGCCCGATCGTGACCAGCCGCCGACTGCAACAGCCTCGGCTGTGGTATGAGAGACTGTGACTCTTTGCAGTTGTTTCAAGGAGGCTTAGGAATGGGAAAGACCGGCCGGAAGCGCCGTGCACGCAAGAAGAAGGGCGCTAACCACGGCAAGCGCCCGAACGCCTGACCCAGGCGGCTACAGACAGCGAGGACCTCGGAGAAATCCGGGGTCTTTGCGATTTGGTCACAGCTTTACAGCAGACCAGCTAAACCAGAGGTCCTGTATTCGGAGAGTCCACGTCCGCGTACTGAATGCTATCTTTCAAACGATCGTTGGGTATTCAGCGATCCGGCGCAAGACCTGTGGACAACGGCCACCGCTCGTCGGCGGATCGCCCTAGAGTTGGCCCCGGACGTTTCCGGTGCCGACCGATATCGGGTCTGGATCCAAGGAGTGTGCGGAAGTGAGCGAGCCGGCTGCGCCGACACTGAGCGAGCTGCTCCGTACGTTCCGTGCTCGCGCCGGCCTCACCCAGGTCGCCCTCGCCGAGCGCGCCGGCCTCAGCGAACAGGCCATCAGCGTCCTCGAACGCGGCACCCGCAGCCGCCCGCGCGCCGACACCGTCCGTGCCCTCACCCAAGCGCTTGCCCTCACGCCCGCCGAGGCCGACGAGTTCCGCACCGTTGCCCGCGGCAAGCTCGGCACCCGGCGGCCGCCGAAGGATCCTTCGACCGACCAGGTTCCGACACCCTGGCAGCTGCCACCGGCCGCGCCGGACTTCACCGGCCGCGCCGCCCAGGTCGACGCAATCCTTGCGGTACTTCGGGATTCGACCGAGGACGGCACCGCGGCCGTCGGCCTCGTCACCGTCACCGGCATGGGCGGAATCGGCAAGACCACGCTTGCCGTGCATGCCGCGCACAAGCTTGCTGACAGCTACCCGGACGGTCAGCTCTACCTGAACCTTCGCGGCTACGGGCCGGGCGCGCCGATGACCCACGCGGACGCCCAGCGACACCTGCTGCGCTCGCTCGGCTCCGACGTCGCCTCGATCCCCGACAACGTCGACGAAGCCGCCGCCCTGTTGCGTTCCCAGCTCGCCGGCCGCCGGGTGCTCCTGCTGCTCGACAACGCCGCGGACGTCGCTCAGGTCCTGCCGCTCCTGCCCGGGCATGCGGGAGCCGGTGCGATCATCACCAGCCGGGGCTCGCTGGCCAACCTGCCGGGCGCCCGCCAGATCCTCCTCGACGCGCTGTCGGAGTCGGAGTCCGTCGACCTGCTCTCCGGTGTCATCGGGCCGAACCGCGTCGCCGCGGAGCCAGATGCCGCGCGGGTGCTGGCGTCGTACTCCGGCCGGCTGCCGCTGGCGATCCGCCTCGTGGGTGGTCGGCTGGCGACCCGGCCGACGTGGCCGATCCAGCATTTCGTCGATCTGCTGCGCGACGAGGTGCGCCGGCTCGACAGCCTCGGCTCCGACGAGACCGGAGTGCGCGCCAGCATCGCCAGCTCGGTGCACTTCCTGGAAACCAGCGACCGCGATCTCGACCGGCAGGCGGCCGCTGCGCTGCCGGTGCTCGCGGTTCCGGACGGGTCCGACCTGGCGACGGGAATCGCGGCCGCGCTTCTGGAGGTTCCACTCCGCCGGGCGGATGCGATCCTCGAGCGCCTGGTCGACCTCAACCTGCTCGAGTCGATCGCGCCCGCGCGCTATCGGTTCCACGACCTGATCCGTGCGTACGGGCGCGAGGTCGCCGACCGCACGCTGAGCCAGCCGGAGCGCGACGACGCCCTGGCCCGGGTTCTGCGCTACTACACCGAGGCCGGGTGGATCTCACAGGCCCTCACGCATTCGACCAGCCCACGGTTGCCGTTGGCCACCGTCGGCGTCAGCGGGTTGCTTCCGACCTTCAGCAGCCGGGAAGCCGCCTTGCGCTGGCTCGACACCGAGCAGCGGAACCTGATGGATCGCTTCCGGCAGGCAAAGCAGTCGGGTCTGTCCGGCAGCGTGCTGCTCGCGGAGCTGCCGCTCGCCCTGTTCGGCTATCACGAGTCACGACGACGCTGGCAGGAGATGCGCGAGCTGACCGCGGGCGCGATCGAGCTCGCGCGACGCCACGACCGCCCTTCGACGGCCGCCTGGCTGCAGCACGACGGCGCGATCCCCGACGCCGAGACCGGCGCCGCCGGAGCGGCGATCGCCCGTATCCAGGTCGCACTGCGGATGTTCGCCGAGATCGAGGATCTCTTCGGCCAGGCCCGCTGCTGCTCCTCGCTGGCCTACTTGCTCGGGCTCGAGGGACAGATCGACGACGCGCTGGCGTACGGGCGGATTGCCCTCGCGCTCAGCCGCACGATCAAGGACACGACGCTGGAGGGTGTCTCGCTGACCGCAGTCGGCGGGCTCTACGACCGGATCGGCGACTTCGCGGCGGCCGACGAAGCATTTGCCGCGGGCATCGCGCTGGCCGAGCAGGCAGGTGATTCGCGAGCGATCTTCAAGCGCTACCTGAACGCCGCATTCGTGCATGTCCAGGTCGGACGGCACCAGGACGCCGTCCGGATGGGGACGCAGGCACTGCACGTCGTGGAGCTCGCCGGAGACGCCACCTTCCAGGGCGAAAGCCATCATCTGCTGGCGATCGCACACGCCGCCCAGGGCGACTTCGGCACAGCCGCCGACCACATCGAGGCGGGATTGGAGATGGCCCGGGTATCGCGCGATGTCGAACGCGAAGGGCGGCTGTACGTCGAACTCGCGAGAATCAATGCGGCCCGGGGCGATCGGAGCGCCGCCGCCGAGCAGTTGCACAGCGCATTGGCAGTGCTGCGGAACGGGTCCGAGGTTTACTACAAGGACGCCCGCGAACTCCTCGAGAAACTCGGTCGTGGCGAAATGGACAAGTACGAGATCCTCGTCTACGCCATCTGACCGGAAGCCGAATCAATCGGTGATGGTTGTCGAATCTATTTGGATTTGGGTGAGCCGGAGAAGGATTTTCTGGCGGAGGGCGTCCGGGGCGTGGTCGGAGCCGCAGGAGCGGTGGACCAGTTTCTTGACGCAACGTTCCAGGTCGTACTCGTCGAGACACGGGGCGCACTCTTCGAGGTGCTGGCGGATCTCGTCGGAACTCGCGTCCTCGAGCTCGTTGTCGATGAAGACGTAAACCCGCTGCAGGATCTCTCCGCAGTCGACGTCGTGGTGCTCGCCGCAGCTCACGACTCCTCCTTCTCCACGGTCTCGCCGGCGCTCGCGTCGGTGCTCTCGTCCGGGATCAGGCCGCGATCCCGCGCGTAGTCGCCCAGCAGGTCACGCAGCTGACGCCGGCCGCGGTGCAGCCGCGACATCACGGTGCCCACCGGTGTGCCCATGATCTCGGCGATCTCCTTGTAGGCAAAGCCCTCGACGTCGGCCAGGTACACGGCCAGCCGGAAGTCCTCCGGGATGGACTGCAGGGCCGACTTGACGTCGGAGTCGGGCAGGTGCTCGAGCGCGACCGCTTCGGCCGACTTCAGCCCGCCGGGAGTGTGCGACTCGGCAGCGGTCAGCTGCCAGTCCTCGATCTCCTCGGTCGGCGACTGGGTCGGCTGGCGCTGGCGCTTGCGGTAGCCGTTGATGAACGTGTTGGTCAGGATCCGGTACAGCCACGCCTTCAGGTTGGTGCCCGGCGTGAACTGGTGGAACGAGCTGTACGCCTTCGCGAAGGTGTCCTGCACCAGGTCTTCGGCGTCCGACGGATTACGGGTCATCCGCATCGCCGCGGCGTACATCTGGTCCAGGAAAGGCAGCGCTTCGCGCTCGAACCGCGCGGTGCGCTGCTCGGGAGTCTCGGTCGTGGTGGGAGTCGGCATCGGGATCGAGAATACCGGGGTCTTGCCAGCAGTCCTCGCCGGAGCCTCGCTCGTCGCCATCATGTTCGTCACAACACGCCCGGTCACGGGGGCATTCCCAGCCTCAGCCGGACACCTCTCGGACCACCCATTCGAACACAGCTTCGACCAGCAGGTCGTAGGTCTCCTGCTGGTCCAGCTCGGCGCGCTTCGGCACCTTGAAGGAATGGTCGGCGTCCGGCACGACCGCCATCTCGGTCAGCGGCGGGAACTGTTCCGGCGTACCGAACGGGTCCCGCTCCCCTTGGACGACCAGCGTCGGCAGCCCAGCGCCCTGGAGCTCGCCGACCCGGGACTTCTCCGGCTTCCCCGGTGCGTGCAGCGGAAAAGCGAGGGCCAGTACGCCGGAAGCACCCAAGCTGCTCGCCGTCCGGCAGGCGACCCGGGCGCCGGCGCTCCGGCCGCCGATCACCAGCGGCGTCCGGACCCGGAGCTGTCCGATGATCGAGATCCACGCCTCGTCGAGAAGTTTCGGCGCGGGTGCCAGCTTGCGGCCGGCGCGGCGCCAGGGCTGCTCGATCAGGAACACGTTGATGTCCTGCTTCGGCAGCCGGCCGGCCAGCGCGGCCAGGTCACCCGACTCGATCCCGGCCCCGGCACCGTGACCGAGGGCCAGCGTCGCCACCGGGCGCCGGGCGCGGTGCGCCACGATCCGCGCCTCACCGTGCGGCGTCCCCACAATCCGTTCGTCGGTCACCCGCCCCATCCTGTCACCCCCCGACGCCGGACCCGCACCACACACACGGCGGGTCGGCACCCCCACCCGAGGCCCGGACCGCCTCACCTGCGTGACAGGTGAGCGTCGAGGTCGGCGCACGTGTACAGCTCGGCAGGCAGAGCACCCGCGAGACACCGTACGCACAAACACGATCACGCTCAGGCGCACCACCCACCACCAACTCGCCCTGTCCACCTGTACGTGCGCGGGTGGCCCGTTGGGCCTGCGCGCGGATGGCGGGGCGAGCGGGGGGTGGGTTAGAAGAGGGTGGTTGGGGTGTCTTGGGGGTCTTCGCCGTTGGGTGGGAGGGGGTCTAGGAGGTGGGGGCCGTTGTTCTTGACCGAGCTGACCGCCTTCGACACGGCGTAGGCCTCGAGGCGGCCGGGGGCGGCGGGGACCAGGAGTTCGAGCAGGTCGTCGGGGTTCGAGGAGAGCGGGTCGAGCCAGGCGTCGTACCGCTCGCGCTCGACGAGCAGCGGCATCCGGTCGTGGATCCGGCCGAGGTCGTCGGTGGCAGACGTGGTCAGGACGGTGCAGGTCCACAGCCAGGCCTCGTCGGACTCGGGGTCCTCGACCGACCTGTCGCGCCAGATCTCGTACAGCCCGGCCATCGCCAGCACGCTGCCGTCCGGCGGGTGGATGAAGTACGGCTGCTTGACGGGCTTGCCGTTCACCTTCTCCTCGGCGGTGTACCACTCGTAGTACCCGTCGGCGGGCAGGATGCAGCGGCGGGTGGCGAACGCCTTCTTGAAGGCGGGCTTCTCGGCGACCGTCTCCATCCGCGCGTTGATCAGCCGGTTGCCGATCGACGTGTCCTTGGCCCACGACGGCACCAGGCCCCATTTGACCGTGGTCAGCTTGCGGATCGTCTCGCCGGGCTGCTCGCGGTTCTTCCGCTCGACGACGGCGATCACCTGGTTGGTCGGCGCGACGTTGTAGTTCTCGCCGAGCTCCTCGACGGACTCGCGCACGTTGCCGGCCTCGATCTCGAACTCCGCGACAAGATCGGACGGGGCCCGGCCGGACGCATACCTACCGCACATGGGGCCAGCCTAGACAGGACCGCCGACAGGTTGCAGGTCACATAGGCTGGTCTATATAACTGTGCCTATACTTGTCGTATGAGTACACGCAGCGCCACTGTGGGCGAGACGCTGTTCGGTCTGGCGACGCTCGCGATCCGGCGCCGGCCGCGGACGCTGAGCCTGACGGCGGCCTCCGTCCTGTCCACTCTGGAGCGCACCGGCCCGCGGCGGCTGACGGATCTGGCGGTCAGCGAGGAAGTGACGCAGCCGTCGATGACCGCGTTGGTCACCCAGCTGGCCGACCTCGGACTGGCCGAGCGCCGGCGCGACTCCACCGATGCCCGCGTCGTGCTCGTCGCCATCACCGACGCCGGCAGCGCCCGGCTCCGCGACATGCGGACCGAGGGCGCGTCGACGCTGACCGATCTGATCGACAAGCTCGACGACCAGGACGCCGGCGCCCTCGAGGCCGCCGTACCGGCGCTCGCGCGCCTGATCCAGCTGGCCGGCGAGACCCAGGACAGCCGCACCCCGTGGCCGAAGAGGTGACCAGATGAACTACGACGCCGAAGCACGGCGTACCCCGCTCCCCCAGGGGCGCGCCGTCGGAACACCCGCGATCGTCGTCGGGATCGACGGATCGGACACGAGCTGGGACGCGTTCGCGTGGGCGGTCGGCGAGGCACTGCGCACCAACGGCCACCTGGTCGCGGTCTACGTGATGCCGTACTCCGACCCGACCGCCGCGCTCGGCGTCCCGTACGACTACGCCGCCGCGCAGGACAACCAGCGTGAGCTCGCCGGCGAACTCGAGGCCGAGGCAGACCGGCGCGCGCACGAGGCCGGCGTGGAGCTCAGCTTCGTCGGTGAGTACGGCGACGCTATCGGGACACTGTCCGACGTCGCGCGGAAGGTCGACGCCCGGCTTGTCGTGGTCGGCCGGTCCGCGAAGCGGCTGCACCGCCTGACCGGCTCGCTCGGCCACCGGCTGACCTGCCGCAAGGACGCCCCGGTCGTCGTGGTCGTCCCCTAGATAGCCGCGCCCGGAAAGCAGCGCCCCAGAAGGTCCTGCCTCAGAAGGTCCTGCCCCAGAAGGTCCGGCCTCAGAAAGGCTGAACGGCAAGCGGCGGCGGCTCGCCCACCCCGTGTTAGGCGATCCGCCACCGGTCTGTTGCGCCCGGGCGCCCCCCTGTAGGCGCCCGGACGCAGGTCTCAGGGTCTGGCCAGCTCGTCGAGCAACCTCCCGGCCATGGCGTCGCTACCGGGCAGGCCCTCGATCCAGATCCGGGCCAGTTGCGGTACGTCGGTGTCCAGCCGCCACTGCGTGATCAGGGCTCGTACCGTCGCGACCTGCTCCGGCAGGTTCGGCTCGCGGCCGACGAGCGCCGCCGCGCGGTGTGTGCCGACGCGGCCCAGTACGTCACCGCCGCAGAAGACGATCCGCAGGCACTCCGCGACGTCGACGAGGCGGAGCTCGCGGTCGAACGGCGACGTACCCGGGGGATTGAGCGGTTCGACAACCACCAGTGCGTGGGTTTGCGGTACGGAAGTTCCACGGAATTCCGCCTCTCGGTAGAGCTCGCCCAGCCGGGACCGCAGGTGCGCAAGGCTGGACAGCCCGGTCAGCGGGTCCTCGCAGGACAGCGA
>DASXXB010000250.1:0-8439 GCA_036503355.1 Kribbella sp. | reverse complement strand
GTCGCGCAACGGTACGCCGCTCGCGGAGCCGCGGGAGCCGGTCGACCGGGTCGTGGGGTGCTGCCGGGACCACACACTGCTGTTCGTTTCCGCCCTGCGACACAAGGGGATCCCGGCCCGCAGCCGGGTCGGGTTCGCGGAATACTTCGCCGAAGGGTTCAACCATGACCACGTGGTCGCCGAGTACTTCAACAGCGAACGGTGGGTGATGATCGACTCCGAACTCGAGCCGGGCACCTACCCCTTCGATGTGGCGGACATCCCGGCCGGGCCGTTCCGGTCGGCGGCCGAGGTGTGGCTCGGGTACCGGGCCGGGGAGCTCGACGGCGATCTGTACGGCGCCGACCCGACCCCGGATGCTCCGCTGAAGCTGCACGGCGGCTGGTTCATCCGCAACTACGTGCACTACCAGTTGGCCCACCTCAACGGTGACGAACTCCTGCTCTGGGACAACTGGGGCGCGATGTCCGACAGGCTGGACGGCGCCGACGTCGAGCTCACCGACCGGATCGCCCGGCTGATGGTTGCCTCCGACAACGGAGACGAGACGGCCACGAAAGAGGTCGACGACCTCTACCGCACCCACCCCGGCCTGACGTTCACCGGCCGCTCCTTCGTCACGTCACCCGCCGGCAAGCCCCCGTTCGAGTGGGTGGATCTCGTCTGAGTGGACAGTCACCCTCCAAACCCGGAGCGAAGCCGGTCCAGGAGCCGATCGACGCGGGCGCGGTGGTCATCGGCCACCTCGTCCGCGGCGTCGCCCGCCAGCTGGCGGCGGGCGGTCTCGCTGAGGACCGTGGTGTAGCCGGCCACGAAGAACGCCGCCAGAAGATCGGCGTCCTCTTCGGACCCTGACCCCGCGCCGGCCAGCTCGTCGGCGAGGGTTTGCCGGAGCTCGTCGGCGACCTCCCGGGCCCTGGCGATCAGGGCCGGTGACGCCGCAACCGTCGCGAAGAACGGGACCGAACCGTCCTTGAGCCCGGACAGTGCGTGCCGCTCGTCCGCCAGGCGCAGCGTCGCCTCATGCAGGGACGCCAGTACGTCGCCGCCGTTGCGCACCGCCGTACGCAGGACGTCCATCGCATCGTCGGCGCGGTCGAGGAGCAGGTCCTCCTTGCGCGGGAAATGCTTGAACACGGTCACGCTCGACACGCCGGCCTCGCGCGCGACCTCGGCGACCGTGACCTCGTCGAAGCCGCGCTCCAGGAACAACTGGGTGGCGACCTGCGAGATCCGGGCGCGCGTCTGCGGTCCGCCGCGGGCTGCGGTTCTGGGCATCTGCGACCTCGCTCTCTTGTGTCACTAAGCTTAGTCAGTTAACTTAGTGGCATGTCCTCAACTCAGGCAACTGTCATAGCAGGCGCGCCGCGTTCGCTGCGGGAGGCGTGGGTCGCACTGGCCGGCCTCTCAGCGGTCTTCCTCTTCGAGATGCTCGACAACTCGATCCTGAACGTCGCGCTGCCCACCATCGGACGCGAACTGCACGCTTCGACCACCGCGCTCCAGTGGGTGACCGGCGCGTACGCGGTCGTGTTCGGCGGGCTGATGCTTGCGTTCGGGGCGATCGCCGACCGGTTCGGGCGCCGGCAGGTCATGCTCGCCGGGCTCGTACTGCTCGGTGTGGCGAGTCTCGCGACCGCGTTCGTCGACACGGTCGGGCAACTGATCGCCGTCCGGGTGGCGATGGGCGTCGCGGCCGCGATGACGACGCCCGGATCGATGGCGCTGAGCTTCCGGCTGTTCGAGGACGACGGCCTTCGCGTCCGCGCCACCACCTTGATCTCGACGGTGGGGCTGGCCGGGCTCGCGCTCGGTCCCACGGCGGGCGGCTTCGTGCTCGCGATCGCGCCGTGGCAGGTGCTGCTGCTGGTCAACGTGCCGATCGCGGTCCTCGCGATCATCGGCATCAGGCGGGGCATCGCCGCCGACGTACCTTCCGACCTGCACCGCGATCCGATCGACGTCGCAGGCGCAGTCCTCGGTACGGCGGCGATTGTGCCGGCGCTCGTCGCGCCGACGCTGTTCGTCAACGAGGGCGCCGGGTCGTGGAGCCCGTGGGCATTCACCGCCGGCGCCGTTGCCGGGGCCGTGCTGTTCTACCTCCGCGAGCGCTCAGCGACGTACCCGCTGCTGGACCTCGAGCTGGTCGCGCATCCGCTGGTGTCCAGCGGGCTCGCGTTCAAGGCCGCCGCCGGACTCGCGACGGCCGGGCTCGGGTACCTCGTCACGCTGCAGCTCCAGCTCGACTGGGGATGGACGCCCGGGCTCGCGGCGATCGGGATGCTGCCGCAGGTCGTCGTCCTCGTCGCCGGCGGCGCACTGATCCGCCCCTTCGTCGAACGGGTCGGACTGGAGCGTGCCGCGTGGATCAGCGCGGCGGCTGTCGTCGCCGGTCTCGCGGTGTACGGCGTACTGAGCCGTCACGGCTATCTCTGGGTCGCGATCGCGCTCGCCCTGGTCGCGGCCGGGATGCGCGTCGTCGGCGTAGTTGCCGGAGTCAACGTTCTCCGTGGCCTCCCGCCCAGCCGCACCACGATCGGCGCCGCGCTCACCGACACGGCCACCGAAGTCACCTCAGGCGCCGGCCTGGCCATCACCGGCACCGTCCTCGCGGTCCTCTTCACCGGCCCCATCACCAGCCCGAACTGGACCGCCCACCAAACCACCGAATTCCACACCGCCACCACCGTCGCGGCCCTGACCCTCACCGCACTCGCCGCCGCGCTGGTCCTCTACGGGATCGTCCGCACCCGGCGCGCCTGAACCGGGCAGCAGAACGCCCCCGCCTGGTGAGGCAGGCGGGGGCGTGTGGGTGGCTCAGAACTCCGAGCCGGCCGGGAGGTCGGGGGTGTCGGGGTCCTCGGGGTCCGACGGGCCGGCGGCCAGACCGAGCTCGGCCTGGCTGGCGAGACCCTGGTGGTTCGGCACGACGCGGACCGTGTAGCCGAACGGGCCGGTGCGGTCCAGCTTCAGCTCGCCCTCGTACCGGTGCCGGTTGCCCTCGTAGGTCTCGGCCAGCGACAGCGACGTCCGGACCGGGTCCGTGATCTCGTCGTTGGTGTCGACCCGCCCGTGCAGGACCTCGACGCAGATGTCCGACGGCTCGAGGTCGCCCAGCGCCGCGAACGCCCGCAGTCCGACCGTCGTCCCGAGCTGCGGTACGTCGCCGAGGCCCTGGAGCTCCACGTGGTCGACCCGGATCTGCGGCCAGGCCGCACGGACCTTCTTCTTCCACGCGGCCAGCTCGCGAGCACCGTCGTACGTCGAGTTCAGCGCGCGCGACGACTGCGCGGCCGGAACGTACAACTGCTCGACGTAGTCGCGCACCATCCGGGTGGCGAGCACCTTCGGGCCGAGCTCCTTGATCGTGTGCCGCAGCATCTCGATCCAGCGGCCCGGGACCTCGCCGTCGTAGAACCGCGGCGCGACCTGCTTCTCGATCAGGTCGTACAGCGCGTGCGCCTCGAGGTCGTCACGCCGGTCGGTGTCCTCGATGCCCTCGGCGGACGGGATCGCCCAGCCGAACTCGTCGTCGTACCACTCGTCCCACCAGCCGTCGCGGATGGACAGGTTGAGCGCACCGTTCAGCGCCGCCTTCATGCCCGACGTACCGCAGGCCTCGTAGGGACGCAGCGGGTTGTTCAGCCAGACGTCGCAGCCCGGGTACATCGGCTGCGCGAGCTTGATGTCGTAGTCCGGCACGAACACGATCCGGTGCCGCACCTCCGGGTCGTCGGCGAACCGCACCATCTCCTGGATGAGCTTCTTGCCGCCCTCGTCGTGCGGATGCGCCTTGCCGGCGATCACGATCTGCACCGGCCGCTGCGGGTGCAGCAGCAGCGACTTCAGCCGCTCCGGGTCGCGCAGCATCAGCGTCAGCCGCTTGTACGACGGGACGCGCCGCGCGAAGCCCATCGTCAGCACGTCCGGGTCCAGGATCGAGTCGACCCAGCCGAGCTCGGCGTCGCTGGCGCCGCGGTTGATCCAGGACTGCCGCACCCGCGACCGGGTGTCGTCGATGAAGCGCTGCCGCAACAGCCGCTTGGTCTCCCAGATCTGCGCGTCGGTGGTCTTGTCCAGACCCTCGAACACCTCGTCGCTCTCGGTGGTGTAGTTCGCGTACGTCAGGTCGTGGACCTCACGCGCCACCCAGGTCGGCGCGTGCACGCCGTTGGTGATCGAGGTGATCGGTACGTCGACCGGGTCGAAGCTCGGCCACAGACCGGCGAACATCCCGCGGCTGACCACACCGTGCAGCTTCGAGACGCCGTTCGCGCGCTGCGCGAGCCGCAGGCCCATGATCGCCATGTTGAACAGCGCCGGGTCGCCGCCCTCGAAGTCCTCCGCGCCGAGCGAGAGGATCCGGTCGATCGGGACCTCGGGACCGAACACGTCGGGCGAGAAGTGCTGCTGGATCAGCTCGACCGGGAACCGGTCGATACCGGCCGGCACCGGCGTGTGCGTGGTGAACACGGTGCCGCCGCGGTTCACCTCGAGCGCGGTGTCGAAGTCGAGGTCCTTGTCTGCTGCCAGCTCGCGGATCCGCTCGATGCCGAGAAAACCGGCGTGGCCCTCGTTGGTGTGGAACACCTCGGGCGCCGGGTGGCCGGTGATCCGGCAGTACGTGCGGACCGCGCGGACACCGCCGACGCCGAGCAGCAGCTCCTGCAGCAGCCGGTGCTCGGTCGAACCGCCGTACAGCCGGTCGGTCACCTCGCGCTCGGACGGCTCGTTCTCCTCGATGTCGGAGTCGAGCATCAGCAGCGGCACCCGGCCGACCTGGGCGACCCAGATCTGCGCGTGCAGCTCGCGGTTGCCCGGAAGAGTGAGCGTGATCGTCGCGGGGGCGTCACCGTCGCGGAGCAGGCTGATCGGCAGCCCGTCCGGGTCCACCAGGGGGTAACGCTCCTGCTGCCAGCCCTCGGCGTTCAGCGACTGCGCGAAGTACCCGTGCCGGTACAGCAGGCCGACACCGATCAGCGGCACGCCGAGGTCGCTGGCCGCCTTCAGGTGGTCGCCGGCCAGGATGCCGAGACCGCCGGAGTACTGCGGGAGCACGTGGGTGATGCCGAACTCCGGCGAGAAATACGCGACCGCGTCGAGCGGCGAGCCGCCCGCGGTCTGGAACCACCGGTCGTCGGTCACGTAGCTGTCCAGGTCGGCTACAGCCAGTTCCAGCCGGCGGAGGAAAGCGTGGTCGTGGGCCAGCTCGTCGAGCCGGGCCGCCGGGACCTCGCCGAGCAGCTTGACCGGGTCACCGCCGGTGCTCCGCCACAGTTGCGGGTCGACGGCCTCGAAGACGTCCTGCGTCTCCGGGTGCCAGGCCCAGCGGAGGTTGTTCACCAGGGTGCCCAGACCGGTCAGCGGCTCGGGCAGGACAGGGCGGACGGAGAATCGTCGTATCGCTCGCACCGGGACACCGTACCGGGACCGGCTGCGCAAAACACCCTCGGGATGCATCGATCTTGCAACGCGAGCAAGATTTTGCAGCGGTGTGTGTCACAGACCGGCAGTGGGAACCGATAACGTCAGCAGTGCAGCTCCCGAGCACGTCCGCCGTCCGTACCCAACCCCGCCGAAGCGCAATCGGAAAGCGAAGGTTCGTCTACGCCATGACTGGGCGCATCCCGATCACCGACGTCACCCCGACCGTCGACGCCGGAGCGTATCCGGCGAAGGCCGCGGTCGGCGAGACGTTCACCATCGCGGCAACGGTCTTCCGCGAAGGCCATGACGCCGTGAACGCGAACGTCGTACTGACCTCGCCGTCGGGACAGACCAGACGGATGCTGATGACGCCGGTCGGCCAGGGCAGCGACCGCTGGACGGTCGACGTGACGCTGCAGGAGCAGGGCGCGTGGACGTTCTCGGTCGAGGGCTGGAGCGACCCGTACGGGACGTGGCGGCACAACGCCGAGATCAAGGTGCCGGCCGGCCTGGACGTCGACCTGATGTTCGCCGAGGGCGCCGCGTTCTTCGACCGCGCCGCGGCCGGCGTACCACCTGCTGTCCGGGCGGACCGGTCCACGCTGAGCGACGCCGCGCACGCGCTGGCGAACGGCGCACTGCCGCCGGAGGCGCGACTGGCCGCGGGCATCTCGCCCCAGGTCCGCGCGGCCCTCGGGCGGTACCCGGTGCGCGAGCTGATCACGTCGTCCGAGACGTACCCGGTGTGGGTCGACCGGACGCGCGCGCTGTACGGCAGCTGGTACGAGTTCTTCCCGCGCTCCGAGGGTGCGACGTACGACGAAGCGGCCGGCCAGTGGGTCTCGGGCACCTTCCGTACTGCGGCGCGGCGCCTCGAGGCCGTCGCGAAGATGGGCTTCGACATCCTCTACGTGCCGCCGATCCACCCGATCGGCCACTCGTTCCGCAAGGGCCCGAACAACACCCTCGACCCGAAGCCCGGCGACCCCGGTTCGCCGTGGGCGATCGGATCCGAGGAGGGCGGCCACGACGCGATCCACCCCGAGCTCGGCACCTTCGAGGACTTCGAGTACTTCGTCGGCCGCGCGCGCGAGGTCGGCCTCGAGGTGGCGATCGACCTGGCGCTGCAGGCCTCGCCGGACCACCCGTGGGTGAAGGAGCACCCGAAGTGGTTCTCGGTCCGCGCCGACGGCTCGATCGCGTACGCCGAGAACCCGCCGAAGAAGTACCAGGACATCTACCCGATCAACTTCGACAACGACCCCGAGGGGATCTACGCCGAAGTACTGCGGATCGTCCGGCTGTGGATCTCCAAGGGCGTCACGGTGTTCCGCGTCGACAACCCGCACACCAAGCCGGTGAACTTCTGGGAGTACCTGCTCGGCGAGATCCGCAAGACCGACCCGGACGTGGTGTTCTTGTCCGAGGCGTTCACCCGGCGGCCGATGATGCGCGAGCTGGCGAAGGTCGGGTTCCACCAGTCGTACACGTACTTCACCTGGCGCAACGAGAAGTGGGAGCTCGAGGAGTACCTGACCGAGCTCACCCGCGAGAGCGCGCACTATCTGCGGCCGAACTTCTTCGTGAACACGCCGGACATCCTCACGGCCTACCTGCAGTACGGCGGCCCGGGCGCGTTCAAGATCCGCGCCGCGATCGCGTCCACGTCCTCGCCGGCCTGGGGTGTGTACGCCGGGTACGAGCTGTTCGAGCACGTCGCGCTGCGGCCCGGCTCGGAGGAGTACCTCGACACCGAGAAGTTCCAGCTCCGCCCGCGCGACTGGGAGGCGGCCGAGGCGGAGGGGCGTTCGCTCGCGCCGTACCTGACCCTGCTGAACAACGTCCGCCGCCGGCACCCGTCGCTGCAGCAACTGCGCAACCTGTCGCTGCACACCGTCGACGACGAAGCGATCATGTGCTACTCGAAGCGCTCCACCGCCCCGGACGGCCACAGCGACACCGTGATCGTCGTGGTCAACACCGACCCGCACTCGGTCCGCGAGTCGATGGTGCACCTCGACATGGCCGCCCTCGGCATGCGCCCCGAGGACACCTTCACCGTGTACGACGAGATCAGCGGCGCCACCTGGCGCTGGGGCCAGAGCAACTACATCAAACTCGACCCCAACGGCGAACCAGCCCACATCCTCGCCGTCCGCCGCGGCCAAGCCTAAAGCTGACAGGAACTGTTGGCGGGGCAACTGGATCAGCCCCACCCACCCCCGGTCTACCGCCCGGACTTCCAGCTGCCGGCTACCGCCGTCGAGTTGCTCGCTACGCTCGCTGAGCGAAAGCCAGGCCGGCGCCACCTCACCGAACAACCGACCCGGAGGGGAGCGACTTATCCGAGGACCGCCGGGCACGTCGCCCAGCGATCGACGGCTGAGGTTACTCCAACGCAGCTCCTCAGGAGCCCCGCATCGGCGCAAGCTGCTCGAAGACCCACTCCCATCGGAAGCTCTTGACGGCGCCGCTGCCGGAGTTGATCGGTGTCACGGCGTCAGACGAGCCGTTCTGGGGATCCACGATCCGGATGCCCGAGCAGCGGAGCATCGCAAGCGAGGCCGACCAGGCCGGGTGGCTGGTCAACTCCTGGCTGGCGTACGGAACAGCGACAGTAGGAGTCCGTGAGCCAAGGGCCGCGCAGAGTGTCGTCAGTGGGTACGAGTACGCGTTTCCGCTTGCCCACGCGTTCAAGGTGTGGAAGGTGGCCGGAACCACCGCCACGGCGTCAGCCGTCGGCGTGCGGCGCGGCTCAGTCGGCTTGCGGTTCCCGACGATGACAGGGACGTCAGCCAGATCTTGGTCCGCGAGCCAAGGAGCCGCGGCATCAGTGGGGATGACATAAGGATCCCAGCCCCGGGCACGCGCTGCTCGAACTCCGTCAGCTAGCCGAGAGGCCAGCGGCGCACCGCACACAACAAGAAGCAGGGCACCTTTACTCACGCGGGACCACCTGTCAGAGCCAGCAAGGACAGAGCATGCAACGCGACAATAGATTCACAGCTGTAC
>DASXXB010000249.1:0-15694 GCA_036503355.1 Kribbella sp. | reverse complement strand
ACTCCTATTGGGGACTTTTCGGATGCTTCGGCTCGGTTGGGGCGGGTGTTGGGTGGGGCTGATGTGGTGGCCGCGGAGGATACGCGGCGGTTGCGGCGGCTGACGGGGGAGTTGGGGATCCAGCTGAGTGGGCGGGTGGTCAGCTACTTCGAGGGGAACGAGCGAGAGCGTACGCCGGAGTTGCTGCAGGCCCTGACCGACGGGCAGACGGTGGCTGTGGTGACGGATGCGGGCATGCCGAGCGTTTCCGATCCCGGGTACCGGCTGGTCGCGGCCGCGATCGAGGCCGACGTACCGGTGACCGCCGTACCGGGTCCCTCGGCCGTGCTGACAGCGCTGGCGCTCTCCGGCCTCCCGGTGGACCGGTTCACGTTCGAGGGGTTCCTGCCGCGCAAGCCGGGGGAGCGCGGGCGACGGCTCGCGGAGCTGAAGGACGAGCCGCGGACGATGGTGTTCTTCGAGGCTCCGCACCGGCTGACCGCGTCCTTGGAGGCGATGCGTGACGCCTTCGGCGCGGATCGTCGTACGGCGGTGTGCCGGGAGCTCACGAAGACGTACGAAGAGGTCAAGCGCGGACCGTTGTCCGAGCTGGTGACCTGGTCCGCGGACGGGGTCCGGGGCGAGATCACCGTGGTCGTGTCAGGGGCGGACCAGAACAAGGTGCTGACGCCCGAGGACCTGGCCCGGGAGGTCGCCGTCGACGAGGACGCGGGTACGCCGCGCAAGCAGGCGATCGCCGACGTCGCGAAGCGCTTCAACGTCCCGAAGCGGACCGTGTACGACGCCGTACTGGCCGCGCGAAAACCCGGCTGACCCGGGGCACTACCCTTGTCCACATGTCCGAGAAGGCCTATTACGTCACCACCCCGATCTACTACGTCACGGCCGCGCCGCACATCGGCAGCGCGTACACGACGGTGGCCGGGGACGTCCTGACCCGCTGGCACGCCCAGCGCGGCGAGCGCAAGTGGTACCTGACGGGTACCGACGAGCACGGCGAGAAGGTGCTGCGCAGCGCGCAGGCCCAGGGCATGTCGCCGCAGGACTGGACGGACAAGCTCGTCGAGGAGGCGTGGAAGCCGGCCTGGGTCGACGTCGACATCGCCTACGACGACTTCATCCGGACCACCGAGCCGCGGCACACCGAGCGGGTCCAGGAGTTCGTCCAGGCGCTGTACGACCAGGGCGATGTCTACAAGGGCGAGTACGAGGGCCTGTACTGCGTCGGCTGCGAGGAGTTCAAGCTCCCGGCGGACGTGCGGACCGACGAGGACGGCACCCAGCGGTGCATGATCCACGGCACCGAGCTCGAGACGGTCTCGGAGACGAACTACTTCTTCCGGCTCTCGGCGTACGCCGACAAGCTGCTCGAACTGTACGAGTCGCAGCCGGACTTCGTGGCACCGGCGAGTGCCCGCAACGAGGTGATCGCGTTCGTCAAGCAGGGCCTGCAGGACCTG
This sequence comes from Kribbella sp., assembly GCA_036503355.1. Classification (GTDB taxonomy): domain Bacteria; phylum Actinomycetota; class Actinomycetes; order Propionibacteriales; family Kribbellaceae; genus Kribbella. The sequence continues at coordinate 14,234 of DASXXB010000249.1, read as the reverse complement.
TCGATCACCCGGTCGACCTTCGACTGGGGCATCCCGGTGCCGTGGGACAAGGACCACGTGCTCTACGTGTGGGTCGACGCCCTGCTCAACTACGCGACCGCCGCGGGGTACGGCGCCGACCCGGAGCGGTTCGCGACGCTCTGGCCCGCCAACGTGCACCTGGTCGGCAAGGACATCCTGCGGTTCCACGCGGTGATCTGGCCGGCGATGCTGATCGCGGCCGGCGTACCGGTCCCGAAGCAGGTCTTCGCGCACGGCTGGCTGCTGGTCGGCGGCGAGAAGATGAGCAAGTCGAAGCTGACCGCGATCGCGCCGCACGAGATCACCGACCACTTCGGCTCCGACGCCTTCCGGTACTACTTCCTGCGCACGATCCAGTTCGGGTCCGACGGCTCGTTCTCCTGGGAGCACCTGAGCGCGGTCTACACCTCCGAGCTCGCGAACGGCCTGGGCAACCTGGCCAGCCGGATCGCGGCCATGGTCGGCAAGTACTTCGACGGCGCGCTGCCGGAGCCGACCGACCACGGGCCGGCCGAGCAGGCGCTCGCGGACAAGCTCGCGCAGACCGTGGCGACCGCCGACAAGGCGCTGGACACGCTGGCGTTCCAGGACGCGCTGGCCGTGATCAACGAACTGGTTGGTGCGGTCAACGGGTACGTGACCGAGCAGGAGCCGTGGAAGGTCGCGAAGGACGACTCGCAGCGGGCCCGCCTGGCGACGATCCTCTACAGCGCCGCCGAGGTACTGCGCGCAGTCGCCGTACTGCACAACCCGACCATGCCGAAGACGTCCGCGAAGCTGTGGACGCTGCTCGGTGCGGAGGAGAAGCTCGGCGCGCTCGGCGATCAGCGGATCCAGGACGCCGGCACCTGGGGCCAGCTCCCGGCCGGCGCCGTCCTGACCAAGGGCGAGCCGCTGTTCCCGCGCCTCGAAGAGGCCTGAGAAAAAGTTCGGCCGGGCTGTCGAAGCCGCGGTGGTGACTCCGATAACGGGGTGAAAGCAACCCTGATCATCGGAGGTCATCATGTCTGTCGAAGCTCTGCGTACGCTCGCGCCCCTGATCGGGACCTGGAAGGTCGAGGGGCCGGGGCACCACGGGACCGTCAGCTACGAATGGTTCGAGGACGGCGCGTTCGTCGTCCAGCGGGTCGAACTGGTCGCCGACGGCGAGACCAGCCGCGGCGTCGAGTACATCGGCCTGGACGAGGAAACCGGTATGCTCCGGTCCCACTACTTCTCGAACACCGGCAAGATCCTCGAGTACACCTACCAGCTGGCCGACGGCACGTTGACGATCTGGTTCGGCGGCACGGACTCGCCGGCCAGGTTCGTGGGGGAGTTCAACGCCGACCGCTCGGTCAACACCGGTGCCTGGCAGTGGCCGGGCGGCGGGTACGAGTCGACCATGACACGCGTGGGGTGATCGGCAGTGAAGTACATGATCATGACCTTCGGCGACGAGTCGGCCTGGGACACCCTCGGGCTCGGCGGCCGCGAGTCGACCTGGTCCCAGGAGCAGGTGGACGAGCACTTCCGGGCGATGGGTGAGTTCTACGCCGAGCTTGCGGCCAACGGCGAGCTCGTCACCGGGTACGGTCTTGCCGATCCCTCACACACGATGACGATCGAGATCGTCGACGGCCGGCCGGTGGCTTCCGACGGTCCGTACGCCGAGGCGAAGGAAGTGCTTGCCGGATTCGGCATCATCGAGGTCGACTCGCACGACCGGGCAGTGGAGCTCGCCGCGCGGTTCTCGGCACTGGTCGAGACCCGGGTCGAGTTGCGGCCGGTGATGGACCAGGGCGGCCAGGAGATGTGACCGGGCCGGCCGAGGAGGTCCGGGTCGAGGACCTGCTACGCGCGCTCGCGCCGCGGGTCCTCGCCGCCGTCACGCGCCGGTTCGGGCGTTTCGACCTCGCCGAGGACGCCGTTCAGGAGGCGTTGCTGGCGGCGGTGGGTGGCTGGACCACGGACGGCGTACCGCCCAATCCCGCTGCCTGGCTGACGACTGTGGCGGTGCGGCGGATGACCGACATGCTGCGCAGCGAGCAGGCCCGGCGGCGGCGCGAACAGCTCGACGCGACCCGCAGCCTCCCCCAGAGCCTGCTCGCCGGAGACGGTGACATCGCGACGACCGCCGACCAGGACGACACGCTGGTGATCCTCTTCCTGTGCTGCCATCCGGACGTCCAGCCGGCCAGTCAGCTGACCCTCACCCTGCGGGCCGTCGGCGGTCTGACCACCGCCGAGATCGCCCGTGCACTTCTGGTGCCGGAGGCAACCGTCGGTCAGCGGATCAGCCGCGCGAAGCAGCGGATCAGCCAGTCGGGCGCGCGGTTCCGGCTACCGGCGCCGGAAGAACGCCGGCAGCGCCTCGACGTGGTCATGCAGGTGCTGTACCTGATCTTCAACGAGGGCTACACCGCCACGTCCGGTACGACGCTGCAGCGGGTCGAACTCGCCGCGGAGGCGATCCGGCTGACCCGGATGCTGCACGCGAAGCTCCCGTCCGAACCCGAGGTCGGCGGCCTGCTGGCGCTGATGCTGCTGACCCACGCGCGCCGCCGGGCGCGGACCGGTCCGACCGGTGACCTGATCCCGTTGGCGGAACAGGACCGCGGCCGATGGGATCGCGATCTGATGGCCGAAGGCATCGGCCTGCTCGGGGAGGTGCTGCCGCGACGCCGGCCCGGGCCGTACCAACTGCAGGCAGCGATCGCCGCCGTACACGCCGAGGCCGAGCGGTTCGAGGACACCGACTGGGCGCAGATCGTCTCGCTGTACGACGTCCTGGTGCGGATGTCGGCGGATCCGATGGTCCGGCTGAATGCAGCAGTCGCCGTGGCCATGCACCGCGGACCGTCCGCCGGTCTCGCACTGCTCGACGGCCTGGCCACCGACCCCAAGCTGGCCGGTCACCACCGTCTTGCCGCGGTTCGAGCGCACTTGCTGGAACAGTCCGGCGCTCTCGAGTCCGCCCGCGAGGCTTATCTGGACGCCGCGAAGCTCACCACCAGCGCTCCGGAACAGCGCTATCTTCGGGCCCGGGCTGCCCGCCTGCCGGACGACGAGGGAATGCGGGAGCAGGCCGACGGCATTTGACCGAAGAGACAGTCGACCGGGTGGAGGCAGTGTTCATGCGTGCGGTGGTGTTCGAGGAGTTCGGCGGGCCGGAGGTCCTGAAGGTGCAGGAGCGGCCGGAGCCGCATGCGGGCGCGGGGCAGGTGCGGATCAAGGTACAGGCGGCCGGGGTGAATGCGTTCGACTTCAAGGTGCGCCGGGGCTGGACCAGGGGGTTCGCGGACCCGGTGTTCCCTGCGATCCCGGGGTTCGAGGTGGCCGGGGTGGTGGACGAGGCCGGTGACGGGGCCGAGTTCGCGGTCGGTGACGAGGTCGCCGGGTGGTCCGAGGGTGGGGCGTACGCCGAGTTCGCGCTGGGCGGGATCCTCGCGCGCAAGCCCGCCGGCGTGAGCTGGGAGCAGGCCGTCAGCATTCCGGTGGCCGGCGAGACCGCGCAGCGGGTGCTCGGCCTGCTGGGCGTGAAGTCCGGCGAGACGATCCTGATCCACGGCGCCGCGGGTGCCGTCGGGTCGGTCGCCGTACAGCTCGCCGTCGCGGCCGGAGTCACGGTCATCGGTACGGCGTCCGGAGCGAACCACGAGTACCTGCGGTCGATCGGCGCGGTGCCGGTGGAGTACGGCGAGGGCCTGGTCGACCGCGTGCGCGCGGCGGCGCCGCAGGGTGTCGACGCGGTCGTCGACACCGCCGGCAAGGGCGGTCTCCCGGAGTCGATCGAGCTCCGCGGCGGCACCGACCGGATCGTGACGATCGCCGACTACGCGGCGGCCGGCGAGCTCGGCATCGAGACCTCCGGTGGCGGCGGCTCGCCCGAGCAGGTCCGGGCCGGTCTCGACGCACAACTGCGGGCAGCAGCCGACGGCAAGCTCACGACCCGGATCGCCGAGACGTTCACACTCGCGGACGCGGGCAAGGCCCAGACCCTGAGCGAGTCCGGCCACGCCCGCGGCAAGATCATCATCCTCCCGCAGGCGTAGGCGAGCATCAGACGTACGCGAAGCGGGACGGCGGGGTGGGTACGTCGTCCACGCGTGGGTCCCAGCGGTCCACGAAGGTGACCCCGGGCGGGAGCTCGACGCAGTCGGTCGAGGTCCAGCCTCGGGTGAGGGTCGGGAAATCCGGGACGTCCGGGTGGTAGTGCGGCTTGCCGGTGCCGAGCAGGTCGCGCGCCATCGGTGCGCTGACGGCCTGGTACCGGAAGTCCGCCGATAACCGCAGCCGGTTCGTCCGGTTCGGCATCGCACCGTGCACGGTCAGGCTCCCGAACAGCAGCACGTCCCCCGGCCGGTACGACGTCGTACGCCACTCCGGATGGTTCTCGTCCGCCTCGGCCCGCATCATGCCCGGCCCGTCGGACGCCTTCACGGGCAGTACGCCGAGTCGCGGCGAGCCGGCGTACACCCGCAGGCCACCGATCTCCGGCGGTGCCGCGCTCAACGGCAACCAGGTGGTGAGCGTGTCGACGCACCCCTGGATGAACCGGTAGTCCTGATGGATCGGGGTCGGATTCGCTCCCGGCGACGGCGGCGCGATCCGGCAGATGTGCGCCGGATGCGCGAACGTCTCCTCATCCAGCAACCGCGCGGTCAACCGCATCAGCTCCGGCCGCACGGCGAGCCGATGAAACGCCTCGGTGCTCTGGATCGCCGTGTAGGCCCCGAAGAACCCGGCCGATCCCTCCTCGACAGCCCGCCCCGACGCCACCAGTTCCCGAGGATCCGCGTCCCGCGCCAACCAGTCGCTGTCGTACAGGATCCGCGCTAGCTGCTCGTGCACATCACCTATCACGTCGGCCGGTAACAGTCCGCGGAAGAACAGGTACCCGTCAGCCGCCAGCCGGGCCCGGAGCACCCCGGCGTCCCGGACGTCGCCGTACGAATCGGTCAGTTCCTTCACTTGTCATTTCCGATCTTGTCCATGGACTTGGCGATGTCGGCGACCGGGACCTTGTTCAGGTAGAGGTCGTTGACGGCCTTGTTGATCTCGGGCGACTTCGCGGTCCAGCCTTCGGCGATCGGGAGGTTGACCGTACTGCCGGTCGCCGAGTCGAGGAACGGCTGCACGTCGATGTCCTTCTTCTTCCAGTACGCCTGGTAGCCGGCGCCGGCGTCGTTCAGCGCCGGGATGATGTAGCCGGCGTCGCCCATCAGCCGCTGTGCCTTCTCCGAACCGAGGAACGCGACCAGCTTGCCGGCCTCGTCCGGGTGCTTGGTCTTCGCGAACATGGCCTCGGCGAGGCCGTTGATCACCACTGTGCGCCCGGCCGGTCCGGCAGGCATGGACGTGACGCCGATCGGGAACTTCACCTCCGGGAGTGCGAAGGGCAGCAGCGCGTTGTTCGCCGGGAACATCGCTACCTCGCCGCGGTAGAACATCTCGGTCGCCTGCCCGGTCGGCGGGTTGGTCCGGGTACCGTCCGGCGACACCTTCCACTTGAATACCAGGTCCCGGGCGAACTGCAGGGCCTCGACCGACTTGTCCCCGGCGAAGTCGAAGGTGCCGTACGGCTTGTCCATCGCGTGGCCGCCGTTCGATGCGATCCAGTTCAGCCACTGCGTCTGGCTGTGGTTCCACGAGCAGAAGCCCCACTGCTTGTCGCCGACGGTCAGCTTACGGGCGACCTCGAGGAAGCTGCCCGATCCGTCCGGCGCCCAGGTCAGCTCCGTCGGCATCGTGATGCCGGCCTTCGCGACCAGGGTCTTGTTGTAGAGCAGTCCGACGATGCCCATGTCCTTCGGCATCCCGAGCTGCTTGTCCTCGAACTTGTACGACTGCACGACATTCGGGTGGTACGAGTCCAGCTTCAGACCCGCCTTCGCGATCAGGTCGTCGAGCGGTGCGAGGACGCCCTTGCTCGCGAAGTCCGGGAAGTAGTCGACCGTCAGCCAGAACACGTCGGGCGCCTTGCCACTGGCCAGTTCGGTGGTGAGCTTGGTCCAGTACTGGTCCCAGGGCAGCACTTCCATCCGGACCGTGATGTCCGGGTTCTCCTTCGTGAACTCGGCGAACACAGTCTTGTAGCCGACCTCCTGCTGCTCGTCCCAGAGCCGGTACACGAGTTCGACCTTGCCGCCGCTGCTCGCCTTGTCCTCCGACGAGCCGCAGCCGGCCAGCGCGAGCACACTGCCGGCGCCGATCAGGAATGTCCTTCTCGACAAAGACATCAGTACCTCCGAACTACTTGAGCCCGGTAACAGCGACCGAGCGGACGATGAAGCGCTGGAACACGACGAACAGCACGAGCAGCGGCGCCAGAGCGATCAGGCTGCCGGCCATCACGGCGTTGTAGTCGACGCCGATCTCCCCCTTGAACAAGGCGATCCCGACCGAGAGCAGCCGCTTGTTCTCGCTGCTGGTGATGATCAGCGGCCAGAGGAAGCTGTTCCAGTTGGCCACCACGGCGAGGGTGGTGACGGTGACCAGGATCGGTTTCGACAGCGGCAGCACGATCGACACCAGCGTCCGGACCCGCCCGGCGCCGTCGATCCGGGCCGCGTCCTCGAGGTCCGCGGGGATGCCGCGGAAGAACTGGCGGAGCAGGAAGATCGCGTACGGCGTCCCGAGCATCGTCGGCAGCATCAACCCGGCCCAGGTGTCGACGAGGCCGAGCTTCTGCATCATCAGGTACAGCGGGATCATCGTGACCACCGGCGGCACCATCAGTGTCGACAAATACACCCAGAACAAGGCGTCCCGGCCCGGGAACGACAGTCGCGCGAAGGCGTACGCCGCGAGGATCGCGAACACGACCTGGCCGAGGGTGATCCCGGCGGTGACGAGCGTGGTGTTGACCAGGTAACCGCCGAAGCCGGACGCGAACAACCGGTGGAAGGCGGCCGTGCTGGGCGGCAGCCCGGGCTCCCACGGCATCGTCTCGGACAGTTGCCCGGGGCCCTTGAAAGCGGTCAGCACCGTCAGGAAGTACGGGAAGATCGCGAGCACGCAGCCGGCCACCAGGACGGCGTACACGAAGATGCGCAGTTTCATCCGGACACCTCGTAGGTCGTACGGCGTTCGAAGTACACGAACTGGGAGATGGTCGCGACCAGCACGACCGCGAACAGCAGCACCGAGATCGTCGAGGCGTACCCGAAGTCGAACTTGTGGAACGCCTCGTCGTAGATCAGGTACGTCGTCACCTCGGTGCTGTTGCCGGGGCCGCCCTCGGTCATCACGAAGATCGTGTCGAAGGCCTGGAACGAGCCGATCACGTTGGTGATCAGCACGAACAGCATCGTCGGGCGCAGCAGCGGCAGCGTGATCGTGAAGAAGTGCGCGACCGGCGAGGCGCCGTCCAGGGACGAGGCCTCACGCAGCGAGCGCGGGATGTTCTGCAGGCCGGCCAGGAAGAACAGCATGTTGTACCCGGCGAACTGCCAGATGTGCACCGCCGCGACACTCGGCATCGCCAGCACCGGCGACGACAGCCAGGCCGGTCCGTGGATCCCGAACAGCCCGAGGAACTGGTTCAGCGCGCCGCGCCCCGGGTCGAAGATCCAGCTCCACACCAGGCCGAGTGCGACCGGGGTCGCCATCCACGGGATGACCAGCAGTGCCCGGAAGTACTTCATCCCGCGCAGCTTGCGGTCCACCAGCAGGGCGAGCAGCAGCGAGAGGATCGTCGTACCGGGCACGCAGATCACCACGTAGTACAAGGTGACCAGCAGCGAGTGCCACACGCTCGAGTCGGCGAAGAGCTTGCGGTAGTTGGCCAAACCCACGAACTCGGGCGTTGCGAGGAGCTTCCAGTCGAACAGGCTGAGCGCCAGGACGATGAGCACTGGTGCGAGTAGGAAGCCGAGGACGCCGACCAGACTCGGCGCCAGCAGCGCGTACGCCGCCGCAGTCTGCCGGCCGCGACCGATCCGGCGGGTACGTCGGGGCGCGGGCCTAAGCATCGGGATCCTTCAACGGATGCGGCCGCGGCGAACTCGGGACGAGCAGTTCGCGGGTTCGCTCCAGACCCCAGCGGTCGAGCTCGGCGATGGGATCGCTCGACATCCGCAGACCGGGCCCTTGGGAGATGTGTTCTGCCCAGATCTCCCGCTCCTGGACGTCGGGGCGCACGATCAGGCAGTCGGAGTCGTTCGCCCAGAAGCGCCCGTGGAGGAACTCGCGCGCCACCGAGGTGGACCGGGCGCCGCGCTGCCCCGGCTGACTGATGTCGCCGGACGGCGGGTCGACCAACGGATCGGTGTCGGGGGAGATGCGCATGCAGTCGACCAGTCCCAGACTCGGAAGAATCGGCGCCCCGCAGCCGTGCAGGATCCGGTTCGGCCCGACCGCCTCGCGCAGCAGCCGCATTCCGTGCCGGTACGCCGTGATGCCGTCGACCTGCTCGTGGCGCGGTCCGTCGATCGCACCGGCGTACACGAAGTCGAGCTTGAAGTGGTCGTAGCCCTGGCGGCAGAGCTCGGTGAACACATCTTGGAGATGGCGCGCGGCGCCTGGATGCGTCACGTCGAGGACCAGTTGCTCCTGGCCCCAGTTGATGCCCGCGCTGACCCCGGGGACCAGCCACTCCGGGTGCTTGCGGGCGGTCTCGCTGTCGGCCGCGACCAGAAACGGCGCTACCCAGATACCGGCCCGCCGTCCGCTGGAGCGGATGCCGGCGGCCAGCCGAACGGTCGAGCCGAAGTCGTCCCGCGGCGTCAGCCAGTCGCCGATGGCCGTCTGATACCCCTCGTCGAGCAGGACCAGGTCGACGCTCAGCTGGTGCTGGTCGAACTGCCGTACGTCGGACATCACGTCCCGCTCGGTGACCTTGCCCCAGTATGCGTACCAGCTGCACCACGACGGCCCGAACACCCGGACGGGCGGTGCGCCGGCGGCAAAGACGTCGGCCCAGTCGGCGAGCGCCTGGTTCGGGTTGCTCTGCGTGCTCGTGGTCACCTGGACCTCGCCGTCGGCGCTGATCAGCAGCCGATTGCCGCGGACCTCGGCGCGGATCGATGGGATCACGTCGGGGCCGGGCGCCGCGACCACGACGACCTCGCCGCCGGTGGAGACCGCAAGCAGACCCTCGCCCTGGAACCGGCCCGGCCCCTGTGAGGCTTCGACGCCAGGCCGGTATGCCATGACGTGATGGTTCGGGGCGGTCGGCCGTGGTGGCGAGGCGTCAAGCCGGTACCAGCCGCTCGGGCTCCAGGACTGCCAGCCGTGCTCGAAGACCAGCGTGGAGGCGTCGTGAACGAGCTCGGCGACGGTAGCGAAAGGCACGGATCCTCGATTCCCTCGAAGTGCAGGATCTTGCTGCTGTGCCGCTAATCTTGGAGCGCCTGCAAGGAGATTCACCATGACAGAGCCTGCTGACTTCGAGCACGATCTTGCTACCCAGGTGCTCATCGAGCTGTACAGCGAGATCCCGCCGCCGAGCAAACTGGTCACCGGCCACTTCCACAGCGGCGGCGATTACCGGGTCGTCCGCCCTGACGGCGTCGGTAGTTGGTACCTGCTCTACACCGCCTCCGGAACGGGCCGGTACGTACTCGGTGAGAACAAGCTGATGCTCCGCCACGGAGACGTCGTACTGGTCAGCCCCGGGACTCCGCACGACTACGGCACCGTCGGCACGTACTGGGAGTCCTGGTGGGCGCACTTCCAGCCGCGGCGCGAGTGGCACTCGTGGCTGTCGTTGCCACAGGCAATGACCGGACTGTCGTACGTGCGGCTGACCCGATCGTCGGAGACCGACCGGGTGGTGTCCGCGTTCGACCGCCTGCATCGGGACGCGCAGCGCGCCGGGCTCTCGCCGACCGGCGACACCGAGCTGCACCTGCTGGAGAAGAGCGTTGCGACCGAGCTCACCATGAACGGCATCGAGGAGGTCCTGCTCACCGCGGTCGCCAGCCTGCGCCGCGAGATCCAGCACCTGGACGCCCGGGTCCATCTGGTCCTCGAGGCGATCACCGCCGACCCGGCCAGGCCGCACACGCTGACGTCACTCTCCGGCCTGGCGCAGGTCTCGGTGTCCCGCCTCGCCCACCTCTTCAAGGAACAGGTCGGCGACTCGATCATGAACGTCGTACTCGCCCTCCGCCTGCAACGCGCGGCGGAGTTGCTCGGCGCCACCGACATGTCCGTGGCCCAGATCGCGGCCGCGGTCGGCTTCGACTCCCCCCACTACCTCAGCCGCCAGTTCCGCCGCCGCTACGGCACATCCCCCACCACCCACCGTGCCGCCGTACGAAACCCGGAACTGGAGCTGTACTGAGGTGGGTGACGCTTTTCTACAAGCGGTTGGGGGTGGGGAACCGTACGGTCGGGGGGAGGAAGGAGTTCATGATGACTGGGTTTGTGGCTACTGCCGAGACCGATATTGCGGCGTCACCTGCGCGGGTGTGGGAGGTGCTGACGAGTTCGGAGGCGTTGAGTGAGCTGTGGTTCGGGGCCGAGGTGCGGACCGACTGGCAGGTCGGCAGCCAGATCACGTGGAGCGGTGAATGGGAGGGCAAGCCCTACCAGGACAAGGGCGAGATCCTCGCGGTCGAGCCGAACCGCCTGCTGAAGTTCACCCACTTCAGTCCGCTCACCGGGCAACCCGACGTACCGGAGAACTACCACACGCTCACCTACACGCTGACCGGCAACACCCACCTCAAACTGGAGCAGGACAACAACGGCAGCGAGGACGAGGCCAAGCACTCCGAGGGCATGTGGAACCAACTCCTGGAGAAGGTCAAACAAGCCGCTGAGTAATCTGGTCCGCATGTCTGATGGTGTGCAGGTGGGGCGGCCTACCCGGGAGCGGGCGGCGGTGGGGGAGGACGGGCGGTCGCGGGACCGGAAGCGGCCGGCGGTGCCGGATCCGTTGCCGATGAGTGTCGTCGACGCGCACTGCCACCTCGACATCGCCGACGGCGAGGACGGGGACTGGCTGAGTCCGGCCGAGGCGATCAAGAAAGCGTCGGCGGTCGGTGTGACGCGGATCGTGCAGGTCGGTTGTGATCTGCCTGGTGCGGAGTGGGCGGTCGAGGCAGCCGCGCAGTACCCGAACCTGATCGCGGGCGTCGCCCTGCATCCGAACGAGGCGCCGAAGTTGAAGGCCGCCGGTGAGCTCGCCGGTGCGCTGGCCGAGATCGAGCGGCTGGCGTCGAGTTCGGAGAAGGTGCGGGTGATCGGCGAGACCGGGCTCGACTACTTCCGGACCGGGGAGGACGGGCGGGCTGCGCAGCACGAGTCGTTCGCGGCGCACATCGAGCTCGCGAAGCGGCTGGACAAGACGCTGATGATCCACGACCGGGACGCGCACGGTGACGTACTGCGGATCCTCGATCGCGAGGGCGTACCGGACCGGCTCGTGATGCACTGCTTCTCCGGCGACACCGAGTTCGCCCGCGACTGCGTGAACCGCGGCGCGTACCTCAGCTTCGCCGGCGTGGTGACCTTCAAGAACGCGCAGTCCCTGCGCGACGCGCTCGCCGTCACCCCGCTCGACCGCATCCTCGTCGAGACCGACGCGCCGTACCTCACCCCGTCCCCGCACCGCGGCAAGCCGAACGCGTCGTACCTGATCCCGCACACCGTCCGCAAGATGGCCGACGTCCTCAACATCTCCGTACCGGAACTCTGCACCGCCCTCAACAACAACGCCGACCACGCCTTCGGAGGATCCTGGTAGATGGTCGACTACGACGCAGTGGACGAACAGGTCCGCGAGCTGTCCAGCTCGTTGCGAGGCGCCGACGAGGCCACGGTGTCGGCAGAGGTCGAACGCCTGAGGGCGCTGGCCGAGCAGATCGAGGACGAGCAGTCCCGGCGACTGGCGCTGATCCGGGCCGAGAAGCTGCCCCAGTTGATCCGCGGCCCGCAGCCCGGCACGAGCCCGCAGTACTGGCGCGCGGCAAGCCTGGTAACGCAGGTGATCAACGACAAGGGCACGCCGGCCGAGCAGATCGACCACGCCGAGCGTGCGATTACCGAGATCGGCACGCTGGCCAGGGCCGCCCCCGAGCGTGAGTTCAGGACAATCCTGCGGATGAACTCGACCCTCAAGCGGCTGATCGAGCGCCGGCGCCGGGAACACCCGGACCTCGGATCGTGACCGACGTCGAGATCTCGCCGGAGTCCTGGGAGTACCGACTAGTGGCCGCGGTGGTGATTGCGGTCGACCAGCGGCTGGGTGGAACGGCAACTGCCCCCCGGACCTGCTGGACCGGGGTGGTGCTCGAAGAGAGCAATCCGGACTTCCTGGGGACCGCCGGCGACGACGGCAGTATGTCGGTGTCCGTTGTCAATGTTCTCGAACCGTTGCGCAAGGCACGGGATCTCGATCGGCCGCTGACCGGTGGTGAGGCCCTTGCGATCCGCGACGCCATCGGCACGCTGGCTCACGAAGCGGCGCATCTGGTCACCGAGCTCGGTGACCCGACGGCTCCGGACGCGTACCCGTACGACGCCGCGGCGGAGGCCGACAACGAGGGCCGGACCGAGTACTGGACGCACGACAATCTCGACAAGATCGTCGAAGACGTGTTCCCGGACGCCGGTCTGGAACATGCGGTGCCGGACGTGTTGGTCCAGGAGAGCATAGATGCCTATCCCGCTTTCACCTCTGCGGTCAGCGACATCGACCAGGCTCTTGCCGACCGCGGCAGGCTGTCCAAGGAGCAGGTCACACAGAGGCTGATGCTCGCTGACGACGCGCAACGCTGGAACGTCGCGGTCGACCTGGTGATAGACGCACGTCTTGCCGAGCCCGGCCTGATGCCTGAGGCCGATCGCACCGAGGTGCGGAGGCAGTTGGTTGCTCCGTTGCGCGAGGCGCTGTCCGGCCTGGAGGCGGTCGAATCGGACGACTGGCTGGACGACAACCAGAAGACTGAGGCTTCTACCGAGGCCGCTCAGAAGGCAGTCGCCGAGTTGGACCGGGCGGTGAACCGGATCGAACGCGACTATCGGGTCGATGGTGCGGTGCGGGGCCGCCGGCGGGCGCCGGAGATCGGTGGGCGGCCCGAACACGGGGATCTTCCGCCTGAACTGAGGCGGTTGCGGGCGTTGACGGGAGCGCAGGCCGGTGCGGCGGGGGCTACGGCGCGGCGTCGGGACGACGGCGGACCGGCCGAAGGGGCTTGGGCGCATGGGCAGCAGGTCGACCGCGCGAATACCGTGAAGCCGACGCCGGGCCGCGGCTGACGACCGGCGTACCTGTGGTGACGGCCGGCCGAGCCCAGGACCAAGTTCTGGCGGCACCTGGAGGTCGGCGACGACGTGGGGTGATGCCGCTGATAGACACACCTCATGGAGTTCAGTGAGGTGGTTCGGCGGCGGCGGATGGTCAGGAACTATGACCCGGAGCGGGCGGTGCCGGTGGAGGTTCGGGAGCGGATCCTCGAGAACGGGCTGCGGGCGCCGTCCGGCGGGTTCAGCCAGGGGTGGGCGTTCCTGACCCTGGAGGGCGACGACCGGGAGCGGTACTGGCGGATTTCGGCCGAGGATCCGGACGAGAAATATGTTGAATGGATCACAGGCCTGCGCCGGGCTCCGCTGCTGATCCTGGCCTTCGCGCACAAGGACGCGTACCTCGATCGGTACACCGAACCGGACAAGGGCTGGACCGACCGCGACGAGGGCCGCTGGACGGCGCCGTACTGGTACGTCGACACCGGGATGGCGGTCCTGCTGATGTTGCAGACGGTGGTCGACGAAGGCCTGGGAGCCTGCTTTTTCGGGCCTCCTGCGGACAAGGTGGGTCGCTTGCTGAAGGAGTTCGGCGTACCTGAGGGGTTCGATCTGGTCGGGGTGCTGTCGGTCGGTCACCGGGCCCCGGACAAGCGGTCGCCGTCGCTGAAAAGAGGCCGCCGGACGACGTCCGAAGTGGTGCATCGGGGCCGTTGGGGCCATCACACCGCGTAAGGGCCCCGTTACACCTTTTTACGACTCGCCGACCAGAGGATTGGCGCTTCCGCTACTTCTTCGTTATGGTCCCGTGATGTTGGCCGGGATCGGGGAAGTTCCCGGACGAGCACAACCCCTCGGCGGGGTCACCACAACTGGGCAGCCAGTCCAGCGGCGGAGGCCGGTGCCTGTGCTGTCCCACCCCGTGCCCGGGTAGCCCTACCTGGGAGCGTTAGTGCGTAAGTCCATCATCGTGGCCGTCGGTGCGACGGCTGCGTTAGCCGTCGCGGGCGGCTCCGTGGCATATGCCTCGAAGAGCA
>DASXXB010000248.1:0-20240 GCA_036503355.1 Kribbella sp. | reverse complement strand
GCTGCTCGTCGTTCAGGCTCTCGAAGAGGAACAGCGTGCGCAGCTCGTCGGGCGTCAGCCGCTTCACCGCTTGATCGGTCATCAGAGCATCTCCAGGTATCGGTGCACCAGTGTCACGGCCATCGCTCCGTCGCCGACCGCCGAGGCGACCCGCTTCACCGACTCGGCCCGGACGTCGCCCGCGGCGAACACGCCCGGCATGCTCGTCTCGAGGTGGTAGGGCTCCCGCTCCAGCGGCCAGCCGGTGGGCTTGCCGCGCAGATCGGGACCGGTGAGGACGAAGCCACGCTCGTCACGGAGCAGGTCACCGGGCAGCCAGTCCGTCCGCGGGGCCGCGCCGATGAACACGAACATCCACTCCGTGTCCACCTCGCGCTTCTCCCCGGTCTCGCTGTTCAGCAGGGTGAGGTGCTCCAGGTGCTCCGAGCCCATACAGGAAACGACCTGCGTGCAGGTGTGCACCTCGATGTTGTCGATCCCGTCGATCTGGTCGATGAGGTACGACGACATCGTCGCGGTGAGCGATGGTCCTCTCACCAGCATATGCACGCGTTTGGCATGCCTGGAGAAATAGACCGCTGCCTGGCCGGCCGAGTTCGCCCCGCCGATGATGTAGACCTCCGCACCGGCACAGGCCGGCCCCTCGGTCGTCGCCGAGCCGTAGTAGATGCCGCGGCCGCACAGGTCGTCGACGCCGGGCGCCTGGAGCGTCCGGTACGACACACCGGTCGCCAGGATCACCGAGTGCGCCGAGATCTCGGTCCCGTCCGAGAACCGCAGTCGCCGCGCGTTCCCCAGCGTGTCCAGCTCGACGACCTGGCGGGTGGTCAGCAGTTCGGCGCCGAACCGGACCGCCTGCCGCCGGGCCCGGTCCGTGAGCTGCGCGCCGGACACACCGTCAGGGAAGCCCAGGTAGTTCTCGATGCGGCTGGACTGGCCGGCCTGGCCGCCGGTCGCCAACTGCTCGACCAGCACGGTCCGCAGCCCCTCGCTCGCGCCGTACACCGCAGCCCCGAGGCCGGCCGGTCCGCCACCGACGACGACCAGGTCGTAGAAGTCCTTCGCCGGCGCCGTCGACAGACCGACCTTCTGGGCCAGCTCGGCCTCGGACGGCGCGATCATCACGGTGGCGTCGGGCGTGATCACGACCGGCAGCGTCGTACCGTCGACCTCGGCCGCGTCGAGGAGCCGCTTGGCCTCCTCGTCGTCGACATTGAGCCAGCGGTAGGGCACGGCGTTGCGGGCCAGGAAGTCGCGGGCCGCGAACGACGGCGCCGACCAGCGGTGCCCGATCACCCGGGTCTCGTCGCCGGACGGCTCCGGGGTCGACTTCCACAGCTCGAGCATCGCGTCGACCACCGGGTACAGCTTCTCCTCCGGCGGGTTCCACGGCTTGAGCAGGTAGTGGTCGAGGTCGACCACGTTGATCGCCTGGATCGCCGCGTCGGTGTCGGCGTACGCCGTCAGCAGCACACGCCTGGCCAGCGGGAACAGATCCATCGCGGCCTCGAGGAACTCGATGCCGGACATCTGGGGCATCCGGTAGTCGGCCAGCAGCAGGGCGACGGGCTCACCACGGAGCTTGAGCTCCTTCAGCGCCTCGAGCGCCTGCGCCGGATTCTCCGCCCGGACGATGCGGTTCGCCTCGCCGTACCGACGGCGGAGGTCACGGGCGATCGACCGGGAAACGCCGGGATCGTCGTCCACGGTGAGGATCACCGCACGGGTCGTTGACGCTGTCATGCGTCCTTCATACCAGCGCGGACCCACAAACAGACATCGGTAATCCACAGGCTCCGGCCCGGCTCGCGGGGGCGGCGCACGAGCCGGACCGACAACTATTTAGTAGAGACGTTCCATAACTAACGGTCAATGCATGCGGGCGGCGGGAATCCGACGCTGTCGGGAACCGGCCTAAGGTTGCCGGGTGAGCGACATCGACTGGGGCAAGGGAACGTACGAGACGACGGCGGCGGACCTGCGACCGGCAGCTCGCGAGTTGGTGGCGGCGGCCGGGATCCAGCCCGGCGAGCACGTCGTGGACATCGGCGCCGGAACCGGGAACGTCGCGCTGCTCGCCGCCGATCTCGGGGCCCGGGTGACCGCGGTCGAACCGGCCGCCCGGCTGCGCGAGGTGATCGCCGAGACCGCCGGTGCGCGGGACCTGACCGTGGTCGACGGCACCGCCGCGGACATCCCGCTGCCGGACGCCTCGGTCGACGTGGCCCTGTCCAACTTCGCCATCATCTTCGCGCCCGACCCCGCCGCCGCGGCGGCCGAGCTCGCCCGGGTCACCAAGCCGACGAGCCGGATCCTGCTCACCAGCTGGCTCCCAGGCGCGATGGGCAAACTCGTCGGCATCGTCGCCGGCGCCGTCCGCGAGGTCAGCGGCGCCGACAGCCCGGCCGCCGGCATCGACTGGCACGACCCGAACGCGCTGTCCACCCTCTTCTCCCGCCACGGCTACCGGGTCACCACGGCAACGCTGGAGCTCACCATCACCACAGCCTCGCCGGAGGAGTACTGGGAGACGCGCATCGCCAACCACCCGCTCGGGGTGACGTCCTTCCCGCTCCTGGAGCAAGCAGGGCGTCTGGACGAAGTACGGGAGCGCTTCCTTCAGGCACTGACCGACAACTGGACCACACGGAGCGGCCAGGTGAACCTGCCGGCGCAGTACGTCCTCGCGACCGCCGTGCGCTGAGTGGCAGTTTTTCGCCAGCGGCTAGTTGAAGCCAAAACCGTGTAGTCGGGGCCGGCGATTGGCAGGCTCTTCGGCGTCCGAGCTCGGGGGCGGGCGGCCGGGGCGACAGCCACGGCCAGGACTACATGCCGTGGAGGCATCACGTGAACCATCCGAACCTGCGTCGGCGGGCCGCTCTGCTTGCGGGGGCCGCGCTGATCACCACCGCCTTGGTGGCTCCACCAGGCTCCGCCGCTCCAAGCCCAGCTGCGCCAGACGCTTCTGCTGCGCCGGCCGTCAACCGCTTCGGCTTCGCGCCGGGCCGGTACATCGTCACGCTGGCCGACAAGCCGCTGGCGACACAACAGGCCGGCCGGAAGGTCGACGTCGGCAGCGGGAAGGCGTACCGCAGCTACCTGACCAGCAAGCACGCACAGGTCGCGGCCGCCGTCGGAGCGAAGATCGACCACGACTACTCGGTCACGCTGAACGGTTTCGCGGCCGCACTGACCTCGAAGCAGGTCAACGAGCTCAGCAAGACCCCTGGTGTCGTTTCTGTCGTTCCCGACCAGCTGCACCACGCCTTGGACGACCGCAGCCCCACCGACTTCCTCAAGCTCTCCGGCGCGAGCGGGATCTGGAACAAGCTCGGCGGTACGGCCAACGCGGGCAAGGGCGTCGTCGTAGGTGTGGTCGACACGGGCATCTGGCCCGAGAGCGAATCGCTGTCCGGCCCGAAGCTCGGCACCGAGCCACCGACGGCCGCCGACCCGTACCGCCCGTACCTGTCGGGCTCGACGACCCTGATGGAGAAGGCGGACGGCAGTACGTTCACAGGCAGCTGTGAGGCCGGCCAGGACTTCACTGCGGACCTGTGCAACACCAAACTCATCAGCGCGAAGTACTTCGGGGACGGCTGGCTCAGCCTGATCCCACCGGACCGCCGCGCCGACTACGTGTCCCCACGCGACGGCGAGGGCCACGGTACGCACACCGCGACCACTGCGGCCGGCAAGGCTGATGTAGACGTCGTGCTGGGCGGCCGCGACCTGGGCACCGTCACCGGAGTCGCCCCTGCCGCCAAGATCGCGGTGTACAAGGCACTGTGGTCCGGCAAGAACGCCAACGACTCAGGCGGTCTCACCTCTGACATCGTGTCCGCGATCGACCAGGCAGTGTCCGACGGGGTCGACGTCATCAACTACTCGGTCGGCTCGACCATCGAGTCCCCCGCCACCGATCCGATCCAGTTGGCGTTCCTGTCCGCTGCTTCGGCCGGCGTCTTCGTCTCTGCGGCCGGCGGCAACTCCGGCCCGGACGCGTCGACGCTCGACAACACGTCGCCGTGGGTCACCACCGTCGGCGCCAGTACGGTCGCGCCGTGGAACGGAACCGTCGTACTCGGCAACGGCCAGAAGTACGCCGGCGTCAGCACGACAGTGTCGACCGCTACCGGCCCTAAGCCCCTCGTCAACGGAGTTGCCGTCAAGAACGCAGATGCGAGCGACGCGGACGCGTCGATCTGTCTGGCGAACACCCTCGACCCGGCGAAAACGGCCGGCAAGATCGTCGCGTGCGACCGCGGTATCAGTGCCCGTGTCGACAAATCCGCTGAAGTCCAGCGGGCCGGCGGTGTCGGCATGGTGCTCTTGAACCTCTTCGACCAGGACGTGGTCGGCGACTCCCACGCCGTACCGACCGTGCACCTGAACACTCCTGGTGCGTTGTCGGTCCGCTCGTACGCTGCAGAGGCCGGCGCGACGGCACAGCTGGTACCTGGCAACACGACCAGTACTACGACGCCGTACCCGCAGATGGCCGACTTCTCGTCGCGCGGCCCGTCCCTGTCGAGCAACGGCAACCTGCTGAAGCCTGACCTTGCTGCACCGGGCGTGAACGTGCTGGCAGCCGTGGCACCGCCCACGAACGGCGGCCACAGCTACGCATTCCTCTCGGGTACGTCGATGGCTGCACCGCACGTGGCGGGTCTGGCAGCGCTCTACCTCTCCGAGCACCCTGACTGGTCGCCCATGGCGGTCAAGTCGGCACTCATGACGACCGCGGGCAACGTCCTGACCTCCACAGGGGCTGTCGACACCAATCCGTTCGACGCGGGCGCCGGCGAGGTACAGCCGTCGAAGATGCTGGACCCCGGTCTCGTCTACGACTCCGGTGACACGGACTGGCTCAGCTACCTGGAGGGCACCGGCGTCAAGACCGGCACGGGCGTACCTGCCATCAACCCGAGCGACTACAACGCCCCGTCCATCTCGGTGGGCAAGCTGCTGGGCACGCAGACCATCACCCGGCGCGTGACTGCCGTGACTCCGGGCCTGTACCGGGCAACTGTTTCTGTGCCGGGCATGAAGGCCGTGGTCACCCCGTCGATCCTGAGCTTCAGCAAGGCGGGTGAGACCAAGTCGTTCACAGTGAAGCTCACTCTGGACTCGGGTGACTCCGGCGTGACGACGAACGGCTGGCTGACGTGGCAGGGCGCCGGTAAGACCGTACGCAGCCCGATCGTTGCCGTACCGACCTCTGTGCTTGCTCCGACCGCAGTGTCCGGCGCCGGCGCCTCCGGCTCCGCGTCGTTCGCCGCAACGGTCGGCAAGGCCGGTACGCCGATCCGGGCGTACGGCGTGGTCTCGGCGCCTCTCGTGCCGGGTGCGGTCCCGGCCGGTGCAGCAGACGCCGACCTGCCCGACTACCCGGTCACTGTCACCTCACAGACCAAGGCCGTGCAGTGGAACATCAAGACCGTGGATCCTGCCGGGAGCATCTGGCTCGTGCTCTACAAGGTCGTGAATGGCCAGATGCAGCTGATCTCGTTCGTCGGTGACGGTTCGAACCAGGCATCGGCCAGCGTGGGCGGACCGACTCCTGGTGTCTGGGGCGTGCTCGCCATCACCCTGTCGAACCCGCCTGGCGCCAGCACGACGGAGTACACGATGCAGACCAACATCGTGAACGGTGGCAGCTCCCTCAAGGTGACACCTTCGGTGGCACCGGCCGCCTTCAAGCCGTTCCAGGTCACCACCTCCTGGACCGGCCTGCCGACCGACAGGCGCTCCACCGGCTTCATCGAGTTCCCGAACCGAGCCGGCACGGTCGTGACGATCAACTAGTACTTCGGCGGGCCCGTTCCTGCGGGCCCGCCGCACATCTCAGATCCAGCGGCGCCGGGCGGCCTGGACGCCCGCCTGGAACCGGGTCTGTGCGCCGAGGGCATCCATCAGCGCACGGACCCGGCGTTGCGTCGTCCGGGGACTGATCCGCAGCCGCCGGCTGATCATGTCGTCGGTCGCTCCACCGGCCAGCAGCATCAGTACGTCCCGATCCGGCGCCCGCAGCTCCGCGACCCCGCCGTTCGCCTCCAACTCGGGCATCGGCACCGCGAGCCCCCACAGCATCTCGAACGTCGCGATCAACCCGTCGAGCAGACCGGTCGACCTGATCAGCAGATGGCACTCCGCCGGCGCCCGCTTCGTCAACGCAACCAGCGCCATGTTGTCGTCACCGAGCACCATTTTCATCGGCATTTGCGGCAGCACCCGGCTCTGCTCCCCCGCCGCCCGCAGCTCCGGCAGTACCGCCATCACCTCATCGGACTCGAACACCTCGAACCCGTAGATCGCCCGGTACGCCAGCCCACCCCGCAGCCGCTCCAACTCGAGCTCCTGCTGCGAAGCCGGCGGCGCCGAGTACGGACCGCGATCCAGCGCCCGGATCTGCACCTGACAACTGCGCTGCATCTCCTCGTACGCCGCCAGCAACGTCGGCCCGTCCTCGACCAACTCCACCTGATTCCCATCGAGCACCGGCTTCCCCCGCGCCCCCCGCAACTCAGCCACCACGCCCTGCAACCGAGCCACCTGCACCTCGAGCTCATCCAGCGGATCCCTCACCCCACGCAGACTAAACCGCGTGAAGTAAGTCCCCTCAACGACGTCTCAACACCAGAACTCCTGGTGGCACCCCGAGCGACACCGGAGAGAGACATCTACGGGCCGCAGGCGAGGCAGGGCCAGGGGCGGCCGCAGTGGGTGCAGAGGCCGTCGGGGGTGGGGGGTGGTAGCCAGACGGTGGGTGTGGGCTTGGTGTGGTCCGTTGGCGTTGGCTCTGGGAGGGGTGTGGGAGCGGGGGTCCAGTGGAGTTGGGTGCGGGCGTCGGGGGCGTGGGTGGCCAGGAGGGCGGGGATGCCGGCGTCCCAGGTGGAGGTGCTGGGCCAGGGGCCGCGCCAGCGCAGGGTGGCTGCGCCGTCGGACCACTCCACGCCCTCGGCGAGGATCGCGGTGGGGTTGGTGTGGCGGACCAGACGGAAGAGGCGGGCCTGGGGCTGCAGCGGGTTCACCTCTTCAGAGTCGCCCAGAACGCACTGCGGACAACAGGTGTGGGCTGTGGGCTGTGGGAACAGCCCACAGCCCACATGTCCTTGTTTTGCACGGTTTTTGTCGGCGAGGGCTTGTAGCTTGTCCGGCACGCACCACATGAGCTCGAAGCGCGAACGGGGTGGTCCTGTGACCGAGACAGCTTTCGGTTCCCTGCTGCGGCAGTACAGGCAGGCGGTCGGCCTGAGCCTGCGGCAACTGGCAACACGGGTCGGGTACGACCACAGCTACCTGTCGCAGGTGGAGCGCGGGCAGCGGCCGGGCTCTGCGGACCTGGCGCGGCTCTGCGACCAGGAGCTCGGCACTGACGGCCGGCTGGCGGCCACCTTCGAGCCAAGGCCTGCACGCGCTGGTCAGGTGCGCCCGGAGACCGATCCACTGGAGTCGGCCTGGCGCGGCCTGGTCGGCACGCTCGACGCCGTTGACGTGGGACAGCTGTTCAGCGACGTCCACACTGTTCCTCCGGCATCGCTGCTGCCGGCCTTGGTGAGTCAGTCGCAAGGCGCCGATCCGGCGGAAGCGGCTGAGCTGAGCGTTCTGATCGCGGAGACGCTGACCAGGCTGAGTGAACGCAGTACGGCGAGGCGCTGGTGGTGGGCCGCCCGTGCAGCTGCGGACAGCATCGGCGGTGGAGCCGTGGTGCGGGCCAGGGAGGTCATCAGTGGGTTGGCCGAGCGGCGTCCGTTGGCGGAGCTGCTGGAGCTGGCGGACGAAGCGGTCGCCCTCGATCGGCAGAGTTACCTGCCTCGCGCTGCACGTGCGCTGGTCCTGGCCGAGCTCGGCCACAGGCAGGAGGCGCACCATGCGTTGCAGGAGCTCATCGGTGTCGGCGACGAGCTCCTCGCGGCTCCGACGTACCAGCAGCACTGGGCGGAGGGACGCGTGTGCACCCTGCTCGGGTACGGCGTGGCCGGCTGTGTGCTGCTGGAGCGCGCGAGGGAGCTCTGCCCGGAGAGCTGGATCGGCGAACGCGCCCGGCTCGACCTGTCGATGGCGGAGTGCCTTGCGGTTGCTGGTGAGGTCGCAGCCGGTCTGGCCATGTCCTTGCGGGTCCTGGTCGAGCTGCCGGACGAGTGGCAGGACCTCTTCGTGTACGACGCGGCTGATCGCGTGCTGCGCGTAGTACAGACAGAGCCGGGTGCTGCTGAGCTACGGCGGTTGCTGGCGCGACCGCCGTACCAGGGTGGCCGGAGTGTGGGCGTCGGGTCGAGGTGGAGGTGACGACAGGGGTAGCGTGCGGCGAGTGACAGCTGAACAGGTAGTGACAGACGCATGGGACTTCACGGTCGAGCTGCGGAGCGACCCCGCCAGTGCCGAGGCGCGCGCTGCCGTACTCAAGGACCCGGCGTTCGGCCAGTCCTTCACGGACCACATGGTGGTTGCCAACTGGTCGGTGGATCGGGGCTGGCATGACCCGAAGGTCACGGCGTACGCACCGCTGTCACTGAGCCCTGCGGCTGCTGTCTTCCACTACTCGCAAGAGATCTTCGAGGGCCTCAAGGCATACCGGCACGCCGACGGCTCGGTCTGGGCCTTCCGCCCGGACCGGAACGCGGCCCGGTTCACGGCGAGCGCGGAGCGACTCGCGCTGCCGCAGGTGCCCGAGGACGAGTTCGTCGCGGCCCTGCGGGCGCTGGTGACCGTCGACGAGCCCTGGGTGCCGTCGGCCGAGGACGGCGAGACCAGCCTGTACCTGCGGCCGTACATGATCGCCACGGAAGCCGCACTGAGCGTCCGGCCCGCACACGAGGTGCTGTTCGGCGTCATCGCCTCTCCCGCCGGCCCGTACTTCAACACCGGGCCGAAGCCGGTCTCCATCTGGCTGACGACCTCGACGATCCGCGCGACGCCAGGTGGCACGGGCGCGGCCAAGTGTGGCGGCAACTACGCGTCCAGCCTGGCCGGCCTGGCCGAAGCCGTGGCGAACGGGTGTGACCAGGTCGCGTTCGTCGACGCCGTCGAGCACAAGTGGCTCGAGGAGATCGGCAGCATGAACATGTTCTTCGTGTACGCCGACGGCCGGATCGCGACCCCGGAGCTGTCCGGCTCGATCCTCGAGGGTGTCACCCGCGCCTCGGTCCTCGAGCTCGCGGCGGACCTCGGCCATCCGGTCGAGGAGCGGCGCATCTCGGCCGACGAATGGCGCGACGGCGTACGCACCGGCGAGATCACCGAGGTGTTCGCCTCCGGCACCGCCGCCGTCATCACGCCCATCGGCCGCCTCGCCTGGCCCGACGGCGAACTCACGATCGGCGACCACTCCGTCAACCACGGCGTCGGCCCGGTCACCGCGAAGATCCGCAGCACGCTGCTCGACCTCCAGTACGGCCGCACCCCCGACACCCGCGGCTGGCTCACCCGCCTGGCCTGACGCCAGTTGTCCCCGGGGGCCGTTAGTTTGGGGGTATGGCGGGAAAGGCGAAGGCTCCGGCGGTCGAGCTGGAGGTGGGCGAGCGGACCGTTCGGGTGTCGAATCCCGATCGGGTGTACTTTCCTGCGCGCGGTGAGACCAAGCTCGATCTGGTGAACTACTACCTGTCCGTCGGGGACGGGATCGTGAACGCGCTGCGCGAGCGGCCGTGCATGATGCATCGCTTCCCCGAAGGGGTCGCGGGCGAGAAGGTGCACCAGAAGCGGCTGCCGCACGGGGCGCCGCCGTGGATGGAGACGGTCCGGGTCAAG
The DNA here is from genome assembly GCA_036503355.1 of Kribbella sp. Lineage (GTDB taxonomy): Bacteria > Actinomycetota > Actinomycetes > Propionibacteriales > Kribbellaceae > Kribbella. Next base: position 10,487 of record DASXXB010000248.1, on the reverse strand, counting down.
TTCCCGCGGTACAACCGGACAGCCGACGAGCTGTGCGTCACCGAGATCGCGCACGTCGCCTGGGCGGTGCAGATGTCGACGGTCGAGTTCCACCCGTGGAACTCGCGGCGCGCCGACACCGAGAAGCCCGACGAGTGGCGCATCGACCTCGACCCGATGCCCGACTGTCCCTTCGACCGGGTACGCCGGGTCGCGCACACCGTCCACGAGGTGCTCGACGAGCTCGGCGCGGTTGGCTACCCGAAGACGTCCGGCGGCAGCGGCATCCACGTCTACGTCCGGGTCGAGCCGCAGTACGGGTTCAGCGACGTACGCCGGGCCGCGCTCGCCTTCGCGCGTGAGGTGGAGCGGCGTGCGCCGGACGACGTGACGACCACCTGGTGGCGCAAGGACCGGGACCCTCGGCTGGTCTTCGTGGACTTCAACCAGAACGCGCGCGACCACACGATCGCCGCGGCGTACTCCGTTCGCGGCAACCCCGAAGGCACCGTGTCGACCCCGATCCGCTGGGACGAGATCGACGACGTGAACCCGAAGGATTTCACGATCGCAACGGTGCCCCAGCGGTACGCCGACCTCGGCGACCTGCACGCCACGATCGACGACAACGTCTACTCGCTCGACACCCTGGTCGACTGGGCCAGCCGCGACGAACGCGAAGGCGCCGAGGCACCACCAGAAGAGGACTAACCCGCCAGGCCGTGGTGAAGGAGGTTGGTGAGCGTTTCGATGGCTGCGTCGTCGGTGATGGTGCGGCCGTTGGACGGGTTGACCACCAGCCAGGTGTAGGCGAAGCCTTCCATCAGCGCGTTCATCGCCGAGATCGCGACCAGCGGGTCGGCCGGCGGGTTCGGTAGGTGGGTGAAGTGCTCGACCATGTGCTGGTCGTCGTCCGCCATGATCTGCTGCAGCCGGCGGCCCAGCTCCGGGTCGACCATCGACGCCTGCTTCACCGCGATCATCTCGGCCAGGTGCGACTGGTAGAACCGCCAGAACGACTCCACGTGCCAGCGGATCGTTGACCGCTTGCTGAAGTCGGCGTCGTGACCGGCGTCGTCGACGACCGCCTCGTCCGCGGCCGCCAGCATGTCGCGGAGCAGCGCCTCGAGCAGCTCCTCCTTGCTGGCGAAGTGGTTGTAGAACGACCCCGTCGCCCGGCCCGCGGCCGCGGTGATGTCGGTGATCTTCGTGTTCAGGTACCCGCGCTCCGCGAAGACGTCGCGCGCGGCCTGCTTCAGCGCCGCCTCGGTCCCGGCCGCCCGCTGCCGGCGGCTCACCGTGTCCGTCACGAGTACCTCCTTGACAGCGAACCCTAGTCCCGTCCACACTGAATCTAAATTCAGTGAATCACAATTCATCGACGGAGACCATCATGAACGTCCTGATCGCCGGTGCCGGACCGACCGGACTGACCCTCGGCATCGAGCTGGCCCGGCGCGGTATCGCGGTCCGGGTGATCGACAAGGCGACCGAGTTCTTCCAGGGCTCGCGCGGCGACGGCCTGCAACCGCGGACGCTCGAGGTCTTCGAGGACCTCGGCATCGTGGACGAGGTCCTGCGGCAGGGCCGGCCGATGCCCCCGATCAAGGTGTACGTCGGCGGCCGCCTGGTCGACGAGCGCCGGATGGGCCTGTTCCGCGAGCCGACCCCGGACATCCCGTACCCGAACGGCACGATGCTCGGCCAGTCCCGCACCGAGAAGATCCTGCGCGACAAGCTCGCGGAGTACGGCGTACGCGTGGAGCTCGGCACCGCGATCGCCGGATTCACCCAGACCGCGGACGCGGTGACCGCCGAGCTGTCCACCGGCGAGACGGTGGCGGCGGACTACCTGGTCGGCGCCGACGGCGGGTCCAGTTTCGTCCGCAAGCACCTCGGGATCGCGTTCGAGGGTACGACGGACGAGTCGATCCGGATGCTGCTTGGCGACGTCGCGGCGGACGGGATCGACCACGAGTACGGTCACTGGTTCGGAGCCGCGGACAGCCCGATGTCCGGGATCGTGATGACGCCGCTGTCCGGCGGCGACCAGTTCCAGTTCGGCGCCCCGCTCGACGGCGAGGACGCGGACACCTCGCTGGAAGCCTTGCAGGCGCTGGTCGACCGGTTCGCCGCCCCCGGTACGGCGAACCTTCGCGACCTGACCTGGTCGACGGTCTGGCGCCCGAACGTACGGCTGGCGGAAAAGTTCCGCGTCGGCCGCGTGTTCATCGCCGGCGATGCCGCGCACGTGCACCCGCCGACCGGCGGCCAGGGGCTGAACACCGGCGTCCAGGACGCGTACAACCTCGGCTGGAAGCTGGCCGACGGGCGTGAGGAGGTGCTGGCGACGTACGAGACCGAACGCCGGACCAACGCCCAGCGCGTGCTCGGGATCAGCTCGGAGCTGATGCAGAAGCATGTCGACGGCGACGAGTCGGCGCTCGAGCGCGGCGAGAACACCCGCCAGCTGGACATCTCGTACCGCGACCTGTCGGACACCCGCCCGCTGGTGTCCGGGGACCGCGCTCCGGACGCGCCCGTCACCGATGCCGAGGGCAACAAGGTTCGCCTGTTCGAGCTGTTCCGCGGTCCGCACGAGACACTGCTGCGTTTCGCCCCCACCACCCCGGCGACCCACCCGCACACCGTCGACATCACGACACCCGAAGCGTTCGAGATCTATCACGCCCAGCCGGGCGACGAGATCCTGATCCGCCCGGACGGTTACCTCGCCTAGGATCCTGCAGGTGCAGACCTTGGATGCCGCCGCCGCCTATCAGCGCGCCGTCGAGTTGGCGACGCGTGGGCGGCGGCAGCTCCTCGGCATCACCGGGGCGCCGGCGGCCGGCAAGTCGACGTACGCCGAACACCTGGCGACGAAGCTGAGCGCCGACGGTCACCAGGTCGCGCTGGTCCCGATGGACGGGTACCACCTGGCGCAATCGTTGCTGGACGAACTGGGCCTCGCCGGCGTGAAGGGCGCCCCGCACACCTTCGACGGTTACGGTTTCGTCGCGCTGCTCCGAAGGCTGAAGGACTCCCCCGGCGAGCAGATCTGGGCGCCGCGCTTCGACCGCGCCATCGAGGACTCGATCGCCGCGAGCATCGGGATCGCCCCCGACGTCACACTCGTCATCACCGAGGGCAACTATCTGCTCCTCGACGAAGCGCCCTGGTCGACCGTCCGCACCCTGCTCGATCAGTGCTGGTACGTCGAAGTACCCGAAGACCTGCGCCACGAGCGACTGGAAGCCAGGCACCGCGCCTTCGGGAGATCAGCCGCAGAGGCCCACGAGCGCACGTACGGATCCGACGAACGCAACGCGCAACTGATCGCCGCGACCGCACCGGCGGCCGACGCGTTCATCCAACCCGTGCGATGAACGCGGCAACGCCGTCCAGGTAGAGCTGCAGGCCGAAGTCGAAGTCGGCCTCGCTGTCCTCCTCGAAACTCCCGGTCTGGTCGAACACGCCGGACTCGACGGTGCGCGCCACCGCCGGATAGACCCGCGGATCCGCGACCCGCCGCAACGTCGAGCCGTACTGCACGAAGGCCGCCGGGTTGTCCGCGTACCCCGCGGCGAGGTCGAACGCCATCCGGATCTCGCCTTGCACGAAGGTGATCAGCCCCATCACGACACCGACCTTGGCCTCCTCCGGCAGGCCGGTGTCCTGCAGTGCGCTGAGCGCGGAGTCGAACCAGGCAAGGTTGTTCGGCCCGGCCGGCGGCCCGGACAGCGGCAGCTTCGCGTACCACTTGTGCCGCCGGATCGCCGTCAGCACACCGTCGGCCCAGAACGTCAGGCCGGTCCGCCAGTCGACCCCCTCCGGCAGCGGCTCCGGCCGCTCGAGCGCGGCGTCCGACATCAACACGAGCAGCTCGTCCTTGCTCTTCACATGCCGGTACAGCGCCATCGTCGAGTTCCCGAGCCGCTCCGCGATCCGCGCCATCGACACCGCGCCGAGGTCCTCGGCGTCGGCGATCTCGATCGCGGCGCGGACGATGTCGTCGAGGGTCAGCGACGGCTTCGGCCCGCGGCGCGGCGCCTCCCGCAGCCGCCACATCAGCGCGACGTCGGCCGGCAGCTCGTTGTTCTCCACCGGCTCAGTTTAGGGCTTGCCGAGCCCTACTGCGTACCTGCTACGCTATTTAGCGTATCGAATACGCAGTAAGGAGGGGACGATGATCGTCGAGGCGACCGGCTTGAGGAAGTCGTACGGCGCGACCGAGGTGCTGACCGGGGTCGACCTGAGCGTCGCGGAGGGGTCGGTGCTCGCACTGCTCGGCCCGAACGGCGCGGGCAAGACCACCACGGTCCGCATCCTGAGCACGCTGACCCGGCCGGATTCCGGTACGGCGACGATCGCGGGGTACGACGTACTGCGGCAGCCGGCGAAGGTCCGTGAAGTGATCAGCCTGACCGGGCAGTACGCCGCGGTCGACGAGAACCAGACGGGTCGGGAGAACCTGGTGATGGTCGGCCGCCTGATGCATCTGGGCCGGCGGACCGCGCACCGTCGTACGGGCGAGCTGCTGGAGCAGTTCGGGCTGACCGACGCGATGGACCGGCGCGTGAAGACGTACTCGGGCGGCATGCGGCGCAAGCTCGATCTGGCGATGAGCCTGATCGCCCGTCCACGAGTGATCTTCCTGGACGAGCCGACGACCGGACTCGATCCGGCCAGTCGTTCGGCGATGTGGGACGCGATCGTCGAGCTGGTTCGCGACGGTACGACGATCCTGCTCACCACGCAGTACCTGGAAGAGGCGGACCGGCTGGCTGACCGGATCGTGCTGCTGGACCACGGCGGGATCGTCGCCAGTGGTACGGCGGACGCGCTCAAGGCACAGATCGGCGGCGAACGGATCTCGTTGCGCTTCGCCGACGGGGCGCTGGTCTTGAAAGCTGCCGGCGTACTGGACGGTGCGGTCGACCACCTGGTGCTGAACGTGCCGTCGGACGGTACCGCGGCACACCTGCACCACGTCCTCGACATACTGCGTGACCACGGGCTGGAGCCGGAGCGGGTCTCGTCGCATCGGCCGACGCTGGACGACGTCTTCCTGGCTCTGACGGCTTGAGGGGTTGCTGATGACACACGCAGTCACCGACGTGGTGACGATGATCGACCGCAGCGTGCGGCTGGCCCGGCGGAACGTCGACACGTTGTTCGTGTCGCTGCTGTTGCCGCTGCTGATGATGGCGCTGTTCGTGTACGTGTTCGGCGGCGCTATCGACACGGGGACGGAGTACGTGAACTACGTCGTACCGGGGATCCTCCTGCTCACCACGGGGTATGGCGCCGCGTCCACGGCCATGGTGGTCGCCGACGACATGAACAGCGGCATGATCGACCGGCTACGTTCGCTGCCCATCCACAGCTTCGCCGTACTGACAGGACACGTTGTCGCGAGTGTGGCGCGCAACGCGACCTCTACTGCGATCGTCATCCTCGCGTCGCTCGCCATGGGGTTCCGGCCGGACGGCGGAGTGCTGGACTGGCTCGCCGCGGTCGGTCTACTTCTCCTGTACGTCGTTGCGCTGTCCTGGCTCGCAGCGGGGCTGGGTGTGATCGCAAGGTCGGTCGAGTCGGCCAGCACGCTCAGCTTCTTCATGTTGTTCCTGCCGTACCTCAGCAGTGCGTTCGTGCGACCGGAATCGATGCCCGTGTGGCTGCGGCCGATCAGCGAGCACCAGCCGATCACGCCGGTGATCGAGACCGTCCGCAGTCTGCTGATCGGGACGCCGATGGGGAACAACGGCCGGCTGGCGCTGGCGTGGTGTTCTGGTCTGCTCCTGTTCTCGGTTCTGCTCTCGACCGCGCTCTACCGCAGGCGTACGCACCGGTGATCAGAAACCCGACGCGACACATCGCGATTTCGACCGAGCGTGACCCCTTCGGCGGGTTAGCGTCAAAGTCCCCCCAACGTGTGGTGGTCCCACTCCCCCCGGGACCCACACGGACAAGCGCCCCGATCACCGATCGGGGCGCTCTGTTTTCCGCCCCAACCCCACAGCACAACGAAGGTTCCCACCACAACCCGCCCCCGAAGCGCAGCAAAGGTTCCCGCCACAACCCGCCGCAGCTGCCCGCCCCGTAACGCAGCGGATGTTCCCCGACAACCCCGCCCCGAAGCGCAGCGAAAGTTCCCGCCACAACCCCGCCGGAGCTGCCCGCCCCGGAACGCAGCGGATGTTCCCCCACAACCCCGCCCCGGAGCGCAGCGGAGGGGCGGGGGCTTTTGCTTTTTCTTTGGTCTGGGTGTCGAACCCGGCCCCTCTGGTTCGACGTATCAGTAAGAGCGACCAAAGGAGAGGGTCAGAATGAACATCACCACCGACACCCGGACCATGATCGTCACCATGCTGGCCGAGGGCAGCCCGGTCTGGTACGTCGCAGGCATGGTCAACATGCGCAGCCACGACGTGTACGTGATCGGCCGCGAGGCCGGCTACCCGGACAAGGCCAAACTGCGCCGAGCGGTCTGGGCCGCCCGGAACCGCGTACCGCAAGCCGCCTGAAACCATCCGCTCAGGTCGCTCGAACCGCTGCTGCCCCTTCGCCGGGGCGCAGCGGTTTCGTATGTCTAGGGTGGGCGTGTGGACGATGTCAGCGTGGTGGATTACCACACGGCCGGCGAGCCGTTCCGGATCGTGACGTCGGTCGAGATCCAGGGCGCGACGGTCGCCGACCGCCGGGTCGCGGCGCAGTCGTCCCCGGCTGTCGACGCCGTACGCCGGTTGCTGGTGAACGAGCCGCGCGGGCACGCCGACATGTACGGCGGGTTCGTCGTACCGGGTGATGACGACGGCGCCGACTTCGGCGTGGTGTTCTGGCACAAGGACGGGTACTCGACCGCGTGCGGGCACGGGACGATCGCGCTGGCGACGTGGGCCGTCGACACCGGTCTGGTCCCGCCTGGCGAGGTGGTGATCGACGTACCGTCCGGGCGCGTCACCGCTTTCGTCTCCGACGAAGGCGTTGCCTTCCGCAACGTTCCGTCGTACGTGCTGCGTCGCGACGTCCAGGTGTCGACGTCCCGCGGCGAGGTGACGGCCGACATCAGCTACGGCGGCGCGTTCTACGCGTCGGTGCCCGCCTCGTCGGTCGGTCTCTCGGTGACGCCTTCGTCGTACGCCGACCTGGTCGCAATCGGCCGCGAGATCAAGTGGGCGCTGGATCCAGTCGCCGTACATCCGACCGATCCGCGGCTCAGCGGTCTCTACGGCACCATCCTGTACGACGACCTCGGCTCTTGGCAGGAGGGTCCGCACCAGCGCAACCTCGCGGTCTTCGCCGACGGAGAAGCCGACCGCTCCCCGTGCGGTTCAGGTACGTCGGCCCGCCTGGCCCTGTTGCACGCCGACGGCCGGCTCGCACCGGGGCAGACGCTCCGCCACGACTCCATCGTCGGTACGTCGTTCCGCGGCCGGGTCGTCTCGCAGACATCCGAGGGCGTCATCACCGAGGTACACGGCAACGCCTACCGCACCGGGACCGCGACGTTCACCCTCGACCCGCGCGACTCGTTGGGCACCGGCTTCACGTTGCGCTGATCTCAGATTGCGACAGTGCTTGCCGCAGGTGCCCGCTAGGTTGATCCTCATGATCTTCATCACCGCGAAGTTCCGTGTGAAGCCCGAGCACGCCGACGACTGGCCGTCCATCACCGCCGATTTCACCAGCGCCACGCGGGCCGAGCCCGGCTGCCTGTGGTTCGACTGGTCGCGTTCGGTCGACGACGCCGGCGAGTACGTCCTGGTCGAGGCGTTCGCCGACGACGACGCCGCCACGCAGCACGTCACCTCCGACCACTTCAAGGCAGCCCAGCAGCATCTCCCGCCGTACCTGGTCGAGACGCCCCGGATCGTCAACTTCAAGGTCCCTCAGGACGACTGGTCCGAGCTCGGCGAACTCGCCGTCAAGTGACCGGGCTGACCATCGTCTCGCTGAACACCCGAGGCCTCCCGCTCTTCGGCTCCGCATTGCGCACCCGGTACACCGCGATCGCTGAGGCGTTCGAGAAGTCTCTTGTGGACGTGGTCAATCTGCAAGAGGTCCTGACGTACCGCCACCTGCACCTGCTGCGCCGGTCGATGCCGTCGTACCGGACCAACTTCCGCCCGTCGGCGGCCGGCCCAGCAGGCGGGCTGGTCACGTTCACTCGCCACCCTGCCGTCGGCACTCGCTACCGTCGCTTCCCCGCTGCACCGACGACGGCGGGGCTGCGGCGCCGCGCTCGCCTCGACGCCAGGCTCAAGGGCGTTCTGTTCACGCGGCTTCCTGGCCTCACGGTCCTCAACACGCACCTCCTCGCGAACCACGACGGCGATTGGTCCACCGCGAACCGCTACTACCCGATCCACCACGCCCAGCTGACAGCGCTCACGCAGTACGCCGGGAGCGTCGAAGGGCCGATGGTCCTCGCGGGTGACTTCAACATCGCCCGCGACACGGACCTGTACCGCGACTTCCTGCGCTCCTCCGGTCTCGTGGACGCCTTCGGCGACGACTGCCCGCCGACGTTCCACCAGGCCTACCTCCGTCCTGGCCAGCCCGCGCACTGCATCGACTTCATCCTTCTTTCCAACTTGACCGCCGAGTCCGCACACACCGACGCCAACTACCCGAGCGACCACCTAGGCCTGGAGATCCGCGCAAAGTAACCGTCCCGTTACCATCAGCGTCGGGCCGCGAGGGTTCGATTGCACGTCGGGCGGCGGTGAGCAGGACCAGCCCAGCCGCGATGCACACCAGGTGCATCGTGAAGCCCAGCAACCGATTCTCATGCGGGCACGGAACACGTCGACGAGCAGTCGCCACGAACTCCACGCAAGCCAGGAGGCAACGCGCCTGACCGCCGAACGTGGCGGCTGGTGTCTACGATGCCTTGATCTGCGCTCCTCAGGCAGGAATTCACGTCGGACGGACGGCGTACGAGACGAGCCATCGAACCGGACCGTGACACGATGTGAACGACCTCACAACCGCACATCCAGCAATTCCGGAAGTATGTGGACATGAATCGCTCAGCCATGCGCGCGCTGATATTCGACGGCCCCGCCGCGGACACCTCCAGGTCGACGATCTCGGAGATTCCGGTCCCGACTCCGGGCACGAGCCAGATCACCATCGACGTCGAGTATGCCGGCGTCAACTTCAAAGACGTGATGTCGCGCCGCGGCGACCCCGGCTACGTCGACTCGTGGCCGTACGTCCCGGGCCTCGAGGTCGCCGGCCGAGTCCTTGCCCTTGGCAACGGAGTGCAGGGTTTCCGGGTCGGAGACCGCGTTCTGGCTCTTACGAACGCGGGAGGTCTCGCCGAGGTCGCGCTCGCTGAAGCGCAGCTGACCGCAGCCGTCCCGCACGGAGTGGATCTCGCCGACGCCGCCATGGTTCCGGGAGTGCTGACGACCGCCGAACTCCTTCTGTACGACCTGGCGCGCGTCCGGACCGGGGATGCGATCGTTGTCCACAGCGCTTCAGGAGCTGTCGGCGCCGCCATTGCGCAGCTGTCCCGGCTGCACGGTGAGATAGACCTCATCGGAGCGGTGGGCGCGGCTAACCGAGCCGAGGCAGCGGAGCGCGTCGGCTACAAGACCGTGGTGGTGCGCGGGCCGGGTCTGGCCGATCACGTCAGGAGGCACCGTGACGGCAGGGGCGTCGACGTGGTCCTGGACTCGCAAGGTACGAGATGGCTCGAGGAGGACCTGCGGATGCTGGCACCGACAGGACGGATCATCCTGTTCGGCAACGCGGCCGGCGACGGACTGGATCCACTACCGCCGACGGGCGCGCTGTTCGGAGCCAACGCATCGGTGGGCGGCTTCAGCCTGGCCGCCCTGTCCTCAGCCGATCCGCAGCGAGTGGCCGCTGCGATGTCGCGCGTGCTCCGTCATCTCGCCGAGGGTGCCCTCACACTCGATCCGACCGTCGTGACCGGACTCGCCGCCGCGATCGAAGCCCAGGAACGCCTCGCAACAGGCACCGGCGCCGGCAAGTACGTCGTACGCGTAGCCGGATAGTCCTGAACCGATCCGCGGCACAGATGTGCCACGGTCCGGATCCTTGACCGTCAACCAGACCACAGCAGCGCCGCCCGCCGACAAAAGCGAAGGCCCGGACCTGATGGTCCGGGCCTTCTTCCGTAGCGGGGGCAGGATTTGAACCTGCGACCTCTGGGTTATGAGTAGGCACGGAGGCGTCTCAGCGTGTCTCAACGGTCCCGAACGACCCGCAGTTCAAGGCTCAGTGACCGTCCGATTCGTCTCATCCGTATCGATCGAGACCACCCCGTCTCTACCGTCCTGGGTACGGTTCTGGGTACGGATTCCAGCCCTCGCGGTGCCGCGAGAATGCTTGGATCTCGTCCTCCGACAGCGGCCTCAGAGCCGACGAGTGCGCCCACCGACCAGGGTTCAGCGGGTGCCGCTGAAGGTAGGTGACATACCCGTACCAGCCGCCGGACTCGCGCGCCCATACACGCACCAGGGTCACCTCCG
>DASXXB010000247.1:0-22392 GCA_036503355.1 Kribbella sp. | reverse complement strand
TTCGGCATCGTCACCTGGGTCGCGGTCTTCATCATCTGGTCCGCGATCGGTGCGGCCGGTGTGTTCGACAACATCAACTCGACCGTCCGCGAGGTCCTGGGTACGCCGACCGGCGAGCCGTTCCGGGTGGAGAACTACATCAACACCGGCAAGGTGATGGGTTTCACCACCCTCCTCGCCTGCGCCGACGTGCTGATCATCACCGCGCTCGCGACGCTCGGATCCTTCCTCTACAACATCGCCGCAACGCTCCTCGGCGGCCTCGAAGTCACGCTGGCGTCGGAGGACTGACCTGGCATTTCGTGTTCCGGCCGGGCCCGCTGTCGGCCCGGCCGTAACCGGTTTGGGAGTAGGGCACTTGGTGCGGTAATCTCTCCCGGGTTCGACACCGCAGTACGCGGGCCTATAGCTCAGACGGTTAGAGCGCTGCCCTGATAAGGCAGAGGTCACTGGTTCAAGTCCAGTTAGGCCCACCCTCTCGTAGTCGACGGAAGTCCCGATCCGAGGAGTCCCAGTGCTGAGAAAGTTCCTGCTGGTGCTGCTGGCCGGCGTCGGTGGATACTTCGTCTACAAGAAGACCCAGCAGTCCCGCGCCGAGAAGGACCTCTGGGCCGAGGTCGCCGACCCGGTAACCCCGGGCCACTGACCACCCCACGGGGGCGTAGCTCAACTGGCAGAGCACTGCCTTTGCAAGGCAGGGGTTAGGGGTTCAAGTCCCCTCGTCTCCACCATGTGATCTCTCAGGACATACCGGACAGACCGGACCCCGGATTGGGGTCCGGTTTTCTGGTTTTGGGTGGTCCTGGGGGTCGGCCGAGGGGTTGGTAGTCGCGGGTGGGGTCGAGGGTGAGTTCGCGGAGGCTTGGTTCTCCACGACTGTGACAAACCCTGTGGACACATCGACGTTCCACCGAGCCAGTGCCGCCAGCTCACCGAACCGCAGACTCGTGAACGTCGCGAGCAGCACCTGGCCCGTCGACGGATGCACAACCTGAATGCCTGGATGGAAGTTGAACTCCAGCCGCATGGAGACTGGTCCCCGAGGCGCAATCACGTTTCAACCGCGCGAGCTGGACGTCGTACGGGCCGCGCTATTCACGATCGAGCACTATGCGAACCAAGTCTGGGACCAGATCGAGGTTCACGCCGTGTCCGGCTTCGCGGTCGACGAGTTCGCGGCGCTCAGGCAAGAGCTTGACGCTCTTCGCGGCGACTGAGCTACGGGCGAACTGAGGACCAGTCGGATCTCTGCTGAGGTCCTGGCGTCTGATCCTCTGGGTAACCCGTCCCCCCGGCCGCTCGATTGTCCGGCCACCACGACCCATCTCAAGAGCGCCTGCGGCGTCCTACGGGATCGGCATGCCGACTATTAACATGCGCTGCGCTGGCCTGGGTTAGGCAGCTATCGGGGAGGGCGGCGCAGGTATGGCGTCGCGGTGTCAGGAGACGAGCTCGTCGAGCATGATGCCTTCGCTCGCGAGGGTTTCTCGCATCCAGCGCCGTATCAGCTCGTTCGAGATGTCCCATGCGTACTGCAAGCCTTCAGCGGGTGTCTGCCTTGTGTCGGCGCGGAGAGATCCAGGGAGATTGGCGGCGGTGTCCGCTAGCAACCGGATCAGCTCGTGGTGGTCGTCGATGACTTCGCCTGAGTCGAATCCGGGATCTCGTCGAAGATACGCAATCGTGCGAATGTGGGCGAGCGCACTTTGGATGAGAGCCACGTTCGCCCTGGCGGCCAGTTCTTCGCCGCGACGTTCTCTTCTCCGCATGCAGCAATCATCCAGCACGAACTCGACTACCGGTCAGACCGGCAATGGTTCGCCCCCGTGAGCGATTAGCGAGCGATTACGAGGGGTCAGCCAGGGCCAGATGGGGTCAATCGGCGGGCACCGGCCGAGGCTCAGCGCCGGGCGGTGAGCGTGCGTTCGACCGATCTTCCAAACTGGGGGTGCGGGCTGACCTCAGCCTTCAATTGGCAGCAATCAGGGGACGGGCCAGGTGGGGGCGTCATGCTTTCGAGGACCCATCCGGTGCGGATTCGACCCTGAATGTGCACTCCGCGATCTGCTCGATACGTCGAAGAATGCCCGGGGCCAGCTCGTCAGGCTCGCGCCCGGCCACCTCGATCACGATGCCCGGGCCGCGATGGACAATGCATCGACGCGCGGGGATGAACTCGAGCAGTTGGTATCGGATCTTGGTCGCCTGGTCCTCGGTAAGGACGAGCGCTTCGATCTCTCCGGACAGTCGGATCACGCGCCCAGTCTCACACTGTTGCTAACCGTCGCGGAGCGCAGAGCAGACCGTCCGTGCCCTCCGCGCCCTAACGAGTGCGCGCCAGTGGGCCCGGCCGGTCACTCACGGGGTTGAAGCGGTCGAGCCCATGCTCAGCGATCAGCCGCTCAGCGACGCGGAAGCGCCATAACCGCCGTTGCAAGGCAGGGCAGGGGTTCAAGTCCCCTCGGCTCCACCATTCACCGGTCAGGTCCGGCCCGCTCGGGCGACTGTGGGCCAGTCCCACGCGGCGCTGCGGTCGGCTCATCCGTCGCCAACCTCCGCGCGCGGTTGAACCCGACGTCTGCGCAATCGTCGGCGACGAGCCCACCGGCGTACAGGTCGGCTCGACTGAAGCCTAGGGACGGGCAGCTGTGGTGTCAGTGCACTGATCGTCCGATGATGGATGTGTGGGGCGGAAGCGGAAGGTTGGGCAGCAGCAGACGCTTGCTGAGGTGGTCGAGGAGATCCGCGAGTCCACAGACCTCGACGGGGAGCCGATGGACATCCGGTCGCCGATCCGGAACCACAGGTTGATCGACGAGAGCGGAACACTTTGGCGCATGCGAGGCGGCGATTTGCGCTGGAGCCGCCTGGTGCGCTTGATGCGGGATCCCGCTGTGCCGGTGCTGCACGCCTACCTCGACGAGCTCCGGGAGGTGCCGCCGGCAGATCGGGACCACCTCTTGGCAACGATCCAGCCCTACCTGATGCGCTCGGGCGATGGACTCGCGACCGACGACCACACCGACTTCGTGGCCGCCGAGTTCAAAGCCAACGACCACCGCTCAATGCTCGTCGTCGAGGAACGCTGCTAGGCACCGCCCCCACGCACGTGCGATTAGCGAGCGGTCAGAAGGGCCGGCTGAGCGGTGAACGCGCCTTCGGCCGATCTTCGAAACGAGGGAGCTATGCCTGGACCGGCCCATGGGGATGCAGCCAGTTGTCCAGCCATCGCGGCCATCGGGGCCAGCGATGCTCCCACTCCCGCGTCCAAGACTCATTGGCGAATCCGACCGGGTCCAACTCGATCCCGGGTCGGCCGATGGCTTGACCATGATTACGCAGGAGCCTGTGCAGCAGCTCCGCGTCCTGTTCGTCGGTCAGCTCGAGTACGACCAGCTCGTTCTCCGTGCTCATCCTGATCACACGACCTGTCTCCGTCAGCGCAGCGGCGTACTCACCCTGATCGACGTCGATCGCTTCTAGCCAGTCCTGTGCATCGGCAATCGACGGGAACATGGTCAAGTCGAGGCCGGCGAAGACGAAGACAACTCGCGGAGAGGTAGGCACACCCTCAGCATCGCGAATGCGCCGGTGATCACGCACTCTCCGCGCCTACGGAGCAGAAGGCTTCCGCATGCGCCAGGCGATGCGTGCCGATGGGCTCGACCGTCATCCAGGGGGCGGAACCGGTCGAGCGCACGCTTCACGACCTGGCGCTCACGTGAGCGGGAGCCCACAACGCCTTGCAAGGCAGGGGTATCAAGCCCCTCGTCTACCAAAGCGTTGGGCAACCAGCGTGCCTTCCACGAGCTCCATGAGTCGCCTGATCATGCGCCGCGCTGCCGTCTCGCGAACACGGCTAGGAGCAGGCCCAGGGCGCCGTTGCTGCCGTACATGGGGTGATAGACACCTTTCGCCTTTGAGAGGTACTCGCCAGCAGTGCAGCACTTGAGGTTGAAGGCTACGAGCATGATGAGCGCGAGCGCACCGATCGGCCATTTGAGCCAACCGTGCACGTTCCCAGCGATCAAGCCGACGATGAGGGCCGCAGCCGCCGCAACGGCCGCGCCCGCGAGTGCGCTCCAGAACCGCCGTATGGGCGGAGCATCCGACGACGCTGACCCCAGGTCGGATGACATGCCCGCCAGCATAGAGCTGCCTACCCAAGGAACCGGGCCAGGTTGGCGAGACTTGCAGGACGTGGCAGCGGGTTCCGGTTCCAGGGCGTGGCTGCCAAGATTTGGGAGTGAAGGCGGACCGTCGCGTGGAATCGCGGTTGGATGGTGATGCGGTCAGTCACTGTTGGCGGCCTTCTTTGGCCATCCGGTTGGGGATGGGAGCGGCGATCCTTGCTAGCGGGGTGATCGCTCTGGTCTCGACTGCGATGCAGTACGACCACCCGATGAGCGACCCGCTCACCATGATTGCGATGTCTGCGGCGTTCTGGTGGTTTGGTTTGGGACGGCCCGTGGTTTGGCTGACGGCCGATGAGTTGGTTGTGCGCAATCCGCTGCGGACGCATCGAATCGCTCGAGGCAGCGTCGTTTCAGCTCAGCCCGGTAGGTTCGGCGTTGTCATTGTTCGGCGAGACGGTCGACCTTGCACCGCCTTCGCGCTCTTCAAGCCTAGGAATGCCGAGGAACGCGCGGCCGGCCTGATCACCTATTGGTCGCAGACCCCGCCGTCGAGCAATCAAGGCGAGGTGCTCGAGGGTCCTTACGCGGAGGAACGCGAGAGGCGGCGCGTTGTCGACCTCTTGGCCGCCGCCGGCCTCGCCATCGTCCTCACCATTCCGGCCGTACTCCTGGCCTGGCCTCACAATCCTCAATGGCTATGGCCAGTCGCCGGCCTCATCATGATCATCGCTATCGCGCCGTTCGGCACCGACCGCTGAGCTCGGCGGAGGATCGGGCGGCTGCCTCACCTGGTTACGGATACGGCTGCCGCGGCGCAGAAATAGAGGGCGGTTGTTGTGAGGAGCAGGTTTTCTGTGGGGGGTGGCCGGGTTTCGTCAGGCCAGTGTTCTGTGTCGGGCGTCCAGGTGAAGGTGACTCCGTGACGGGTGGCTAGTGAGAGTGCGATTGCTACCCCGGTGCCGAGCATGACGCCGAGCTCGGTTGGGGTGGTGGTGGTTGTGAGGACGAGCGAGATCACTAGGCCGACACCGGACGTCACCAGTACGCGAGGGCGTACTGCGCGCCTCAGGCCGAGGACGAGCAGCGCTAGCAACCACAGCGCCTGAAAGCCGCCGAGTATCCAAGAAGCCGCACCCATGCAGAACTGCCTACCACGCGACCACGGGTCAGGTCTGGTTGAACCAGTTGAGGGCGAGGGTGGCTACCTCGGCGGGGGCGTCGTCGGTGATGAAGTGGGCTGCGTCGTCGACGTACGTGAATTCGATGTGGTCGGCGTACCGTTCTGGGTTGCGGCAGACGTGGGCCATGACGTCCTCGGTCCAGGGGTAGTCGCGGCGGCCGAAGACGATGCGGGTCGGCACGGTGAGGCGGCGGCGGTTGTAGACGCCGCGGACCAGGCGCATGGCTTCGGGGAGGACCATGCCGCGGGTGAGCGGACGTACGGCGCCGTCGATGTCGGGTCGGCGCATCGGGGCGAGGTGCGCCTCGACGGTTGCTTCCGAGATCGGCTGGGCGACGTACCGCTCGGAGAAGACTCCGCGGAGCGACGCGCCCGGGCGGTGCCAGATGAACGGCGGCATGTGCTGGAAGCCCGGCAGCAGCTTCGGGCTGAACTTCATGAAGCCCGGCGGTACGGCGAGTTGCACCGCCGTCCGAACCCGCTCGGGGTGTTCGTAGCACAGTTGCATGGCCGTGATGGCGCCCATGTCGTGGGATACGAAGTGGGCAGCTTTGATGTCCAGTACGTCGAACAGGGCGAGCAGGTCGCGCAACCGGGTCTCGCGTTCGATGCGCGGATCGTCGGCGACGGTCCAGCCGGCCCCGCGCAGGTCGGGGCAGACGACGCGGTACCCGGCTGCGGCGATGACCGGGGCGATGGCGTGCCACTGCCACCAGTGCTGGGGGAATCCGTGGAGCATCACGACGGGTTCGCCCTCGCCGATGGTGGCGAGATGGGTTCGCAGGCCGGGCGTTTCGACGACGAGGTGGTCGAAGCCGGCGGCATCCGGAAGCGGCGGCGACCAGGTCGAGGTGGGTGTGGGCATGGCGACAACCCCCTTCGCGCGATGGCGATACTATGTTTATAGTAGATCTCACGGAAGGGGATGTCGATGCCGGCGGCTACCCGGGAACGCGGGCTCGAGGCGGCCGTGGAGATACTCGGTGCGCAGGGCGTGCGCGCACTGAGCCATGCGCGGGTCGACGAGCGAGCAGGCCTGCCGCCCGGGTCGACCTCGAACTGGTTTCGCACCCGTCGCGCGCTCCTGGGCGGAATCGTCGACTGGATCGCCGAGCGCGAGCGCGCCGACTTCGACCCTGCCGCGATGCCGACGATCTCGGGAGTCGACGAGCTGATCGAGGGCTTGTGCGCCATGACCGAACTCCAGGCCGGGCCGTTCGCTGCCCGCACCCGTGCCCGCTACGCGCTCTTCCTCGAACTCGCCGACGATCCTGAGCTCGGTGAGCCGTTGCGGCGTCAGCGCCGCGAGTTCGAGCGATGGACCGAGGAGATGATGATCGCCGTCGGTGTCGCCGATCCCGTGCCGGCGACGAGGGCCTTGATGGCGCTCGGCGACGGACTGCTCCTGCATCGGCTCACTGTCGACCCCGACCTCGACATGCGTCCCGCCATCGAACGCGCAGTACGCGCCCTCGCGGAGTCCTGACTCAGGGGCGATCCCACTCGATGTAGTCCGGTTCGGGATCAACCCTGAACCGGATCGCATCGATGGACGTCGAGCCGCTGAGCCACGCCTTCGCGATTCGGTGCCCGCCGTCCATCAAGCGCCCGTCCGCGGACAAGATCACGGGGTACCGAAGATCAGCCTTCTGGATCCGATCGGCATGCAGGGCAACCATCCGGCAGGTGACGGGCCGGCCACCGAACCAGCAGTCCTCGTCGAACTCCCGGATGCTGTCGATCGGCACAGTCTCAGGTGGAAGACCTTCCGCCAACTTCCAAAGCCGTTCGGTCAAGTAGAAGGCGCGGCCGCCCGGTACTGCGCGCGAGTGTCGTTCAGGCATCGCACCATCATCACCCGGTGCCTGACTCGCCGGCGATCATGGTCGGCGGTACGTCGGCATTCTCGAGGTCGCTGCGATGGTACGCGCGTCGTCCGTTGCGCTTCGCCCTGGCAGACTTGCGGTTGTGACTGCCTTCGACTTCGCCGGCTATCAGCAGGCCGCGGCGCGTACCGGGGCGCCGATCGCCACTGATCACCCGATTGTGTACCCGACCTTGGGTCTTGTGAACGAGGCGGGCGAGGTCGCCGGCAAGGTGAAGAAGATCTTCCGGGACCGGCAGGGTGTGATCACCGAGGCTGACCGGGAGGCATTGACGCTTGAGCTCGGTGACGTGCTCTGGTACCTGTCCGAGCTCTGCACCCGGCTCGGGATCCGGCTCGAGGACGTTGCCGACCGCAACATCACGAAGCTCGCGGATCGGGCGTCGCGTGGGGTTCTTCACGGAGACGGCGACCTGCGCTGAGTTGTCACGGCCGGAAGGCGTCGGCCGCTGCCTGAACCTGGGATCGGCGGTCGCGCCAGAACGCCTCGTCGTCGGCAACGCTCGTGTCGCCGCCGAGCCGGCCGTCCAGTTGTTCGCGCAGGATGTCGGCATGGCCGGCGTGCTGGCTGGTTTCGGCGACCATTCTGATCAGTAGTACGCCGAGTGTGGTCTCGCGCTGCCCGTCTGCCCAATGCGCGACGTACGCCGGACTGTCGAGAGTGAGGTCCGTAACCGTGCGATCGGAGTGCGCGCCGGCTTGTCGGTAGACGCCGACGATGTACTCGCTCGACTCGTCCGGCGTGGCCCACATGTCGATCTCGGCGTACGGGTCGTCCCGGAACCACGACGGCCGCTCGACGGGCGGTCGTCCGCAGGCCTCACCGAGGTATCCGTACTCGAGGCCGGCCAGGTGCTTCACCAACCCGAGCAGATTCGTGCCGGTCGGCGTCAGCGGTCGCCGCCGGTCGTACTCGGGCAACCCGTCCAGCTTCCCGAGCATCACGTCCCGGCTCGCCCGCAATACCCGCAACAACTCAGCCTTCGGATCCACCGCAGCCCCTCAGTCGACCAGCATCCGGTACGTCGCGTCGAGCGTACGGCGCGCCTGTTCATCAGGCGTGTGATCACTCAACCGCCGATCCCCCGCCAACCGTGGCACGAGATGGAAGTGCAGATGAAACACCTCCTGCCCCGCAGCCACCCCATTCGCCTGCAACACGCTGACACCACCCGCCGGAAGGCGCGTGGTGAGCAGGCGCGCTGTCGCGTGAAGGGCAGCACCAATCGATCCCAGCACGGCAGGAGCCCCGGGATCCATCAGATTCTGGACGTGCAGGCGCGGTACGACGAGAGTGTGGCCGGCGCGCAACGGGTTGATGTCGAGGAAGGCGCAAGCATGCTCGTCCTGGTAGACGAAGCGCGTGGGCAAGGCGCCGGTGATGATCGCGCAGAAGGTGCAATCCATGCTGACAGTCTGGGGGTCCGCGGTCGCGAAGTTCAGTGCTCGATCAGGCCGCCGACCGTGGCCGGGGGGACGTGGCCTGTGGGTGGGCGGGACTGGGCGAGGGCGATGCCGATGTCCACCTGGGCGGAGCGACGGAGGGTGGGGACTTGCTGCAGTGGAGTCCACACGGACTCGGCGGTTTCGCCGTTGGGTTCGGGGCGGGTGGTGCCGGCGGTGATGCGAACGGCGTAGAAGATGCCGATGTTCTGGTGGTCGCCCCGTCCGCGACGACGGCGTTCCGCCGCCGGGATGATCCGCGAGTCGACGCCGAGGAGCTGCTCCACGACGGACTCGTACCCGGTCTCCTCGGCCACCTCGCGGGTCACCGTGTCGAACGGATCCTCCCCCTGCTCGACCCCGCCACCAGGCAGCGTCCACCAGCTCCCATCGCCGTACGGCGAGACGTACCGCGCCAGCAGCACCCGCCCGTCCTCGACACAGACGGCGTACGCCGCCACGCGCTGACTCATCCCTGGACCCTAACCCGCGAGGTAGTCCAGCTAGCTCTGGGTGAGGTCGGGGATCTTCGCGCCGCTGACGTAGTCGCGGAAGAGTTTGATCTCGCCGTCGCGGATGCGGAAGACCTGGATGCACGGCGCTTCGAAGGTCGCGCCGGTCGTGGTGTGGCGGCCTTCGGTGACGAGTTCGACGATCACGACCTCGGGGTCCACGGTCTGGTGCAGCCCGACGATGCGCAGGTCGACGATGTCCACCGGCCGGTCGCTGGTCTTCAGCGAGAACTCGCGGATCGCGTCGCGTCCTTCCAGGCGCGCGGGCAGCCCGTCGACGGCGAACGGCAACTCGATCACGGCGTCCGCCGCGAACAGGCCGGCGAACGACTCGAAGTCGCGGGCGATGAGGTGCTGACGACGCAGTTCCAGTACGTCGAGGGGAGTCTTCACGGGCGTCTCGCTTTCATTCAACGGATGTAGAACGGTTCAACGAGCGTAGAACGAAACCCACGGTCGGTCAACATCCGTAGAATGGATGGGGTGAGTGAGTCCACACCGCGGTCGTCGCGGGCCCAGCAGCGGATCGACACGCAGGAGCGGATCCTGACCGCGGCGCGGCAGCTGTTCGCCGACGCCGGCTACGACCGGACCACGATCCGCGCGATCGCCGCGGCCGCGCAGGTGGATGCCGGTCTGGTGATGCACTACTTCGGCAGCAAGGAGCAGCTGTTCGCGCTCGCCACGCGCACCGAGACGCCGCTGGTGACTGGCGAGACTCCGGAGGAGGTCGCAGAGCAACTGCTCGGCGTTCTGCGGCAGTCGCTGATCGAGGAGCCGATCGGCTCGCTGGCCGTACTGCGGTCGATGCTCACGCATCCGGACGCCGCGGCCGAGGTCGGCAACGCGCACGCCGAGCGGGTCAAGGTCAGCAAGGCGATACCCGGTGCCGACGGCAACCTTCGGGCCGCCGTCGTGAGCGCGATCCTGATCGGGGTGGTCCTCGGCCGGCACCTCATCAAGCTCGACGAGCTGGCCGACGCGGACCCCGAGCAAATCGTCGAGCTGCTGCGCCCCGCGGTCCTGTCGCTGACCAAGGCCGACCAGCCGGAATAGGGTAGTCCGGCGGCGAGTTGTCAGCGGGTATGAGCCTCGAGTTCGGAGTGATTCTGCCGACGTCGACCCCGGATCCGTCCACGCCGATCCTCGGGGACGTACGCGAGAGCGCCCGGTACGCCGAGGACGCCGGGCTGGACTCGGTGTGGTCGACGGATCACCTGATCGCCAGCGCGCCGATGCTGGAGAGTTCCGTCGTACTGGCGACCGCGGCCGCGGTGACGGAGCGGATCACCATCGGGTACAACGTGATGCTGCTGGCGTTGCGGCCGGTGGCGTGGGCGGCCAAGCAGATCAGCACGTTGCAGCACGTGTCGAACAACCGCGTCGTGCTCGGGGTCGGCACTGGCAATCCTGCGCACGGTGATGCCGGCTGGCGTGCGGCCGGGGTCGAGTACGCCGAGCGTGGGCGGCTCACCGACGAAGCGCTCGCCGTACTGCCGGAGCTCATCGCCGGCACCAGCCCAGACTTCAAGATCGCCCCAGGTGCTGAGGTGCCGCCGATTTTCGTGGCCGGCGGCGGCGCGCGGGCGCAGCGACGAGCAGCGACGTACGCCGATGGTTGGGCAACGATCGCCCTGCCTCCGGACGAGGTTCGCGCCAACCTGGAGCGCATCAACGAGCTGGCCGACGGCAAGCAGTTGAAGGCCACGGTGGTCGCTCCACAACTCGACGGCGACCCGCTCGAGCAGCTCGCCGCGTACGAGGCCGCGGGCACCGAGCGCATCATCCTCCCGCCCACCGGCAACTGGCGCCACGACTACGACCAGGCCGCAGCCCTCCGCTCGCGCTACCGCAAGTAGGTCCTGCATTGGGCTGGTGAAGTGGTGGGTGATTGGACCTGCCGGGGCTGTGCGTGGCTGCGAATACTGGGAGCGTCGGCGAGTTGAGGATGTGAGCGATGTACGTTCCCGCGCACTTTGCGGCTGATGAGCAGGCCGTGCAGGACTTGCTGGACAAGCACGGTGCGGCAGATCTGGTGACCATGACGCCGGACGGGTTGGTGGCGACGATGCTGCCGTTCGTCCACGATCGCGAGCGCAACGTGCTGCTCGGGCACCTGGCGCGGAACAACGAGCAGTGGCGTGTCCCCGTGATCGGGGAGGCGATGGTGATCATGCGCGGGCCGGACGCATACGTGTCCCCTGCCTGGTACGCCTCCAAGCAGGAGCACGGGCGCGTCGTCCCGACCTGGAACTACATCACCGCCCACGTGTACGGCGAGCTGACCGTCCACGACGACCCGGCGTGGGTCGAGGACGTCGTACGGCGGCTCTCGGAGCTTCACGAAGCGGAACGTCCCGACCCGTGGTCCGTGGACGACGCGCCGCCGAAGTACATCAGCGGGCAGTTGCGCGCGATCGTCGGCGTGGAGATCGCGATCACGCGGATCGAGGCCAAGTTCAAGTTGAGCCAGAACCGCCCGGACGCCGACATCGACGGCGTGATCGACGGCCTCCACACCGCCGGCGACGACGAGGCAGCTGCAGCGGTCGCCCAGCACCGCCCAGTCACCTAGGTTTCAGCACGCCGCGGTTGTACGCCGCGGCGACGGCGGCGGCGCGGTCGGGGACGTCGAGCTTGGCGTAGATGTTCAGCAGGTGCGTCTTGACCGTGGCCTCGCTGATGAACAGGTGCCGGGCCACGTCGCGGTTCGTGTTGCCGGCGGCAACCAACTGCAGGACCTCGAGCTCGCGCGGACTGAGCAGCTCGGGCGCACGCGGCGTACGGACGTGCTGCATCAAGGTGTCCGCCACCGACGGCGCGAGCACGGAGCGTCCGTCCGCGGCCGCCCGGACGGCGCGGAGGAGTTCGTCGCGGGGCGCGTCCTTGAGCAGATACCCGGTCGCGCCGGCCTCGATCGCGGGTACGACGTACCCGTCGGTGTCGTACGTCGTCAGCACCAGCACACGAGCCGGTACGCCGCGCTCGGCCAGCTGGCTGATCGCGGCGAGGCCGTTCATGCCCGGCATCTGCAGGTCCATCAGGATCACGTCCGGGTGCAGCGCCTCGGCCAGCTGGATCGCCTCGCCGCCGTCGCCCGCCTCGCCGACCACCTCGAACCCGGGTGCGGCCGCGAACATCCCGCCCAGTCCGTCGCGGACCACCGGATGGTCGTCGACGATCAGCAGCCGAATCACGCGCCCGCCCCCGACGCTGATCCGGTCAGGGGCACCGTCGCCGAGATCGCCGTACCGAAGCCCGGCTCGGACTCGATCTCCAGCGTCCCGTCCAGCGCCTCGACCCGCTCGCGCATCGCGACGAGCCCGAACCCGCCCGAATCCGACGGCCTGGTCTGCGCCGGATCGAAGCCGGCGCCGTCGTCCCGCACATCCAGCGCGACGTTCGTCTCCATGTACGACAGCGTCACACCGACCCGGGTCGCCTGCGCGTACTTCGCCACGTTCGCCAGCGCCTCCTGAGCCGCGCGGAGCAGGGTCGACTCGGCCTCGGGTGTCATCACCCGCGGCGTGCCGGTGGTCGTCAGTCGCCCGTCGATCCCGTGTAGCGCCGACCATCGCCGTACGACGTCCTCGATCGCCTCGTGCAACGTCGCCGACTGCAACGGCTGTGGACGCAGCGCGTGAACCGAACGCCGCGCCTCGGTCAGACTCTCGCGGGCGAGCCCGACCGCACTCGTGACGTGCCGGCGCCAGTCGTCGGCGGTCTCGGCAGCCTGAAGCTGGGTCACGATCCCGGTCAGCCCCTGCGCGAGGGTGTCGTGGATCTCGCGAGCCATCCGTTGCCGCTCGTCGATCACACCGGCCTCGCGGGCCTGGGCCAGCAGTTGCTCGTGCAGGGCCGCGTTCTCCGCGAGCGTCGCCTCGAGCCGGCGGTTCGTCTCGGTGAGCGCGTCGACCGCATCCTTGCGCTGCTGGCTCAGCACGGCGGCGCGCCGTCCGAGCCAGCCCGCGAGGCACATGCCGACCACATTCACGCCGATCACGGCGACAGTGCCGAGCAGTCCGAGGAACTCCGTCTTCGGGATGGCGTACGACTGCGCGTAACCGGCGATGACCGCGACGGCGCCGACTCCGACCAGTTCGACGGGCCAGGGCAACAGGATGAAGGTGTAGAAGTACCCGGCCGGTGTGAAGAAGCCGAACCACGGATCCCGGACCACCAGCGCAGCCAGCAGCACCAGGAAGCCCGTGATGAAGACGCCCATCGCCCGGGGATCGGTCCGCCTGGCCAGGCGGAAGGTGAACATGCCGAGCGTCCACAGCCCGACCAGAGCGCACAGCACCAGGTCGACGACGAGTGATCCGACCTGATCGCGCTTGATCAGGATGGTGACCGCGGTGAGGCACGCGAGGAGCACGTACGGCACCACGGTCAGCCGCAGCGGCCACACCTGCTCGCTCATGTCACTTAGTGAACACCGAGCGGAGGTGCTTGCCGTTCACGAGCAGGGCCACGGCGAGCAGGAGCAATCCGCAGACGGCCTGCTCTCCCTTCATCCACAGCGGGAAAGTACCTGGCAGCGCGATGATCACCACGATCGCGACCAGCATCACGGCCGAGACGATCCGGAGCCGCAGGTATCCGCGCCGGGATCCCCTGGCGGCGCTGCGGGCGAACGCGAAGGTCAGCAGTGAGCTGGCGACCACGATCGTTCCGCGGACGCGGACCGCGTCGTTGACGACGGTGGTGTGGTTCCGCAGGGCGATGATCGCGATCAGCGTCAGCACGCTGATCGCGACGTAGCCGAGGATCAGCAGTTGCACGCTCCGCAACGCGGAGGCGCTGCGCGGGTGTCCGGCGTTCACGGGGGTGGTCATCTCGGTGTCCTCTCGGGGCTCTCTTCGGTACTACGACTCTCCCGTTCAGGCCCGCCCGGCACATCGCCCGTGCGGTCCTGTCTGCCTCCACCGATCGGTTGATCCGGACGTTCCTCCCGGCGACTCGCACGCACATGATCGTTGCCTCGAGCACCTTCCTTCCGTGTCAGTTTGTGCACGGAGTGTCACGAACTGTCACAGAGGGTTTGCGGCTCCGTGCAGATGTCCGGGGAGGGCTTCCGGCGCGGGGAGCGGGCAGCTGATCGTCGAGTCAGGAACACGCAGTCGAGAAGCGTTCGAGTCAGGTCGACCAGGGAGGGTCCGGCACGTGCTCGAGACTTATCGCGGTATTCCACACCTGCTGGACACCTGGTTCGTACTGACCGGCATGACCCTGCCGGTCGCCCTTTCCGCACTCCGTCGGCCAGGCGACCTCGTCCCCCGGCTGGCCGCCTTCTGCATGCCGGCCGCGTTCGCGCTGGTCATCGCGGCGACGCTCAGCCCGACACCACACCACCTCGGCCAGATCGGGCAGTGCGGCACTCACCTCACCACCACCGGCGGGCTGACCTCGCTCCAAGGGCTGCTCAACGTGCTGCTGTTCGTCCCGGCCGCCGGCATGCTCACGCTGGCGAGCGGTCGCCCCAGCGACGGCATCGCCGCCGGCGTCGGGTTGTCGGCCGCGGTCGAGGCGGTCCAGGCGCTGGTGCCGCCGCTCGGGCGCTCGTGCCAGCTGCACGACCTGATCGCGAACTCGCTCGGTACCGTCTGCGGAGTCGGCCTGGCCGCGGGCCTTCAGCTCATCACCCGGAGTCTGGTACTCCGGCCTCTCCACCGGCCCCTATCTCTGGTCGCCGCACCGGCGATGGTCGAGCAGGCCGCGCTCCTCGTCGTACGGCCGCGACCGCCCGCCCGGCACCGGCGGGACGTTCGCGTGGCTCCCGGGCGGCCCGCTAGATATCACAGAACGAAGACACAGTTATCCGGATAGTTATCCACAGGCTGTGGATAGGACCGTGGATGACCGCGTGATTACCTGGGGATATCCACAGGTCACGGCCGGACGTCGAGTCCGAGGGCGGCCGCGACGACCATCGCCTGGGTGACGTCGATCCGGGCGTCCTTGAGCGTGACGGTCAGCGGATCGAGGGTCGACAGGTCCGATCCGCGCAGGTCGGCACCGCTGAAATCGGCCTTCTGCAGGACCGCGCCGGACAGGTCGAGGTCCCGGAGGACCGCCTTCGGTGCACGGACCCCGCTCAGGTCCGCCTCGCGGAACTTCGCCCCGGTGAACTCCGCGCCCTTGAGGTCCGCGCCCGGGAACCCGGTGAACGACCAGTCGCCGCCGGACACCTTCATCAGGCTGTACGTGCAGTCGTCGAAGAAGCTGCCGACGAACTTGCACCGGGTGAACGTGGAGTCGAACAGCGAGCACCGGACGAACGTGCAGTTCACGAACGCGGCGTCGGTGTGCGTGGAGGCATTGAACCGGACGCCGCGGAACGTGCACTCCTCGAACACCCCGCCGCGGTTGTCCACCTCTGTCAGATCGGAGTCGACGAACAGCACCCGCTGGTACGTCTGCCCCGACGGATCCGCGTCGTCCCAGTCCCGGATCGTCGACTCGGTAGGTACTCCCGCACGCGCAGCCATGCGTTCAGACTGCCACGTCGTACGGACAGAGTTGTGATGCTGACGACGGAGAACGTACGGCGGAACGACAAATAACGGCCGCACGATGGAGAGGTGACCGGAACTGAGCGGGTGATGGTGTTCGGCGCGGGAGGATTCCTCGGCGCCAGGATCTGCGCGCTGCTCGCCGACCGGGGAATCGAGTACCGCGGGCTGAGCCGGACCCGGAGCGAGCCGTACCGGCGCTGCGACCTGGCCGCGATGCACCCGTACGCGCTGGACACGCAGATCGCGATGTACAAGCCGACCGTGATCATCAACGCGGTCGGCGCCACGTTCGGCGAGCCGGCCGACCTGGTCCGCGCGAACGTGATCGCCGTCGAGGCGCTGCTCGCGTCGGTCCGCGACCAGGCCGGGCACGCCCGGTTCGTCCAGCTCGGCTCCGCGGCGGAGTACGGCGGGGTGGCGCACGGCACCAACGTGTCCGAGGACACCGCGCCCCGGCCGCTCGGGCCGTACGGGATCACCAAGCTGGCCGGCTCCGAACTCGTCCTCCGGGCGCAGCGGGCCGGCGCGGACGCCGTCGTACTGCGGATCTTCGACGTGATCGGACCGGGCGCCCCGGACAGTACGCTCACTGGCCGGGTGATCCGGGACCTGCGGGCGCGGCAGCTGATCGAGGTCGGATCGCTGGACGTCTGGCGCGACTTCGTCGACGTCCGCGACGTGGCGGAGGCGGTCCTCGCGGTCGCGCTCGCGGACGCCAAACAACCGCCGGTGCTGAACGTCGGGACCGGCAAGGCAACTCTGGCGCGGGACGTTGCGGGTCAGTTGTTCGAGCTCAGCGGGCAACCGGCGAAGATCGTCGACGATTCCGACCAGCAAGCCGCGCTCGGCGCACCATGGCAGCAGGCCGACATCGGACTGATCGACCAGCAGCTCGGCTGGTCGCCCAAGATCGCGCTGGACCAGTCCCTGGCCGACAGCTGGGCAGCGCCCGTCTAGGACAATGGCCGTGTGGAAATCCGAGCGATCAGTGAGGCCGCGCCGGATCGGCGACCACCTGCCGTCAACGAGGATCTCGTCCTCACCGGGCCCGACTTCGCCGTGGTCCTCGACGGAGCGACGGCTCCGAAGGGCGTCGAGTCCGGCTGCCGGCACGACGTCCCGTGGCTGGTGAAGCAACTCGCCCTCCACCTGGCGCCCCCACTGATCACCCAGTCGTCCGCCCCGCTGCCCGACCTCCTCGCCGAGACGATCGCCGCGGTGCGCGCCACCCACGCGGACACCTGCGACGTCAGCAATCCCGACAGTCCGTCCTCCACCGTCTCGATGGTTCGCCTGTATCCGGACCACGTCGAGCACCTGGTCCTGGCCGACTCACCCGTCGTCCTGCGCTCTCCCGAAGGGCAGATCACCGTCCACAGCGACGACCGCATCGACCGTCTCCCGGAGCGGACGCTCGAGGCGGTACGCCGGTTGCGCAACCAGCCAGGCGGCTTCTGGGTCGCGAGCACCGACCCGAAGGCCGCGTACGAAGCGATCACCGGGACGACCGATCGAGCCGCCGTCGAGGTGATCGCGATCCTCTCCGACGGCGCGTCCCGCTTCACCGAACGCTACGGACACTCGTGGGGCGAGCTGATCGACGTACTCACGACGGCGGGCCCGCGACAGTTGATCGACCAGGTGCGGGCGTACGACGCCGTCTCCACGACCGGCTGGAAGCGGTACGACGATGCGAGCGTCGTACTGCTTCAGGGGCCGTAGGTCGGGAAGCCCGGACCGGGATGCTGCGGCCGCGGGGCGTACTGCGGGGTCGGCGGCAGTTGTACGACGTCCTGGACCGGCGGCGCAGGAGGAGCGGTCCGGACGTGCTGCCAGCGGCCGACCTGGACCATCAGCAGGCCCATCGCGACGCCCGCGACCACCAGCAGCGCCGTCGCCACCGTGAACCCGATGTCCACGCCCAGCGCGACGCGGACCATGAAGTCCTGCAGGTCGTAGACATCGACGTACGGGCTGTCGGGGTCGCCGTTGTCGGTCACCTCGACCAGACGGACGATCCAGACGATGAACCCGACCACCGCCACGGATCCGCCGCCGACCAGGATCACCCAGAACGTGGTCCACGTCGTCCACCAGCCGTAGAGCAGCGTGCGGATCCGGCCGGACCGCGCGGCGCCGGGGCGGCCGGGTGGCTCGCTGGCGCGGACGACGTCCTCGACGATCTGCAACGGGTACCAGAACTGCACGATCGGGCAGAACCACGAGCCGACCACCCAGCCGGGTGACCTCCGGTGCAGGCGGTGCGGCGGCGCGATCGGTTGCGGCGCGAAGGGCGAGAACAGGAAGTTGACGTTGTCGCGGGCGCGCCACAGCCAGAGCAGGAACGCGATCGCGGTCCCGATCAGCAGATAGCTGAGCAGGTTCAGGAACGGTCCGGTGCCGGCGATCGACTGTGCGCCGCGCTCGATCTCCTCGTCGGACAGCAGCCCGTACACGAGACGCTTGACCTCGTCGTACGACCGCCAGAGCAGCACGCACTGGATCACGGCCGCGAGCACGGTCAGCCCCATCAGCACCATGCTGACGATCGACACCGCGCGCAACGGCCGGAACTGCGGCCCGACCGGCCGGTACGGCACCGGCTGATACGGCGCCTGTTGATACGGCCCCTGTTGATACGGCCCTGGTCCTTGGTACGGCCCCGGATAAGGCTGCGTCACCCTTCCACCTCCCCGCAGCCAAGTTAACCCCAGCCGGTCTCAGACCCCGGCGAACGCCTCCCGCACCGCGGGCGCCGCCAGCTCGCGGTCCGCCGCCGACAACCCGATCCGCGTCCGCCGATCCAGTACGTCGTCCTCGGTCAGCGCGCCCTCGTGCCGCACGGCGAACCTCAACTCCGCGTACGTCGTCCGCAACCCCGGCGCGATCGGCGCGAGCAACTCGGGCGGACCGTCGATCACCCGTGGCGCCTCCACGCCGTACCGCTGCACGAACCGCGCGGGCGCCCGCACCGCGGCCAGGTGCGTCCGGTCCGCCGCCCCGACCAGCGGGATCCGGTGCGTCTCACACCCTCGCCGTACGTCGAGCTTGGACTGCGCGAGCGCCGTGTCGAGCGCGTCCTGCGCCATCCGGCGGTACGTCGTGAGCTTGCCGCCGACGATCGTGACCACGCCGTCGTCGCTGGTGATCACCGCATGCCGCCGGGAGATGTCGGCGGTGCCGCTGTGCTCTGCTTGTTTCTTCGGCCACGTGTCGAGCAGCGGACGCAGACCGGCGTACGTACCGAGCAGGTCCGCGCGAGTCACCGGCTCCTGGACGGCGGCGCTGATCGTGTTCAGGAGGAAGTCGATCTCCGCGTCGGTCGCCCGCGGTACGTCGTCGACCGGGCCCGGCGCGTCGACGTCCGTGAGCCCGACGTACACCCGGTCGTCGGGCGCCGGGATCGCCATCACCACCCGGCGCAGCTCACCCGGCACTGGCACAGTGAGGATCGCGGACAGGCCGCCGAACACGGACTGCGGCAGCACCAGGTGCGTGCCGCGGCTCGGTCGGAGCTTGATGCCGGAGGCAACTTGATCGGCCCAGATGCCGGCCGCGTTGATCACGATCCGCGCGTCCACCGAGCGCTGCTCGCCGGTCAGCTGGTCGACCAGGACCGCGCCGCGACCGGTGACTTCGGTGGCGGCGACCCGGGTCAGGATGCGGGCGCCGTACTGCGCGGCGGTCCGCGCGATCGCGACCACCAGGCGCGCGTCGTCGTACAACTGCCCGTCCCAGGTCAGGAACCCGCCGCGCATCCCTTCCGGCCGGAGCGTCGGCGCATAGCGCAGGAGCTCGGCCGAGGAGACCCGCCGGGAGTGCGGCAGGTAGTCGTCGCTGGTGCGCGCGAACGTCCGCAGCACGTCGCCGCCGAGGAACGCCGACCGCAGCAACGCGGCCTGCACGAACTTTGCCTGCGGCAACCAGGGCGCGATCTGCGGGATCGGGTGCACGAGATGCGGTGCGGTCGTCTTCATCAGGATGCCGCGCTCGACGGCGCTCTCGTACGCGATGCCGATGTGCCCGGACGCGAGGTAGCGCAGGCCGCCGTGCACGAGCTTCGAGCTCCAGCGGCTGGTCCCGAACGCGAGGTCGTGCTTCTCCACCAGGGCAACGCTCAGCCCGCGCGCGGCCGCGTCCAGCGCCACACCGGCACCGGTCACGCCGCCGCCGACGACGAGCACGTCGACGTCGCTCAGCGCGTCGAGCTCCCGCGCACGACGTACCGCGTTCAGACTCGCGTTGCCGGTGGTGGTCATGGCATCAGGTACCTCGTGAGCATCATCCGCAGCTCCTCGTCGAGCTTGGCGTACTCGTCCTTCTCCGCCATCACCGGACCCGACACCGCGGACGCCAGCGAGACCAGGATGATCTGCCGGGCCAGCCACACCGGGTCGCCGGCGCGGATCGAGTCGTCGGCCTGACCCTGGCGGATGCCTTCCTCGACCAGTGCGAGATGCGCGACCGTGCTGCTGCCGCGGCGCTCCAGCAGGTACGGCGTGAGGAATTCGGGGTCGAGCTCGATGATCTTCCGCATCAGCGGGTGCACCCGGGTCTTCGCGACCACCTCGACGACGCCCTCGACCAGGCGGGCCCGGCCGTCGGCGGCGTCCGGCTGGAACGCGGAGACCAGCGCGATCGTCCACTCGCGGGTCATCAGCGCGGCGACGACGGCCTGGACGTTCGGCCAGCGGCGGTACAGCGTCGCGCGCGAGACCTCGGCGTGCCGGGCGATGTCGGCCATCGTCATCCGGCGCATCCCGATCGCGAGCAGCAGCTCGTAGGCCGCGTCCAGGATCCGCTCCTCGCCGATCGCGTTCGCGGGCGCCGGACGGCTGCTGGTCTCTTGAACCGAATCACTGTTACGCTGAGACATCACGTGTCAGAGTGTATCAGCGACTCTGCCGCCCCGGAACTGTCGGCGGGAGGTGGAAGCCAGGGGGTTCCACCTCCCGCCGACGCTACCTCCTGACCAGACCGACGGGACACCTGCGATGACCGAATCCGACCTCCCGGTGGCGGAACTCACTCCCGGCCGCTGGGGAGATCCCGCCCATTCGGTCGAGATCCCGCCGGCCGCCCTGGAAGCCCTCAAGCACCTGGGCATCCACCGCCCCGCGCAACCACCCGCCGCGCTGGCAGCGGAAGCGGAGTCTGGCCTGACTGGCGCGCAACGGGAGTTCCTGTCGGCGGTTGTGGGCTCTCAGCACGTGGCGACGGACTGGGACGTCCGCTGGGCGCACACCCGCGGGTTCTCGACGACCGACCTGCTCCGGTTCCGTTCGGGCGACACCTCCGACATGCCGGACGCAGTCGTCTACCCCGCCTCGCACGACGAAGTACAAACCCTTCTTTCCGGCGCCGCCGAGCAGAACCTGGCCGTCGTCCCGTACTCCGGCGGCACTTCCGTAGTAGGTGGTCTCGCCCCGTCCCGGAGCTTCGTCACGATCGACCTCCGCCGCCTCGATCGACTCGTGGAACTTGACGAGATCTCCAGGACGGCCACCCTGCAGGCCGGCGTCCGCGGGCCGGCGGCCGAGGCGCTGCTCGCCGAACGCGGTTACACGCTCGGCCACTTCCCCCAGTCGTACGAAGGTGCGTCGATCGGTGGCTACGCGGCGGCTCGCTCCAGCGGCCAGTCGTCGGCCGGCTACGGCCGCTTCGACCAGATGGTCGTCGGTCTGACCCTCGCCACTCCGCGCGGCACGATCGAGTTGGGCCGCGCGCCGATGTCCGCTGCCGGCCCGGACCTTCGTCAGCTCGTCCTCGGCTCCGAGGGCGCGTTCGGCATCATCACCTCGGTCGTCGTACGGATCCGTCCGCGGCCGGCCGAGCGGCACTTCGAAGGCTGGCGGTTCGAGAACTTCGACACCGGGCTGGCCGCCGTACGACGACTCGCGCAGGACGGACCGTTGCCGACCGTGCTGCGGCTGTCCGACGAGGTGGAGACCGCGGTGAACCTCGCCGACCCGGACGTCCTCGGCGGCGGAACGGGCGGCGTACTGGCGATCATCGGCTTCGACGGCCCGTACAACCAGGCGACCGCGGACGTGCTGACCGCGGCGGGCGGCACGAATCTCGGGGCTGGGCCGGGTGAGACGTGGCGCGTCGGCCGGTACCGGGCGCCGTACCTGCGGGATCCGCTCCTCGACGAAGGCGGGCTGGTCGAGACGCTCGAGACCGCGACGTTCTGGTCACGCATCCCGGCGCTGAAGGCCGCCGTCACTGAGGCCCTCGTCGGCGCGCTCGGCGCGACTCCACCGTTGGTGCTCTGCCACATCTCGCACGTGTACGAGACCGGCGCCTCGCTCTACTTCACCGTCGTCTGCGCGCAGACAGACGACCCGGTAGGCCAGTGGCGGTCCGCGAAGACCGCCGCGAATCAGGCGATCGCGAAGGCCGGCGGCACCATCTCACACCACCACGGCATCGGCACCGACCACCGTGCCGCCTACGCCGCCGAGATCGGACCCCTCGCCACCGAAGCCTTACAGGCCGTCAAACAAGCTCTCGACCCGCACCATGTCATGAACCCAGGCATCCTGCTGCCGGAGAACTGACCTGTCAGACGCTGCGGGCAACGCTTGACTTCAAGTTTGGTTGAGGTACGACGGTTGCGTCATGACTCCTGAACCGTCCGAACGTCCTGTCGCCCTGGTCACCGGCGCGTCCGCGGGGCTCGGCCTCGCGCTGGCGCACGGGCTGGCCGACCGCGGCT
>DASXXB010000246.1:0-3451 GCA_036503355.1 Kribbella sp. | reverse complement strand
CGGCTGGTCGGCGAGGCGGTCGCGGAGTACCGCGGCGACACCCAGGCCGAGGAGCCCGAGGTCAAGATCGAGCTGCCGATCGACGCGCACCTGCCGCACGACTACGTCCCGTCGCAGCGGCTGCGGCTCGAGATGTACCAGCGGCTGGCCGCCGTACGGGACTCCGACGGCATCGCGGAGCTCGTGGAGGAGTTGCACGACCGGTACGGCGAGATCCCGCAGCCGGTGCTGAACCTGATCGAGGTGGCGAAGTTCCGCAACCACGCCCGCCGGGCGGGGCTGCACGACGTCACGCTGCAGGGCAACCTGATCCGCTTCGGGCCGGTCGAACTGCCCGATTCGAAGGTGCTGCGGCTGACCAGGCTGTACCCGAAGAGTCTGGTGAAGCCGCAACTGCATACCATTCTGGTGCCGAGACCTGCCACCCGGCAGATCGGCGGTCAGCCGCTCCGCGACCAGGAGCTGCTGCAATGGTGCACCCGGTTGATCGACGACGTGATCGCCGAACCTATCGTGGTGCCGGCGTGAGACGTTTACTTCAGATACGAGGAGATTCGGTGAGCACACGGCTTCGGGCACTCGGTGCGGTGGCGGCTGTGGCGGTGATGGCGCTGCTGACCGGTGGTTGCGCGGCGGGGACCCACCCGGGCGCGGCGGCCGTGGTCGGCAAGACCGAGATCAGCATCAGCGACGTCGACAAGACCTCGCGGGCCGTCACCACCGCCCTCGGGCAGAACTTCAACGCGACCGCGACGCTGAACACCCTGGTCAGCAACGCACTGGTCGCCGAGGTGGCGCAGCAGAAGTCGATCACGGTGACGCCCGCGGAGACCTCCCAGGCGGCGCTCGCCGCGGTCGGCGACGACCAGGCGACGTACGAGAAGTTCCAGGGCGACACAGACACGCGCGACTTCCTGAACGCAGTCGGTACGGCGTCGGTGGTCACGGTCAAGCTGGCCGGCGGCACCGTCAAGGACCTGCAGGACCAGGCCAGGCTGCAGCAGGGCGTGCTCGCGATCCGCCAGGCCTCGAAGGACATCGACATCTCGGTCGCGCCGCGGTTCGGCAAGTGGAGCGACGGCGCCCTCGACAACACGATCTCCGGGTCGCTGTCGAAGGAGTCCGAGCAGACCGCCGCCCAGCGCAAGGCCGCCGAGAGCGCCGCCCAGCAGCAGGGCCAGGGCTGAGACAGTCGAGCCGGTGACCGACGTACGTGACGGCTCCGGCCGGATCACTGTCCTGCTGACCAGCCCGCGCGTGGCGCCCGGGCTCCTGACCCGCGCTGCCTGGCAGTCGCTCACCGACGCCGACGAGATCGCGGCGGCGTCGTCCGGCGGCGACGGGCAGGTGCTGCGCGGCGACGTACAAGCTGTGGTTGGGTCGGGGCTTGCGGTGACGCAGGTCGAGGGTGACCTCGGCGAGCATTGGGCCTGGTTGTCGTCGGCTGCCGAGGCGGGCCGGAGCGTCGCGTGGCTCGTCGGTGACGACGGTGAGCCGGGTCTGCTGCGGGTCGTCGCCGAGCAGGTGGCGCGTGACCCGCGTCCGGCGTACGGCGTCGAGATCCTGCACGGCTCGTACGACGTACCAGGAGCCCGGCTGATCGATCTGGTCCGGGTGATGGACCGGATCCGCCGGGACTGCCCGTGGACGCAGCAGGAGACGCACGAGAGCCTGGCGAAGTACCTGCTCGAGGAGACCTACGAGACCCTCGAGGCGCTCGACACCGGCGACCGCAGCCACCTCCGCGAGGAGCTCGGCGACCTGCTCCTCCAGGTCGCACTGAACTCCCGCATCGCCGAGGAGGACCCGGACGACGGCTTCACGATCGACGACGTGGCCGGCGGCATCGTCGAGAAACTGATCCGCCGCCACCCGCACGTCTTCGGTGCCGTGGACGCCGCCGACGTCGCCACCGTCGAGGCCAACTGGGAAGCCATCAAGGCCTCCGAGAAACAACGCTCCTCGGTCCTCGAAGGCATCCCGCTCGCCCTCCCCGCCCTCGCCCTCGCCGACAAGGTGCTGAGTCGCTCCGCCAAGGTCCTCCCGACCGACGCGACCCCGGCTCCGCCGCCCGCGGCCACCTCGTCCGTCGCGCACGGCCCGGTCGACGAGGCGCAGCGCATCGGACAGCAGTTGCTGTCCACCGTCAGGGAGGCCCGCCTGCTCGGCGTGGATGCCGAGCAGGCGCTCCGCGGCGCCGTGCGCCAGCTGACGGCCGAGATCCGCGCCGCCGAGAAGTCCTGACCCGTTCAGACCGACCGGTCGTAGAGCAGGCAGAGTGCGCCGCTCTCGGTGGGCGTCGAGTCGGTGAGGGTCCAGGACGAGGCCGCTGTGGTCTCGTCGAAGAGGGGTACGCCGCCGCCGACCAGTTCTGGGCAGAGGGTGATGGACAGCCGGTCGAGTTCGCCGGCCGCGAGCAGGGTGCGGATCACGCTGGAGCTGGCCAGTACGACGATGTCGCCGCCCTCCTGCTGACGCAGTTCCTTGACCGTGGCCACCGGGTCGGTGCCCGCGAGCCGGCTGTTCTGCCACGGTGCCTCGTCCAGCGTGGTCGAGAAGACGACCTTCTCGACCTCGTTGAGCCAGCGCGAGAACGCCCGGCTCTCCTCCGGTGCAGTCTCGTCGTCGGCGACCGTCGGCCAGTACCCGCCGAACCCCTGGTAGTTCTTCCGGCCCAGCAGTGCGGTGGTCGCCGGCGACGTCACCCGGATCATGTGCGCCAGCGCACCGGGCGTGACGGCGTGCGGGGCGATCCAGCCCATGTCGTAGTCGCCGCCGGGTCCGTTGACGCGGCCGTCGAGGGACAGCGAGATGTTGCCGACCACAGTGCGATTCATGGTGTTCTCCTCGGGAGTTCGAATGTGCCTCAACTCTCGCCGTCGAGACCCGCCTGGGTCGTCATCAGATCTGACGACATCTCGTCCGGAACCCCGATGATGCCAAGATGGGCCGCATGGGGGCCGCTGTCAGTCCTGTGCTGATCAACCGCAGAGCCGAGCTCGCAGCCCTGCGCGACGCCTATGAACGGGCCCGCGCCGGTGAACCGGTGACGGTGCTCGTCTCGGGGGAGGCGGGTATCGGCAAGTCACGTCTCGTCTCGGCGGCAACGGCCGGCTTCGACGGCGGGCCGATGGTGCTGACCGGTGGCTGTCTTGAACTGGGCGCGGACGGTACGCCGTGGGTGCCGTTCCTCGCGATCCTGCGCAACCTGCTGCGCGAATGGGGTCCGGACCGGCTCGTCGCGGCCCTGCCGTCCGGCGGTACTGCGCTCGCCGGATGGCTACCCGAGCTGTCGTTGCCGGAGGGACCCGCTGGTCACGTCCGGTTGTTCGGTGAGGTCCTCGGCCTGCTCCAGCGGGCGGCCGCGGAGCGCCCACTCGTCGTGGTGGTGGAGGACTTGCACTGGGCGGACGCCTCCAGTCGCGAGCTGCTCGTGTACTTGGTACGCAAT
>DASXXB010000245.1:0-3309 GCA_036503355.1 Kribbella sp. | reverse complement strand
AGGTGGACTTCCGTCCGGTCGGGCCGGAAGACCGCGAGGTCGGTGCCCCCACCCAGCTGGCTCTCTTCACCCTGCGCGACGTGACCATCGACGAGGTGGCGGGCTGATGACCGAACTGCAGATCCCCCAGCTGTGTCTCGTCGTCCTCGTGGGTGCGAGCGGTTCCGGGAAGTCGACGTTCGCGCGCCGGCACTTCCTGTCGACCGAGGTGATCTCGAGCGACTTCTGCCGCGGTCTGGTCTCGGACGACGAGAACGACCAAGCCGCGAGCAAGGACGCGTTCGAGGTCCTCCACTTCATCGCCGCGAAGCGGCTCGCGGCCGGGCGGCTGACCGTGATCGACGCGACGAACGTGCAGCCGGAGGCACGCAAGGAGCTGGTGAACCTGGCCCGCGAGTACGACGTACTCCCGGTCGCGATCGTCCTGGACCCGCCGGAGCGGGTGTGCGTGGAGCGGAACGAGCAGCGTGCCGACCGGCAGTTCGGGGCCAAGGTGATCGTCCGGCAGCGCTCGCAGCTCAGGCGCGGCCTGCGCAGCCTGAAGCGCGAGGGTTTCCGGACCGTGCACGTGCTGAACAGCGTCGAGGAGATCGATGCCGTCAGCATCGAACGCACCCGGCTGTACAACGATCTCACCGAT
Source organism: Kribbella sp. (assembly GCA_036503355.1). GTDB lineage: Bacteria > Actinomycetota > Actinomycetes > Propionibacteriales > Kribbellaceae > Kribbella. The sequence goes on along the minus strand of DASXXB010000245.1, from coordinate 2,669 downwards.
CAGAACGGGCCGTTCGACATCATCGGTGACGTCCACGGCTGCCGTCCCGAGCTCGAGCAGCTGCTCACCGACCTCGGCTACACGCTGACCCGCGACGACGCCGGCCGGCCCGTTGACGCCGTACATCCGGATCGCCGGGCGATCTTCGTCGGTGACCTCGTCGACCGCGGTCCGGACACCCCGGGCGTACTGCGGCTCGTGATGGGAATGGTTGCGGCAGGCAACGCCTATTGCGTCCCCGGCAACCACGAGGACAAGCTGCTGCGCGCGCTGCGCGGCAAGAACGTGAAGATCAGCCACGGCCTCGAGACCACGCTGGAGCAGCTCGCGCTCGAGTCGCAGGAGTTCCGCGACGAGGTCATGACGTTCGTCGACGGGCTGATCTCGCACTACGTCTTCGACGGGGGCAAGCTGGTCGTCTCGCACGCCGGGCTGGTCGAGCGGATGCACGGCCGTACGTCGGGGCGGGTCCGCTCGTTCTGCGTGTACGGCGAGACGACGGGGGAGACCGACGAGTTCGGGCTGCCGGTGCGCTACCCGTGGGCGAACGACTACCGAGGTCGCGCGATGGTCGTCTACGGGCACACGCCGACGCCGGAGCCGGAGTGGATCAACAACACGATCTGCCTCGACACCGGCTGCGTGTTCGGCGGTTCGCTGACCGCACTGCGGTATCCGGAGCGTGAGCTGGTGTCGGTGCAGGCGGGCGAGGAGTACTACGCCCCGGCGAAACCGCTGCACGTGCCCGCGGCGCCGGCGCGCGAACCCGACGTACTCGAGCTGACCGACGTCACCGGACGGCGCGTCATCGAGACCGCGACGCACGGGCGGCTGAGCATCCGCGCCGAGCAGGCGGGCGCTGCGCTCGAGGTGATGAGCCGGTTCGCGATCGATCCGCGGTTCCTGCTGTATCTGCCGCCGACGATGAGCCCGGTGTCGACGTCGCCGGAGCCGGGGCTGCTCGAGCACCCGCGGCAGGCGTTCGAGACGTACCGCGGTCAGGGCGTCACCGAGCTGGTGTGCGAGGAGAAGCACATGGGGTCGCGCGCGGTCGTGCTGCTGACGCGGGACGACGACGTGGCCGAGAAGCGCTTCGGTCTGGCAGGGCGCGGGGCGATCCACACGCGCACCGGACGGTCGTTCTTCGAGCCGGACCTGACCGACGAACTGTTGCTCCGGCTGCGTACTGTCGCCTCCGCCGCGGGTGTTTTCGATGAACTCCACACGTCCTGGCTGCTGCTCGACGCCGAGCTGCTGCCGTGGAGCGCGAAGGCCGAAGACCTCCTCAAGAACCAGTACGCCGCCGTCGGAGCAGCTGCACGTACGTCGTTGCCTGCTGCAACTGCTGCACTACGGTCGGCGGCCGCGGCAGGCCTCGATGTCGGCGAGCTGCTGGCGTCAGCGGACCGTCGTACGGCGAATGCGGACCGGTTCACCGCGGCGTACCGGCGGTACTGCTGGCCGACGGCCGGGCTGGAGGGGGTGCGGCTCGCACCGTTCCAGGTGCTCGCGTCCGAGGGGTCGACGTACCAGGAGAAGCCGCACGCCTGGCACCTCGGGATCGCGGACGCGATGGTTGCCGCGGGCCCCGAGCTGATCACGCAGACCAGGCGGTTGTACGTCGACGCGGACAACTGGGATGCGGGCATCGCGTGGTGGGAGGAGCTGACCGGTGCCGGGGGAGAGGGCATGGTGGTGAAACCGGCCGCCAACCTGACGCGGACAGCCAAGGGCCTCGCCCAGCCGGGGCTGAAGGTGCGCGGGCAGGAATACCTGCGGCTGATCTACGGGCCCGACTACACCGAGCCCGCCAACTTCACCCGACTGCGCGATCGCAACCTCGGCCACAAGCGTTCGCTCGCACTCCGGGAGTACGCGCTCGGTCTGGAATCCCTCGACCGTGCCGCCCGCGGCGAACCACTGTGGCGCATCCACGAGTGCGTCTTCGCCGTACTCGCCCTCGAGTCCGAACCGGTCGACCCGCGCCTCTGACTCACTCGATGTGTTGGCGCCGGCGTACGGCCAGGACCGTGATCACGCCGACGGTGAGCATGATCGCGGGCAGGGCCATGGGCACGACGAGCGGGTCGTTCGCGATCAGGAGCGCATTGCCGACGGCGGTCGGGGCGAGGCCGATGACGACCGGGATCACGGCGCGCGGGTCGCCGCGATGCACGACGTACAGGATCGGCGGCGTGAACACCCACGAGACGAGCAGTAGCAAGAAGACGAGTTCTGCGGCGTCGAAGCTGAGCCCGGCGCCGTTGTCCAGGAGCCAGCCGAAGCTGCCGACAGACAGCGCCACGATGGCGACCGCTGCCGGTGACCATCGAAGGCCGGTGCGCAGGTCGAGTGTCCGGCGTACGGCGGCCAGAGCGAGGTAACAGGCGATCACGACAAGCTCGGCGCCTGCTGCTGCGAGGACGATGTCCGACGGTTCGGCCGAGCGCCTGACCACGTCGGGTGATGGTGGGCAGGCGTGGTCCTGGCAAGGAAGGTGCTCGGACGGAACCACGAGGTAGGCGACCCAGAGCAGCGGAATGCTGAGAAGGCTCACCACAGCCGTTACGCGGAACAGGTTGCCGGCGCCCTTGGTCGGCGAACGGCGAAGGTCGAGGCGCTCAGCAGTCACAAACCCACAATGTCGCCCCAAAGGTCCACACCGCCCG
>DASXXB010000244.1:0-5410 GCA_036503355.1 Kribbella sp. | reverse complement strand
ACCACGAGCGCACCACCCATCACGACCGCGACGGCGGCCGTGATGCCGGTCAGGATGAACAGGGGTAGCGGAATGATGTCGACTCCGTCAGGTGCGGTTCGTCCATCATGGACGAAGGTGTCAACCCACGCGATCTTGCTGAGCTTCGCCGCGCTCACGCTCAGCGCGTGCTCCGGCGGCGGTTCTTCTGCGCCGTCAGCCTCTGCCTCGAACCCGCCGGCGACCAGCTCGACCTCGGTTCCGCAGCCGACTCCTGCGCCCCAGCTGGCGACCGATGCCTACGTCGGCATGTGGCGAGCGATGGCAAAGGCCGGTGAGACGGCGGACTGGCAATCACCCGAAGTGGCGAAGTACGCGACCGGTGACGCGCTCGGCGTGATCAACCGCAGCCTCTACACCGACCACCTCAACGGCGTGGTGTCGAAGGGAGCGCCGGTGACGAGCCCGAAGGTCACCGAGGAGAAGCCGCCGAGCAAGCCCACGACGATCATGATCTCTGACTGCGGGGACAGCACGAACTGGCTGAAGTACAAGAAGGACGGTTCCCCTTTCACCGACTCGCCGGGCGGGCATCGCGCGATCACCGCGGAGGTCAAGAAGCAGGCGGACGGCTCGTGGAAGGTCACCAGGTTCGCGGTGGAGGGGGTGGGGACATGCTGAATCGAGCAGCGCCCGCGGCCATGCTGGCGGCGGCCATCGTCGTGATCGGGGCCGCGCCCGCGCGCGCGGACGGCTACGGCTACACCGACTGCAGCCAGTACCCGAATCCCGGCTGCGAACTCGGCGCGGGCAAGGGCGGGCAGCAGGGCGGCGACCACGGCAACCAGCCGAACAAGCCCGGAGGCCCAGGGCACCACAACTCCGGCGGCGGACCTTCGGATCCCGGCGGCGACACGATCATCGGCGGCGGCAACCTGGCCCAGTGCGGCTACGAGCGCAGCGGATACCAGGGACCGCCACCTGGAAGCGCTCAACCGGCAGCGTTCTATGTCCCACCGAGGACTGGACCGGCCACGGCGGTGCCTGCTGTCTATCGGCGACTGGCGGGCGCGCAGCCACCGTCCGGTGCCTGGTACGTCTACAAGTGCACCGGGGCCGGCTTCCGGGACACGCTGTACCGGCCACCTGTCTGGATCGCGGACGGTGAACCAGGTCCGGCGCCGCTGCCATCGCCCGCTGAGCTCGCCGCGCAGGCGCGGAACCAGCTGCGTCTGCCCGCGCCGAAGATCAAGGCAAATCCGGCCGGCGACCAGCTGGTCACCCTGCCGACCTGGCTGTGGCTGGACCGGAGCAGCTGGGGCGACGTCTCGGCCACCGCGTCGGTGCCGGGGGTCTCGGTGACCGCGGTCGCCAAACCGACCTCGGTGACCTGGTCGATGGGCGAAGGTGGCTCGGTGACCTGCACCGGCCCCGGTTCGCCGTTCCCTGGAGGCGGTGACCCGAAAAGCGCGTCGCCGGACTGCGGCTACACGTACAAGACGTCCTCGGCCGGCCAGCGCTCGGACGCGTTCCCGGTGACCGTCACGGTGAACTGGACCGTGACCTGGTCGGGCGCCGGCACGGGTGGCACGTTCCCGAACATGACGACCTCCGCCTCGGCGGCGTTCCGTGTGGCGGAGAGCCAGGGAATCGCGACCGGCTGAGGTCCGGCACGCACAACACAACCCCCGTTGAGAAAGGCACGTCGAACACCCGAGTCGACGCGTCGCGATGGCGTCATGCCTTAAGGAGGTCGGTGGTGACCACTACCGCAAGTTCAACCAGCCCGGACGCGAAACCCGCGTCGCTGAACTCGTGGGCGAGCCGTGATGGCAAGACGCCCGCACGCCTGACCGGCGGAGGCCGGCGCCGCAGCGTGCCCTACCTGCTGCTCGGCGTCCTGCTGGTCGCTGTGTGCGCGGCCGGAGGCGTGTTCGCCGGGATGCAGCTCGGCGACCGCGAAAGCGTCATTGCTCTTGCCCGTGCGGTTGCCGTGGGCCAGCTTCTCCAGGCGCAGGATCTCAAGCAGGTCAGCCTGGCCGGGGACTCCGGGATGGACGTGCTGCCCGCGTCCGCAGCGTCCACTGTGGTCGGTCGGCCGGTGGCTTTCAGCCTGCCCGTCGGCTCGCTGGTGACCCGCTCGGTCCTCGGCGTTCCTCAGATTCCTGCGTCCGGCACGGGTGTCGCGGCGGTGGGGCTCAAGCCGGGACAGTTTCCGCCCGACCTGGCGCCCGGAACCACGGTGGCGGTTCTCGCTACGCCGGCGCAAAGCCCAGCTGTCGGAACGCCGCTCGGCCAGACCTCGTCATGGACCGCGGTGGTGGCCGCCGTCGCTGCCCGGGAGACCGATCAGATCACCGTGGTTTCCTTGCAGCTGGCCGAATCGGACGCTCGCGCGTTGGCTTCGGCCCCAGCGGGCCAGCTCAGCCTCGTGGCGATTGCTGGGGGAGGACGCTGATGCTGATCGCCGTCTGCTCACTCAAGGGCTCGCCCGGTGCGACCACCCTGGCGACCGCGCTCGGCGCCTGCTGGCCGGCCCAGCAGAGTCCGGTCGTCGTCGAAGCCGACCCGGCCGGCGGCGACCTGATAGCCCGCTTCCGGCTGCCCGACACACCGGGCCTGGTCAGCTTGGCCGCAGCTGCCCGAGGCCGTGGAGCTGCCGACCCGAGCCTGCTTGTCCAGCACTCCCAGCCTCTGCCGGGCGGCTTGCGGGTCGTGCCCGGCCCGGTCGGCGCTGAACAGGCTCGTGCAGCGCTCGCCGTGTTGGCCTCCGGCGTCTCGGCGCCGCTGCGTCGCGTGGCCGATCAGCCGGACATCGTGGTCATCGCCGACTGCGGCCGGGTCGATCCCGGTTCACCCGCGCTGCCGATCATCCGCAGCGCGGACGCGATGCTGCTGCTCGCGCGCCCGCACGACGACGAGCTCGCCCACGTCGCGCTCAAGCTGCAGGCCGCCCAGCAGTGGTCACGCCGACCGTGCCTCGTCCTGGTGGGTGACGGCTACCCGACGGCGGAGGTCTCGCAGACGCTGCAGATCCCGGTGATGGGCCGGGTGCCTGCCGACACCAAGGACGCGGCGATGCTCAGCGGCCAGGGCACGAGCCGGCGCGGGGCGGACAAGTCCGCGCTTGGTCGGGCAGTGGCAGCGATCGCGCTGAACCTCCACGCGCACGGGCGCCAGCCGACCACCACCGGCGGAAACCGACCACCGCACCTGCGGCTGGCGGTTGTTGGCGAGTCGGTCCCAGGCGTACCCCCGCAGCGGGTCGGCCCGCACATCCGGAACGGTGCGACGCCATGACGCGCCCCGACCTGGCCGCGCCGGTCAACGGCCGCCCGCACGTGCCTGGGCCGACAGATCTTCCGCACCGGCCCGCCGGTGAGACCGCGGCGGTGGAACGGCTGCGGCAGCACCTGCGCGACGAGCTGTCCAGCCAGCTCAGCCACCGCGTCCGGGCCGACGAGTCCGCCGGCCGGCCGCCGATGGACGCACCGGCACGCCGTCGCCTGGCCGAGGCCATCCTGACCGACGCGGCCGAGGCACACGCACAAGCCGAGCTGCGCAACTCCGCGGCCGGCGGGATGCTCGTGGCCCCGGAGGTCGAGCAGCGCGTGGTCCGCCAGGTTCTCGACGAGGTCTTCGGTCTGGCCGGTCTGGAACCGCTGCTCGCCGACACCGACATCGAGAACATCAACATCAACGGCGACCGCGTCTTCGTCAAGCGCGCCGGCGGGGACCGCAAGCGTTTGCCCCCGGTGGTCGGCTCCGACACCGAGCTGATCGAACTCATCCGGGATCTGGCTACCCGTTCCGGTGTTGAGGAGCGAAGGTTCGACCGCGGCAGCCCGATCGTGAACTTCCAGCTGCCCGGCGGCGAGCGCGTCTCGGCGGTCATGGCGGTGACCGTGCGGCCGTCGGTGTCGATCCGCCGGCACCGGTTCACCAAGGTCACCCTCGCCGACCTGCGCAAGAACGGGACGATCGACCTCGCCCTGGAGAGCTTCCTGAAAGCCCTCGTGAAGGCGAAGCGCAACATCCTCGTCACCGGCGGCACGGCGATCGGTAAGACCACCATGCTGCGCGGCTTGGCCTCGGCCATCCCGTCGTGGGAGCGCCTGGTGACCATCGAGGACGTCTTCGAGCTCGGCCTCGGCGAGGACGCCGACGTCCACCCGGACGTGGTGGCACTGCAGGCCCGTGAGGCGAACATCGAGGGCCAAGGCGAGATCTCGCTGTCGGACCTGGTGTGGCAGTCCCTGCGGATGAGCCCGGACCGGGTCATCGTCGGCGAAGTGCGCGGCCCCGAGGTCATCCCGCTGACCAACGCGATGTCCATGGGCAACGACGGCAGCATGGGCACCCTGCACTCCTCCAGCAGCCAGGGCGCGTTCACCAAGCTCGCCGCCTACGCGGTGCAAGGTCCGGAGCGGCTGCCGATGGAGGCCACCAACCTCCTGGTTGCCGCCGCGCTGCACTTCGTGGTGCACCTGGAGAAGCCCCGAGACGACCCCAGCAAGCGTGTCGTCTCCTCGATCCGTGAAGTCGTCGGTGCTGACGGCGCCCAGATCATCAGCAACGAGGTCTGGCGGCCCGGCCCGGATCTGCGCGCGGTGCCCGGCGCACCGCTGCGCACCGACACCGTCGACCTGCTCGTCGAAGCGGGCTACGACCCGGACCTGTTCGATCGGCGCGAAGGCTGGTGGACGCCATGACCGTCGTCTTGCTGGGCGTGCTCGGAGGCGGTGTCGCCGTCGGGGCTCTGCTCATCGTCGCCGGTCTGCGCGGTCGGCCCGCGCGTGTGGTGACGTCGTCGCGGCTGAGCACCTGGCTGGCCGCACGGCACGACCGCAAACAGGTCGGCCTGCTCGTCATGGCCGTGCTCGTCGGCCTGGCGGTGGGCATGGTTACCGGCTGGGTGGTCGGCGGGTTCCTGGCCGTGGTCGCGGTGGTCGGCCTGCCGCGGATCCTCGGCTCGAACGTCGACCACCAGCGCCAGCTCCAACGCATCGAGGCGATCGCCGGGTGGACGGAGATGCTGCGCGACACTCTCGTCGCCGCGGCCGGACTGGAGCAGGCCATCCTCGCCACCGCCCCGGCCTGCCCGGAGGCGATCCGCGAGGAGATCACCGAGCTGGCCATCCGGCTGGAACGCGGCGAACGCCTCGCACCCTCCCTGCGCCACCTCGCCGACCAGCTTCGCGACCCGACCGCCGATCTGGTGATCTCCGCACTCGTACTGGCCGCCGAGCACCAGTCCCGGCAGCTGGCCGACCTGCTCGGCGAACTGGCTGGCGAGGCACGCGAGCAGGCGTCCATGCGCATGCGGGTTGAGGCCGGCCGTGCTCGCACCCGGACCAGCGTGCGGGTCGTCGTGATCACCACGTTGGTCTTCGCGGTCGGGCTGGTGCTGCTCAACCGTGGCTACCTCGCT
>DASXXB010000243.1:0-14031 GCA_036503355.1 Kribbella sp. | reverse complement strand
GACGGGCACTCGCTGGCGTACCGGGCGTTCTACGCGCTCCCGGTGGAGAACTTCTCCACCACCACCGGCCAGCACACCAACGCGGTGTACGGGTTCACCTCGATGCTGATCAACATGCTCCGCGACGAGCAGCCCACCCATGTCTGTGTCGCGTTCGACGTGTCCCGCAAGACCTTCCGCTCCGAGCAGTACACGGAGTACAAGGCGGGCCGGTCGAAGTCGCCGGACGAGTTCAAGGGGCAGATCTCGCTGGTCAAGGAGGTGCTCGAGGCGCTCCGGATCCCGACCACGGAGATCGACGGCTGGGAGGCCGACGACATCATCGCGACGCTCGCGACGCAGGCCGGCGAGCAGGGTTTCGAGGTGCTGATCAGCAGCGGCGACCGGGACTCCTTCCAGCTCGTCGACGAGAACGTCACGGTCCTCTACCCCAAGCGTGGCGTGTCCGAGATCGCCCGGATGGACCCGGCCGCGATCGAGGAGAAGTACGGCGTCGGCCCGCGGCTGTATCCGGATCTGGCCGCGCTGGTGGGCGAGCAGAGCGACAACCTGCCCGGTGTTCCGGGCGTCGGGCCGAAGACGGCGGCGAAGTGGCTGAACCAGTTCGGTTCGCTGAACGACGTGGTCGACCGGGTGAACGAGATCAAGGGCAAGGCCGGCGAGTCGCTGCGTGAGCACCTCGCCGACGTGATCCGGAACCGGCAGATCAACGAGCTGGTCCGCGATCTGACCCTGGACGTCTCGGTCGACGACCTGGCCCGCGTGCCGTGGGACCGGGAGAAGGTGCACACGCTGTTCGACAGCCTGGAGTTCCGGGTGCTGCGCGAGCGGCTGGTCGCCGAGCACGAGGAGGTCGACGCGACGGTCGACCACGGTTTCGAGCTGAACGGCGTGCAGCTGAAGCCGGGCGAGGTGGCGGCCTGGCTCAAGGAGCACGTGAGTACCGGTGAGCGCGTCGGCGTGGCGGTGCAGGGCAGCTGGGGCGGCGGCACCGGGCAGATCACCGGGCTGGCGCTGGCGGACACGAGCGGCGCGGCGGCCTGGTTCGACCCGACCACGATGACGCCGGACGACGAGTCCGCGTGGCAGGCGTGGCTCGCGGACGACCAGCAGCCGAAGGCGCTGCACGACGTGAACGGCCCGCTGCTCGGCTTCCTCGAGCGCGGCTGGACCCTGGGCGGGTTGCGCTCGGACACCCAGCTGAGCGCGTATCTGGTCCGTCCGGACCAGCGGGCGTACGACCTGGCCGACCTCACCGTGCGGTACCTGAAGCGTGAGCTGCGCACCGAGGAGGCGGAGAATGGTCAGCTCAGCTTCGACGACGTCGAGGGCGGCCCGGCCGCGGATCACACGATGCTGCGCGCCCGCGCGATCGCCGATCTCGCCGACACCCTCGACGGCGAGCTCGAGAAGCAGGCGGGTACGGCGCTGCTCGCCGACGTCGAGCTGCCGCTGATCCACGTGATCGCGTCGATGGAGCGCGACGGCATCGCGGTCGACCGGCCGTACCTGCAGGAGCTCGAGGAGCGGTTCGCCACCGGGGTGCGGGAGGCGGCCACGGCGGCGTACGAGGTGATCGGCAAGGAGATCAACCTCGGGTCGCCGAAGCAGCTGCAGGTGGTGCTGTTCGACGAGCTGCAGATGCCGAAGACCAAGCGCACCAAGACCGGCTACACCACGGACGCGGACTCTCTGCAGGCGCTGTTCGAGAAGACCGAGCACCCGTTCCTGGCGTACCTGCTGGCGCACCGGGACGCGACCCGGCTGCGGCAGACGGTCGAGGGGCTGCTGAAGACGATCAGCCCGCGCGACGGCCGGATCCACACCACGTTCAACCAGACGATCGCGGCGACCGGCCGGCTCAGCTCCACCGAGCCGAACCTGCAGAACATCCCGATCCGCACCGAGGAGGGCCGCCGGATCCGGCAGGCGTTCGTGGTCGGCGAGGGCAACGAGTCGCTGATGTCGGCCGACTACAGCCAGATCGAGATGCGGATCATGGCGCACGTGTCGCAGGACCAGGGCCTGATCGACGCGTTCAACTCCGGGATGGACTTCCACTCGGTGACCGCGTCGCGGGTGTTCTCGGTCGAGCCTGGTGCCGTCACCCAGGAGCAGCGCGCGAAGATCAAGGCGATGAACTACGGCCTCGCGTACGGTCTCTCGGCGTACGGGTTGAGTCAGCAGCTGAAGATCGGCGTCGACGAGGCCAAGGGCCTGATGGACGAGTACTTCGAGGGCTTCGGCGGCGTCCGGGACTACCTGCGGTCGATCGTCATCGACGCCGGGAAGACCGGGTACACCGAGACCATCCTGGGTCGCCGGCGCTACCTGCCGGACCTGACCAGCGACAACCGCCAGCGCCGCGAGATGGCCGAGCGGATGGCGCTGAACGCGCCGATCCAGGGCTCGGCGGCCGACGTGATCAAGATGGCGATGCTCAAGGTCGACGCGTCGCTGCGGGAGTCCGGCCTGAAGTCGCGGATGCTGCTCCAGGTGCACGACGAACTGGTCTTCGAGATCGCGCCGGGGGAGCGCGAGGCGCTCGAGAAGCTGGTCCGGCACGACATGGGCCACGCCGTCGACATGGCCGTGCCGCTCGACGTCTCGGTCGGCGTCGGCCGCACCTGGCACGAAGCCGCACACTGAGCCGACGGACCCGAACCGGCCGTTTCGCTGGGCCTGATCCGCTGCGCGCCGCGGGTGCCGGGGCGGTGCGGTGACGTAGGCCCGGCTGGTCAGTCTGCGGTGACGTAGGCCGGCTGGTCTGCGGGGGAGAGTGCTCGCTGGAGGCGGACGCGCTCCTGGTCGGTCAGGTCGGGCAGGGCGTCGAGCGGCCACCAGCGGACGTCGGTGGACTCGTCGTCGTTCACCCGGGCCTCGCCGCCGAGTGGGTGGCAACGGAAGCAGAGGTCGAGGAACTGCACCCGGTCGCCGTTCGGGTAGGCGGCCGGGGGAGTGGCCTCGATGCTGAGCAGGCGGTCGACCTTCGCCTCGACCGCGGTCTCCTCCTGGATCTCGCGGACGACTGCGACCGCGGGCTCCTCGCCCGGCTCCAGGATCCCGCCGATCAGGCTCCACCGGCCGTTGTCGGCCCGCTTGACCAGCAGCACCTCGCCCTGGTCGTTGAGCACCACTGCGCTGAGCCCCGTCAGCCAGAGCAGGTCGTGCCCGATCTTCTCGCGCAGGTCCAGGATGAACTTCGGCGTCGGCATACGCAGACCCTACAGACCCGGCCGACTTGGCTTCCTTGATGCAAGAAACCTGCCGCGGACGTCAACTGGCAAACGCTTGCCACGCAAGATACCAACAGTGACCGACCGATTCCGATCGGTGCTCGGCAACCCCTTCCGTCAACAGCTTTTCTATGTCATTCTCCCGGGCAAGATCCGAGATCCTATCGGATATCGCGATCGGATATTTCGTCTCCGTTCCGACCCAGCCGCCTAGGAGGAACCATGCCGAACGATCACGCACGCCCGGAACTCAGCCGTCGATCACTCATCGCGGGGGCACTCGGCCTGACCGCCACTGCCGCCGGCGGCGGTCTGCTCAGTGGCTGCAGTGACAAGAGCAGCGCGAGCGGCGCGGCCGCTGGTGCAGGCGATGCGGCTCCCAGCGTGACCCTCGGCCCGAAGCTGGCCGCTGTGCAGTACCCGGAGGGGTATGTCGGTCCGGTCGCCCGGACCCTGAAGCCGATCACCACGGAGAAGGTGACCTTCAAGATCGTCGTCAAGCAGGACGTGACGATCGGCGACTGGTCGACCAACGCCTTCACGAAGTGGCTGGAGCAGAAGACCGGCGTCCACATCGAATGGAGTCAGATCGGCGGCACCGATGACGACGTGATGACGAAGGTGAACGCGATGATCGCGGCCGGCGACATCCCGGACGCCTTCCTGGGAGTCGGCTTCACCCGGTCGCAGCTCTTCCTGTACGGCGCTCAAGGGCTGTTCACCGACGTCGGCCAGTACATCGACTCCTACGCCCTGAACCTCCAGCAGGCGATGAAGGACTACCCGGAGACCCGCAAGCTGATCCAGGCTCCGGACAAGAAGATCTACTCGTTCCCGGGCATCAACGACTGCTTCCACTGCCGGGCCAGCGACGGACGGTCCTGGCTGAACACCGACTGGATCAAGCAGGTCGGCCTGGCCATGCCGACGACCACCGACGAGTTCCGCGAGGTGCTGCGCGCGTTCAAGAAGGCGGACCTGGCCGGCAACGGCCGGACCATCCCGTTCGCCGGCTACAAGGACGCGCCGATCGACCCGTTCTTCATGAACGCGTTCCTCTACGATCCGGGCGACCCGTGGATCGTGGTCAAGGACGGCAAGGTCGACGTCGCGTTCGACAAGGACGAGTGGCGCGAGGGCCTGAAGTACGCGAACGGCCTGTACCGCGAAGGGCTGATCAGCCGGGACGTCTTCACCGCCGACGAGGACCAGCTGAAGCGCTACGGCAACGCGCCGGGCAAACCGCTGCTCGGCGGCGCCCGGACGAACTACTGGGGTGTCTTCGTCGACATCGACCAGAAGGACCCGAACGCGCGCTGGCGTCAGTACGAGGCCTGTCCGCCGCTGAAGGGGCCGAACGGCGTGCAGTACGCCGCCTGGGACTACCTCAACGTGGGCGTCGAGGTCGCGCACCTGGTGATCACCAAGAAGTGCACCAAGCCGGATCTGCTGGTGCAGTGGGCCGACGCGCAGTACGAGTTGGAGGCGATCCTGCGCGGGTACGGCGGCCCGAAGTTCGCGTGGGCGAAGAAGGGCGAGCTCGGGATCAACGGCAAGCAGGCGGTGTACGGGTTCGACGCGACCTGGAACTCGCAGAAGGGCATCAACTGGAGTCAGGACAACCCGATGTACCGCTCCCAGGACTTCCGGCTGGGTGAGCGGGTGAACCCGCAGGACCTCACCTTCGAGAAGCCGCTCTACGAGCAGACCAAAGAACGGTACTTCCCGCACAAGCAGCCGCAGGAGATGCAGTTCCCGCCGGTCACGCTGGACCAGGACCAGGCCGCCCAGGAGTCGGAGCTGAAGACCAACCTCAAGGGTGAGGTGGTGCAGTCGTTCGCGAAGTTCCTGACCGGGCAGCTCGACCCGAATGACGACGGCGCCTGGAACGACTACAAGAGCAGGGTCGAGAAGATCGGCGTGAAGCCGTACCTCGAGCTGCAGCAGGCCGCCTACGAGACCTACAACGGATGAGCGCCGGAACGTTGCCGCCGGACGAGCAGCGGCTGGCGGTGGGCGCGTCGATCCAGGACACCCGCGGTGACAAGATCGCGATGGCCTGCATCTACACCGCGCTCAGCTTGTTCTGCCTGGCGATCCTGTACCCGCTGGTCTACGTGCTCAGCGCCTCGGTGAGCAACACCAAGAAGGTGTCCGCCGGGGAGGTCTGGCTGTGGCCGGTCGGCTTCACGCTGGACGCCTACAAGGCGATCTTCGACTACAGGTCGATCGTCAGCAGCTTCGGCAACTCGGTGTACTACGCGGTCGCCGGGGCTCTGGTGGCCACGGTCCTCACCCTGCTGGCGGCGTACCCGCTGTCGCGGAAAGGGCTGCCGGGCAAGGGCCTGATCATGGGCGCGTTCGTCTTCACGATGATGTTCAGCGGCGGCCTGATCCCGACGTACCTGGTGGTCGACAAGCTGGGACTGCTGAACACGCGCTGGGCGATCATCTTGCCGACCGCGATGGCGGTCTGGAACGTGATCATCACGCGGACGTACTTCATGGTGACGATCCCGGAGGAACTCGTCGAGGCCGGGAAGGTGGACGGCTGCAGCGACTTCAGCTTCTTCTGGCGGGTCGTGCTGCCGCTGAGCAAGCCGATCATCGCGGTGAACCTGTTGTTCTACGCGGTCGGGCAGTGGAACTCGTTCTTCAGCGCACTGATCTACCTGACCAACGAGCACCTGTTCCCGTTGCAGGTGGTGCTCCGGCAGATCCTGATCCAGTCCAAGGTCGACCCGTCCCAGATGCAGGACACCAGCAAGCTGCTGCAGTTGCAGGAACTGCAGCAGCAGCTCAAGTACTCGCTGATCGTCATCGGCATGATTCCGCCGTTGCTGATCTACCCGTTCGTGCAGAAGCACTTCGTCAAGGGAGCCATGGTCGGCTCCCTGAAGGGATGAGCACATGACGACCTCGACGGAAAGCCGCTCGGCGGTCCGCGCCGCTCCGCGCCGGCGCACGCGGACCGCGAAGTCCGCGGTGGGACTGCGGGTGCGGATGCGCCGCAACTGGCAGCTGTACGCGATGCTCGCGCTGCCGATGCTCTGGCTGCTGATCTTCGCCTACTGGCCGATGTACGGCGTGATCATCGCGTTCAAGGACTACAACGTCGTCTCCGGGATCTGGGGCAGCCCCTGGGTCGGGCTGAAGCACTTCGAGCGGTTCGTGGAGTCGTACCAGTTCTGGCGGCTGATCAAGAACACCGTGTACCTGCACGTCTACGAGCTGGCGGCGACGTTCCCGTTGCCGATCATCCTCGCGCTCTGCCTGAACACGGTCCGGAAGAAGTGGTTCGGCCGGGCGACACAGCTGATCACGTACGCGCCGCACTTCATCTCGACCGTCGTGGTGGTGGGTCTGCTCGTCGTTCTGACCAGCCCGAACACGGGGGTGACGAACAAGCTCATCGGCCTGTTCGGGTTCGGGCCGGCCAACCTGATGGGCGACTCCGGGATGTTCCGGCACCTGTACGTCTGGTCCGGCGCCTGGCAGACGATGGGCTTCGCGGCGATCATCTACCTGGCCGCGCTGACCAGTGTGCCGCCGGAGTTGCACGAGGCCGCGATCGTGGACGGGGCGTCCCGGCTGCGGCGGATCTGGCACATCGACCTGCCGGCGATCGTGCCGGTGGCCGTGATCCTGCTGATCCTGAACATCGGCTCGATCCTGTCGGTCGGGTTCGAGAAGGTGCTGCTGATGCAGAACAACCTGAACCTCGACGTCGCCGAGGTGATCGACACCTACGTGTACAAGATCGGCCTGGCCTCGGCGGTGCCGCAGTTCAGCTACGCGACGGCGATCGGGTTGTTCCGGTCCGTCATCGGCCTGGTGCTGCTGGTCCTGGCGAACACGTTCGCCCGACGATTCGCAAAGAGCAGTCTCTGGTGAGCTAGCTGGATTGGCGGTGCAGGCCGGTGGCGAGTCCGGCGGAGAGCAGGAGGGCGCAGGTGCTGGTCATGCCGGCCAGCACCTTGACGCCGTTCAGTCCGGTCGCGGTGTCGGTGCCGAGGACGATCCCCGCGGCCACCGCGAGGACGACCAGGCCGAGCCAGATCCCCAGGGCGGCGCGTTTCTCCTGCTGTGCGATCGCGGCGTACACGACCATCTGCAGTACGGCGTACGCCGAGCCGGCGACCGCGAACAGCCAGGTGTACGGGCCGAGTGGCGCGTACTTGTCCTTGCCGCCGATCACCTCGACGACGATCCCGGGCAGGATCAACGTGCCGGCGACCGCGCAGACACCCAGACCCGCGACGGCGAGGATCGCCCGCCGCAGCCGGACCGTGTCGCCGGGGGAGTTGGCCAGCGACGGGAACACCAGCACGATGACGAACTGCGGGAGGAACAGGCACGCCTTGGCGATGATCAGGCCGGCCGCGTAGTACCCGCTGTCCTTCTCGTCGAGGAGCGCCCGCGCGAACAGCACGTCCGCGTTGGCGAGCGCGAAGAACGCGAGCAGCGTGTGCGTGCCGTGCACCGTCTCCCGCAGTACCTCCTTGACCTGCGGGCCGGCCGCGCCGGTCGATCCGCGCAGGAAGAACTGCCCGAGCACGGCCGGTACAGCGGCACCGACGGCGAGGCCGGCCATCGCCCAGTCGAGCGACGGGTGGACGAGCAGTGCGCCACCGCCGAGGATCAGCCGGCCGACGCCCGCGGAGGTGTAGACCGCGGCGAGCTCCGTCCACCGATGGCTGCCCTGCAGGATGCCGAGCTGCGATCCCATCAGCGTGAGGCCGCCGAGCGTCGGTGCCAGCAGCAGGATCGCGATCACCGAGTCGACGTGCAGCAGCCACATGAACACCGGCGTCAGCACCAGGCAGAGGGCGGTCAGTCCGGCCGCGGACCTGCGGCCCGCCTTCAGCATCGCGTCGCCGAGCGTCGCCGCGCCCTCCCCGGTGTGGGTGGCGAGCTGCCGGGCGCCGGTCGCCTGCAGGCCGAGGGACGCGACGTTGCCGATCAGCAACAGGCCGAGCAGCGCGGTGATCGCCCCGAACTGTTCCGGCATCAGCCGCCGGGAGCCGATCAGCGTGAATCCGTACGCCGCGACGTTCATGATCGCCATCGCGACGGCGACGACCGTGGCGCTGCGCAGGAAGCTCTTGCGCGGAGCCTGCGGTTGCGGCGCCGGGGTGGTGCCAGATGTCATGCTGAGCTGCCTCGGTCCCTGTGAGATTTGCCGGACCTCACGGTACGGCAACAATGCCGCTGCGAAGCCGCCGGATCCGTTAATGTCCCGCCGGTGAGGAGGCTGAAGGCGGGCAGTTCGGAGCAGGTCGTGTGGAGAGCACGGCTCGCCCTGGGATGTCTGGCTCTGGTTGCCCTCTGCTTCCAGCATGCCCCCGGCCAGATTCTGCCGGACCGCAGGCTCGAGCTGACCGCGGGACCAGGCGGGTTCCTGGCGCGTGCATTGCACCTGTGGGATCCGCACACCGGGTTCGGTCAGCTACAGAGTGATGCGTACGGCTACCTGCTGCCGATGGGGCCGTTCCACTGGCTGCTGGACACGCTCTCGGTGCCGGACTGGGTCACCCAGCGCCTCTGGTGGTCCCTGACCCTGTGCGTCGCGTTCGTCGGTATCTGGAAGCTCTGCAGCGTCCTGCAGTACGGCGTGCCGTGGACGCGCCTCGCCGTCGCGCTGCTGTACGCCCTGGTGCCGCGAGCATTCGGAGAACTCCCGATCGAGGTGTGGCCGATGGCCATGGCTCCATGGGTAGCGCTGCCGCTTGTCACGCCACGTATCCGTTCCGGGTGGTGGCGCGTCAGTTGGTCGGCCGTCGCGTTCGCTCTGATCGGCGGCGCCAACCCGATCGCTAGCGCGGCGGTCCTGGTCGCACCGGCGGTCTGGCTCGTGCTGCGCGCCAGGCTGAAGCTGGCGCTCGTCTGGCTCGGCTTTGTCA
Organism: Kribbella sp.; assembly: GCA_036503355.1. Taxonomy (GTDB): domain Bacteria; phylum Actinomycetota; class Actinomycetes; order Propionibacteriales; family Kribbellaceae; genus Kribbella. The sequence goes on along the minus strand of DASXXB010000243.1, from coordinate 4,892 downwards.
CCGCCGCATCGATCTGGTGGCTCGTCCCGCTGCTCATGGTGATCCGGTACGGCGCTACGCCGCCGAGCCCACGCTGGTTGCCGGTGGCGGGTGCTGTCATCGCCCTGCCGCTCGCAGTTGCCGCAGCGCACTACCTCCGGCGGCTCACCAACCTGACCGTGTCCCGCGGCGTCCACCGCCGCGTCGTACCTGTCCTCGTCACCAGCCTCGCCGTGGCGGCTGCATTACCTCTCGTCCTCACACGGCCGGCAGGTGCGTTCGCCACGATCCCGGCGCACTGGGAGCAGACAGCGCACTGGCTGGACAGCCAGTCCGCGCCAGGCAGCGTCCTTGTCCTGTCGAACTCCACCGAGCCGCTGGCGGCCCTGGTCAAGCGACCACTGGCAGCGCTCACCGGCGACATGCGGAGCCGTATCGACTCCGGCGTCGGCGACCAAACGCTGCGGCAGGAGCTGAATCGCAACGGTGTCCGCTACGTTGTCGTGCGCAACGATCGGCAGGACGGTACGCCGGCGCTCGCGATCCACGAGAGCCTGGCCGACGCGGGCATCGGGCGGGTGGCGTACTTCGGTCCCGCAGGCCAGACGCGTCTGCCGTATCCGAGCGTGGAGATCTACGACGTCGGCGCCACCACACCCGGGCGGCTCGTCCCGCAGTCGCGGCTCGTCGCGGTCGGTGGCAGCGCTGACGACGTACCGACCGTGGTGACTGCGCTGGGTGGTCAGGGGGCCGCCGTCCTGCGGGCGGACGCGCGCGGAAAGCTCGACGGCTTGCCGCTGGTCGAGACCGAGAGCCAGCAGACCCAGAGCCAGCAGACCGAGAGCCGGCAGGCCGACCGGCAGCCGAATGCCGTCGTACTGCGCAACTCGCAGATCGGACGGTCCGCGTGCCTGCACGTGGGGACGCGGGCGCTCTGCGATCCGGCGCAGGCGAACGAGTCCGCCGAGCCGAACGGCCTTTCCCGGAGCGTGCGACTTCCGCAAGCGGCGTCGTACGAGCTGCGGGGGACCGCGCTGGCGAAGGACGGCGCGACGCTCGAACAGCTGCTCGCGGTGCCGGGCGCGATCACCGCCACTGCGTCGTCGAGGGCGGTGACTGCGCCGGAAGGCCGTCCGGACGCCGCGGTCGACCGGGCGATGGGCACCGGTTGGCTGGCCGCTCCGGACGACCCGACGCCGAGCCTGACGTTGAGGTTGCCGACCGTGCGGCAGGTGCAGGGACTGCGCTTTCGGGCAGATCCGTACCTGAGCGGCTCGCGGCCGGCCGAGGTGACGCTGCACTTCGACAACAGCGCTCCGGTCCACGCGACAGTTGATTCCGACGGCTACGTCCGGTTCACGCCGCGGCCGGTGGACAGCGTCAAGATCGACTTCACCGGCACGAAGCCCCTGCAGGATGCGCGGACCAGTCCGGTCGGTGTGGCCGAGGTCGAGGTGCTCGGCGCGGACGACCTGCGCAAGTCGGTCGATCCTCGGCGGCGCGTCCCGGCGTACTGCGGTAATGGGCCGACGATCACCGTGGACGGCGTACCGCTGCGCACGCAAGTTGCCGCGACCATGCAGCAGTTGCTCCAGCGGCGGCCCGTCGCGTTCAGCCTGTGCGGTCCGCTGTCGGTCGTCCCGCTGCGATCGGGGCAGCATCAGGTCGACGTCCAGGCGAACAGCGGACTGGTGCCGATCGAGACCACGCTGGCGAAGGCGGGGTTCGGCGACGTGTCCGCGACGCCGGTGGAGGGCGCGGACGTGTGGCGTCCGAACCCGGCCGAGCTGACTGTCGAGGCGCCGCGCGCCGACGAGCAGTCCGTGCTGGCGGTGGCGCAGAACTACGAAGACGGCTGGGAGGCGTACGACGGCAGCGGGCGAAAGCTCACGCCCATCCGCGTCGGCGGCTGGCAGCAGGGCTGGCTGTTACCGGCCGGACCCGAGCAGGTGGTCACAGCCCGCTTCATGCCGGACAGGAGCTACCGCGCCGCGCTGCTGCTCGGACTGGTCGCGCTGCTCGCGGTCTTGGCCGTGGCGGTGTTCTTTCCCAGGCGTGCGACCGGACGCTCGACCAGGCTGTAGCTGAGCGCTGCGAGCGCTACGGAGACGAGCAGCGTCAGCGGCAGCTGTACGGCGAACGGTCCGTCAATGAGTCCCAGTACGACGAACTGGTACACGACAACGCCGTACGAAAGCTTCGCGGCGAGCTGCGCCGGGCGGCCGCCCAGTACACGGACCGTGCGGGCTGTTGGTGTCAGCACCGGGAAGAGCGCACAGGCGACGGCCACGGTGTAGAGCAGGCTCTTGATGAGCGCCTGTGCCGGTGTGGGCTCGGAGTGGTCGTACGGTCCGGCGACAGGCGTTGCTGCGATCAGCAGGAGGGCTGCGGCGATTCCCCAGAGCGTGCCGGGGACCCTGGTCAGCATGTCGAGTGTCGACGGTCCCAGGCGGCCGGTGGCGCGGGCTACCTGCCAGAGCGCCATACCCATCCCCACGGCGTACCAGCCGAGGTAACCGGGCAGCCACAAGCCTGCGTCCGGGTGGCCGGTCGCGGTCACGGCTGCCATCCAGACAGGTCCCAGCACGGTCAGTGCGACCAGGACCAGGAGGCGCCAGCGGACGCTGCGGCGGGTGGGGCGCTCGTACCCGGTCAGGAGTCGCCCGAGGCCAGGTAGGAGGAGGTAGAAGGGCAGTGGGGTGAGCGCGGCCCAGCGCAGGTACATGGTCGCGGGGTGTGGGACGAAGGCAACGGACAGCACTACGGCCAGTAGCAGCGCCGGGAGGATGCGTAGGGCGCGGCTGCGCAGGTACGGGAGGGTGAGCGGGGGCACGGTGCCCGAGAACCACGCCAGTACGTGTGGCCGGTAGAGGAGGAAGCCGGAGAGCGCACAGAAGACCGCCCAGCCGGCGTCCAGCCGCGACACCACGCCGGCGAGCGGCGCGTGCGTGTGGAGTCCGACCTGCGAGATCAGCACCGCGAGGGCGGCGATCGCGCGCAGTCCGTCGATCGCGGGGAAGCGTGTATGTCTCATGCTTTGTGCGCCGTCCAGATCGCGGTGCCGGGGACGAGCGGGCCGCGTTCGGGGCCCCAGCCGCCCCAGACCAGTTCATGGCCTGCCGGCCACTCCGGTTCGAGCAGGTCGTCGACGACGAAGCCGGCGCCTGTGAGCTCGCGGATCCAGTCGCCGATCGTGCGGTGGTGCTCGGCGTACACCGGAGTACCGGAGGCGTCCACCTCGACGTACGGCGTCCGGTCGAAGTACGAGTGCGTGATCCGCAGCCCGGCCGGAGAGGGGTCGTCGGGCATCGTCCAGCGGACAGGGTGGGTCACCGAGAAGACCAGCAGACCACCTGGCCGCAGTACACGGGCGATCTCGCGAAACGCCGTACCGACGTCGGCCACGAACGGGAGCGCACCGAACGACGAGCAGACGATGTCGAAGGCGGCGTCCCGGTAGGGGAGTGCGACGGCATCTGCCGCGACCGTGCGGACCGCGGTGCCGGTGTGTTCGTCGAGCGTCTTGGCGATCCGCAGTTGCTCGACCGAGATGTCGAAGGCCACCACGTCGGCGCCCTGGGTGACCAGCCAGCGGGCGCACTGTGCGGCACCGCAGCCCACCTCGAGAATCCGCCGGGCGCGCACCGGCCCGAGCAGCTGGGCGTCCGCCTCGTCGACGCCCTCGGGCGACCAGATGAACCGGTCCTCACCCAGGAACTCGCCGTGCTCGGCCAGGTACTCGTCAGCGACCTGGTCCCAGTAGGTACGACTGGCCCGCGACGTCTCCGCCTCACTCAGCTGCACCCGAACCGGCTCGTTCACGCGGACACTCTAGTGTCGACGGCATGACCGATTTCGTAGCCAGTGCCGTTCCGTTGGCGGGTGGATACGGCGGGGAGACGTTCGCGGTGAGTGCGGGTGGTGAGGACGCGGTCATCAAGTTCTACGCGAAGGACCCCGGACGTGCCGCCGTGGACGCCGCACTGCTTCAGTTGGTGCACGGGTTGCTGCCGGTGCCGCGGGTGCTGGAGGTGAAGCGGGAGGGGTCGTACGAGGAGCCGCCGTACCTGCTGACCGAACGGTTGCGCGGCGTCAACCTGCAGGTGTTCCTGGAGTCCGCCTCACAGGAGCAGCGCCGTACGGTCGGAACGCAGTTGGGCGAGCTCCTGGCGCGGCTGAGCGGTATGCCGTTCCTGAAACCCGGCATGTTCCGGGACGACGCTCTCACGGTCGAACCGTTCGGGCTGGGCGATCTGACCGAGTACGTCGACGGGCTCGAGCTGGGGTTCACCGCCGCACAGCGTGAGGGGTTCGCCAGGGTGATCGACGAGGTGGAGGACGTGCTCGCCGACGGCGTCGACCGGTTCTGCCTGGTGCACAGCGACTTCAACCCGAAGAACCTGCTCGTCGACCCGGACTCGGCGCGGATCACCGGGCTGATCGACTGGGAGTTCGCCCACGCGGGTTCGCCGTACGCCGACCTCGGCAACCTGCTGCGGTTCTCCGACGACCAGGTGCTGGCGAGTGCGGTGCTGGACGCGCTGCGGCCGATGGAGCTGGGGGAGCGGCTGGTCGACCTCGGCCGGGCGGCTGACGTGTGGGCGCTGCTGGACCTCGCCGAGCGGGCACCGCAGCACGAGATCGCGGTGGCCGCGCACCGCCTGGTCTCTCGCATGGCGGACACGGCCACCCTCGCGGGAGGCCGATCGGACCTCGGCGTCGTACATTGAGATCAGTGGCACGTCGGGAGACCTCGGCGGGCGCCCGGTAGCGCCGGGTGCCCCAGGTTGTGCTGTCCGAGTCAAGACCGGTATTCTGTGAGATGCGCTATGGGCCCGCGCGACCTCGGACGGAGCAGGCTCGTGACTCGCAGCAGCTCGGTGGTGAATCTGTCGTCTTCTGGCAATCCCGCG
>DASXXB010000242.1:0-2872 GCA_036503355.1 Kribbella sp. | reverse complement strand
CCCCTCGATCTCCCGGTCGGTGTAGATCCGGGCGATCTCGCCGTCCAGCCTGCCCAGCAGCTCGTGCAACGGCCGCCACAAACTCTGCTCGGTGGGATCCTCCATGCGCCGATCATAACAGCACTTATATAAGTGCTGTTACTTCTGCCCGGCGGCGGGCAGCGGCCGAGATCCAGGCACCGGCGACGGAGGCGGAGAGCAGGCTGATCACGGCGAGTGCGGCGAAGCCGAAGCGGGCGTCGGTGCGCCCGGTGACGATCGAGGCGATCAGCATCACGACCACGGTCGCCGCCAGGCCGTACCCGTTCGCGAGCCCGAACGCATGCCCGACCCGGGACTCGTCCACCGACGTCATCAGCAACGAGCGGGTGGCGATCCGCGACTGCCCGAAGAGAAACGCACCGAGCAGCACCTGGCCCATCAGCGCCGGTACGCCGAACAGCGGCTGCAGCACCAGCAGACCGCTGCACACCGCAAACCCTCCGACCGCCAGCCGCACATCCCCCAACCGCTTGCCCGACCTTCGGTAGACCGCCGCCGCCAGCAAGAACCCGGCACCGCCCAGCGCATCCGTCACCCCGAGCACACTCGCACCCTGATGCCATTCCCCCACCACCAGCACCGGCATCAACGCATTGAACACGGTGACAACCACCAGCCCCTGCCCGAACAGCATCGCGAGCGGCGCCAGTGGAAGCCCGTTCACGACGCCGTGCGTTTCAGGCGCTTTGGTGGCCGCTGGCAACTGACGCCCGCGTCCCGGTCCGACGGCGTACACCAGTACGGCCGAGAGTGCGAACGTGCAGGCGTTGAAGGCGAAGAGGGGTTTCGGACCGAAGTGCTGTAGTGCCACGCCGCCCACACCCGCGGACAGCAGCATGCCGGCCTGGAGCGCGATCTCGTAGTGCGCGTTGAACCGGTGGAGCTGCTCGGTGTCGACACGTTCGCGGATGAGAGCCGCACTCGCGGGCGTGAACTGGGCCGCGATCGCCGCGAGGGCGAAGTTCGCGGCGTACACGAGCGGCTGCTGCGCCACGCCGTACGCGAGACCGATCGGGAGCGCGAGGGCAGCAGCCGCACTCAGTACGTCGCACCCCACCCACAGCCGGCGGCGGTCGAAGCGGTCCGCGAGTCGCCCGAAGTACGGCGAGAGCGCCGCCTGCGGGATCGCGACCGCGATGAACAACCACCCCACGTCGAGCATCGACCCCTGCGCCCGAACCAGCAGCAAGGCGGCACCGAGCAACTGGATGTTGTTCCCGAGGGACGTGATGAACACTGCAGGCAGCAGCAAGTGGGGTCGCGAAGTCACGCACCCACCGTGACAGCCATACCTGACAATCGCTGACAGCGATTAATTCCGCTACCGCCGTTGCGGAAATGCTGCTACGGTTCTTTTCGACACCGCAGTAGCGATAAAGGAGACGCGCATGGCCGGTCGGGGACGCCCCCGGGACGCGGGGGTCGAGGCGCGGGTGCTGGACGCCGCGATGACCGAGATGCGGGCCCGTGGGTACGACGAGATGTCGGTCGACCGGGTCGCCGAACGGGCCGGGGTCGCGAAGACCACGATCTACCGGCGGTGGCCGAGCAAGGCCGAGCTGGTGATGGCGATGATCACCGAGCTGACCAGTGCGGTGCCGTTCGACCCGAGCGGCGACCCGCGGCGGGATCTCAGCGAGTTCGTCGCCGGGATCGCCGCGGCGCTGGACGCGATCCCGACCACGCTGGTCGCCGACCTGGTCGCCGCGGCCGCCCGTGAGCCGCGCGTCGGCGTCGGCGTCCGCGCGCTCTGGGCGGACCGGCACGCCGTCGTCTCCGAGGCCATCGCCCGGGCACAGGCGGACGGGCTGATGCCCGCGTACGCCGATCCGCGCATCATCGTCGACCAACTGGTCGGCGCGCTGTACTACCGGCTCCTCGTCACGGGCGAGCCGATCGATCCCGCCTACGTGAGGGCGCTGGTGTTCGGCACCCTCGGACCGGAGCAGTCATGAAGAAGTTCCTCGTTGCCCTCGGCACCGTTGTGGTGGTGCTCGCCGGATGGACCGTCTACACGGTTGCCCGGCCGTTCGTGCTGCACACCGAGCTCGACATCGACGCCTCGCCGGAGCAGGTCTGGAAGGTCCTCACCGACCGGCAGGCCTACCCGGACTGGAACCCGTTCATCACCTCGTCCACCGGTGAACTGAAGGTCGGCGGAACCATCGTCAACATGCTCCGCGACACCAAGGGCAGCGAGACCAAGTTCGACCCGACCCTGCTTGCGGTCGTCCCGAACCAGGAGCTCCGCTGGATCGGCAAGATCCCGCCCGGCGCGCTGTTCGACGGCGAGCACTCGTTCCGTCTCACGCCGCTCCCCGGCGGCCGCACCCGCCTCGTGCAGGAGGAGAAGTTCACCGGCGCGGCCGTGCCGTTCACGCAGTCGTGGCTGAAGAAGCGCATCAAGCCCCAGTTCGAGGCAATGAACCGGGCCCTCGCGGCCCGTGCAACTGGTCAACCGCAGGTCAGCTGAACGATGGGCTGGTGGCCTTGGGGACGAGGAGCTTCGGGGCGCCGGTGAGGGTCGTGGACCAGATGTCGAGAGTGTTGTCCGGGTTGCGGACCGGGTAGAGGAGGGTGTTGTTGCCCTGCCAGACCGGCTGGTCGTCGATCGAGCGGGTCTCCGGCGGGTGGGTGAGGTGGCGGGTGGTGAGGTCGAGGACGGCGAGGCGCCAGACTCCGTTGGCGATCTTCTGTTTGTAGGCGATCCGGCGACCGTCGGGTGACAGCGACGGGCACTCGACGTTCTCGGCGATCGCCGTCCCGCGGTACGCGCGGTAGTCGGCCTCGACCAGGTACGTCGTCCCCTTGCTCGCCATGGTCACGTAGA
>DASXXB010000241.1:0-70605 GCA_036503355.1 Kribbella sp. | reverse complement strand
GACCCGGCACTACCCCGGCCGGCTGGTGTTCCTCGGGTTCAACCTGGTGATCGCGCTGGTGCTGATGGAGGCGAACATGTTCGACTTCCTGAACACGATCCTCGGGTTCTACGCGAACTGCGGGATGGCGTGGATCGTGGTCGTTGCCTCCGACATCGTGTTCAACAAGTACCTGCTCAAGCTGTCGCCCAAGGCCCCGGAGTTCCGGCGCGGCATGCTGTACGCGGTGAACCCGGTCGGCTTCGTGTCGATGGCGCTGGCCGCGGGCGTGTCGATCGTGGTGTTCTTCGGCGGCCTCGGCTCCGGGATCAAGCCGTACTCCCCGCTCGTCGCGATCGGCCTGGCCCTGGTTCTGCCGCCGGTGCTGGCCGTCATCACGCGCGGGAAGTACTACCTCCGCCGCACCGACGACGGCCTGGACCTCCCGATGTACGACGAACACGGCAACCCGTCCGGCGAGATCCTCACGTGTCACGTGTGCCGCCAGGAATACGAACGCCCCGACATGACCGCGTGCGCCACCCACGACGCCGCCGTCTGCTCACTGTGTCTGAGCACAGACAAGGTCGCCGACCACGTCCTACCGTTGCAGTCATGAACTTCACCCCCGCCGACGTCGAGAAGCTGCTGCTCTCCGTGGCCGGCATGGTCGCCCGCGACCGGCTGGCCCGGGGGGTCCGGCTGAACCACCCCGAGGCCGTCGCCCTGCTCAGCACCTGGGTCATCGAACGCGCCCGCGACGGCGCCCGGGTCTCGGACCTGATGGAGACCGGCCGCACCGTCCTCGCCCGTGACCAGGTGATGCCAGGCGTCGCCGAACTCCTCCACGACGTCCAGGTGGAGGCGACCTTCCCCGACGGCCGCAAACTCGTCACCATCCACAACCCGATCATCTGAAGGAGTCACATGGCCGGCCCAGGAGCAGTACGGGTGATGCCGGGAACCATCGAGCTGAACGCGGATCGTGGCGATGACGAGCGTTTGCGACTGGTGATCGTGAACACCGGGGATCGCCCGATCCAGATCGGTTCACATCTCCATCTTCCCGACGCCAACACCGCGTTGTCCTTCGATCGCGCCGCGGCCCAGGGCTTCCGGCTCGACATCCCCTCCGGTACGTCGCAGCGCTTCGAGCCGGGCGCATCCCGCGAGGTCGCACTGGTCACGCTCAGGGGCAACCGGCGGGTACCGGGAATCCAGGTGAAGCACGATGGCTGAGATCTCGCGCGCCGCGTACGCCGCGTTGTACGGCCCCACTGTCGGCGACCAGGTGCGACTTGCCGACACCGACCTGTGGGTCGAGGTGGAGCAAGACCTGACCGTCGGCGGCGAAGAGGTGGTGTTCGGCGGCGGCAAGTCGATCCGCGAGTCGATGGCGCAGGGTACGACGACCCGCGCGGACGGAGCGCCCGACACCGTGATCACCAACGTGCTCGTCGTGGACTGGTGGGGCATCGTCCGCGCCGACGTCGGGATCCGCGACGGACGGATCGTCGCGCTCGGGCGGGCCGGCAACCCGGACATCGCGGACGGCGTCCACCCCGACCTCCGGATCGGCCCGTCCACGGACGTGATCGCCGGCGAAGGCCGCATCCTCACCGCCGGCGCCATCGACTCCCACGTTCACCTGCTGTCCCCCTCGCAGCTGCACGAAGCGCTGGCGACCGGGATCACCACGATCGTCGGCGGAGGGACCGGTCCGAGCGAGGGGTCCAAGGCCACCACGGTTACGCCCGGCGCCTGGCACCTGCAGCAGATGCATCGTGCGCTGGACGCCGTACCGCTGAACATCCTCCTGCTCGGCAAGGGCAACACCGTCAGCGCCGAAGGTCTCGCCGAGCAGGCGCTCGCGGGCGCTGCCGGCTACAAGGTGCACGAGGACTGGGGCTCCACCCCGGCCGCGATCGACGCCGCGCTGCGGGCCGCCGACGAGTGGGGTCTACAGGTCGCACTGCACGCCGACAGTCTGAACGAGGCCGGCTACGTGGAGTCGACGCTCGGCGCGATCGCAGGACGGTCGATCCACGCATTCCACGTCGAGGGCGCGGGTGGCGGTCACGCCCCCGACATCCTGTCGATCGCCTCGCATCCGAACGTCATCCCCGGCTCCACGAACCCCACACTGCCCCACACCGTCAACACCGTCGCCGAGCACCTCGACATGCTGATGGTCTGCCACCACCTCAGCCCCGACGTGCCCGAGGATCTCGCGTTCGCGGAGTCGCGGATCCGCGCGACCACCATCGCGGCCGAGGACATCCTGCACGACCTCGGTGCGCTCTCGATCACCTCGTCCGACGCGCAGGCGATGGGCCGGATCGGCGAGGTCGTCACCCGCACCTGGCAGGTCGCGCACGTGATGAAGCACCGCTGCGGACCACTCGGCTCCGGTCTCCCGGCGGACAACGAGCGGGTACGGCGGTACGTCGCGAAGTACACGATCAACCCGGCGATTGCCCACGGCATCGATCACGTCGTGGGCTCGGTCGAAGCCGGCAAGCTCGCGGACCTCACGCTGTGGGACCCGCGGTACTTCGGCGTCCGCCCGAACCTGGTGATCAAGGGCGGTTCGATCGTCTGGGCGGCGCTCGGCGATCCGAACGCCTCGATCCCGACACCGCAGCCGGTCCTGATGCGGCCCGCGTTCGGCGACGCGATCGGGGCTGACCTCTCGTACACGTTCGTGTCGCCGGCCGCACTCGACGACGGGCTCGCGGGGCGACTCGGGCTGCGGCGGAAGCTGCTCGGCGTACGGCCGACGCGCGAGGTGGGGAAGGCCGACCTGAAGAACAACGACGCGCTGCCGGCGATCGATATCGACCCGGAGACGTTCGCGATCCGGATCGACGGCGAGCTGGTCGAGCCGGCGCCCGCCGACGTGCTGCCCCTCGCCCAGCTGTATGCGATGTTCTGATGGGCAACGCCGAGCTGGTCGCGATGATGCTCGCCGACGGCCGCCTTCCGGCCGGCGGCCACACCCAGTCCGGCGGGTTGGAGCCCGCCGTACGCGCCGGCCTAGGTGCCGACGGCAAGGAACTCGCGGACGTCGCCGCCTACGCCCGCGACCGCCTCCGCACAGTCACCCGCGTCGAGGCCGCCACCGCCGTCGTCACCCGCCACCTCGCTCTCCACAGCCGCGCGCCGACCGCCCTCGCCACCACAATCCCCGACTCGTCGAGTCGTGGCGAATGGTTCGCACCCGTTTCGCCGAGTCGTGGATCGCGGCTGGAAAATCCGCCTGCTGACGACCTCGATCCACGACTCGACGAACGGGAGGCCGAGCAGGCCTGGGGCGAGAGTTGGGTGGGGGTGGTTGAGGGGGGTTGGGCGGCTCGGGTTCCTAGTCAGGTGCTGCGGGGTGTGTCGCGGCGGCAGGGGCGGCTGCTTCTTCGGTTGGCGCAGCGCGTGTGGCCGGAGGTGGCGGCGTACCTGCCTGCGGACTGCGAGATCGCGCGGCCCGTGGTGCTCGGGGTCGTTGGTGCGGTGACGGGGTTGTCCGCGGAGCAGGTGGCGCGGATCGTCGCGTACGACGACGCGCAGACGGTCATCGCCGCGTCGTTGAAGCTGCTCCCGGTCGACCCGGCGGACGCCGCGACCTGGCTCGCCGACCTGCATGACGACATCGAGCGGCTCGTCAAGGACGTCGCGCCGCTCACCCACGTCGACCAGATCCCGGCCGACGGGGCACCGCTGATCGACGTGTTCGCCCATCAGCACGCCATCGAGAGAATGAGGCTGTTCCATGCCTGAAACCCGTTCCTTCCGTCTCGGCGTCGCCGGACCGGTCGGCACCGGCAAGAGCTCGCTGATCGCGACCGTCTGCCGCGAACTCGCCACCGAGCTCCGTCTCGGCGTCATCACCAACGACATCTACACCGACGAGGACGCCCGCCTGCTGCGCGCGGCCGGGGTCCTCGATCCGGACCGCATCCGCGCCGTCGAGACCGGCGCCTGCCCACACACCGCGATCCGCGACGACGTCACGCCGAACCTGATCGCGGTCGAGGACCTCGAACGCGACTTCGCACCACTGGACGTCGTCCTCGTCGAGTCCGGCGGCGACAACCTGACCGCGACGTTCTCACCCGCACTCGTCGACGCGCAGATCTTCGTCCTCGACGTGGCCGGCGGCGGCGACGTCGCGCGCAAGGGCGGGCCGGGTATCGCCCGGGCCGACCTGCTGATCGTGAACAAGACCGACCTCGCGCCGTACGTCGGGGTCGACGTCGGCCAGATGGTCGCGGACGCCGAGGCCGCCCGCGACGGCAAACCGGTGATCGCGCTGTCCCGCACCGATCCCGCATCGGTCGCGCGCCTGACGCACTGGGTCCGCTCGATGACGTACGCCGTACGCACCGGGGACCACACGCCCGTCGATCCCGGCCCGATGGCCCCGCACTCGCACACCGGAGAAGACGGCGAGGTCATTGTCCACGCGCATTGAGGTGGTCGCCGATCCCGTCCGAGCTCGATGCCTGCTCACGACCGGTCACTTGTCGCCGCGGCAACTGCCCGGGCGTCCCGGCGTGGTGCGCGTCGCCCTGGTCGCGGCCGGTGCCCTGCTGCTCGCCGGCGACGAAGTACGCCTCGAGATCGCCGTCTCCGGAGCAGTCAGGCTCGAAATCGTCGAGATCGCCGGGACCGTTGCCTACGGCATGCGTGGCGGCTCCGCGCGCTGGGACGTCGACCTCCGCCTCGGCAACGGCGCGAGCCTGCAATGGTACGGCGAACCGTTCGTCGTCTCCGCGGGCGCCGACGTCACCCGTACGACGACCGCACACCTGTCGACCGGCTGTACCGCCGAACTTCGCGAATCCCTGATCCTCGGCCGTCACGGCGAACCCGGCGGCACCCTGCACACCACAACCCGCGCATGGCTCGACGACGAACTCCTCCTGGCCGAAGACCTCGACCTCTCCCCCGACGCACGCGCCGGCTGGGCGATCCTCGGCCCGCACCGCTGCCTGGACACCGTCACCACCCTTGGCTTCCGCCTCCCCGCCGACGCCAAGACCCTCCAACTCCAAGGCACCGGCTCCATCGCCCGCAGCCTGATCCACGAACAACACAACAGCACCCTCAACTGACCCCGGGACCGGTCGGGACCCCGGTCCCGGGACATCGGGACTGCGCCTCGCTCACGCTCAAGGCACTGCGGTCGGGGTGGCCGGCCGCTGGATCTAGGGGCGGGTGCCATGAGTGACAGAACGGCCGGGGCAGACAGGGTGGGGGCGCTGTGCGGGACGGCGTACGTGGTGCTGATCCTGGTGGGGAACCAGATCAGCACCGGTGGCGGGCAGGCCGCCCATCCGAGTGGGGAGGAGGATCTCGCCGACTTCGCGCGGATGCACGACAGCCTGTCCGCGATTGCCGGGATGACGATGGAGGTCGTCGGGTTCGTGGCGTTCGTCTTCTTCGTGGCCTGGCTGGTGCAACGTCTTCGGGATCAGGGCGGCGCGGCGGCCTGGCTCGCGGGTGCGGCCGGGATCGCCGGTACGACGACGCTGGCGGTGAAGATCGCATCGTTCCTGCCGATCGCGGCCGGGGTGACGAACCGCCACACCCTGGACGCAGCCACCGCACAGGTGCTGACCGACATGAACTCGGCTGCCTTCGTCGTCACCTTCCTGACGTTCGGGGTGTTCCTGCTCGCCTGCGGTCTGGCTATCCTCGTCAGCGGTTGGCTGGGCAGGATCGCCGGCTGGTCCTCGACCGTCCTCGGGGTGCTGGGGATCGTCGCGACCTTGATCAGTACGACGGACCCGGTCAACGCCAATCCGGTTCCGTTCCTTCTCGGACTGCTCTGGATCCTGGTGATCAGCATCAAGCTGGCGCTGCGTGGTCCCGCACGGTCCCGCCGGATCGTGCCGGAGAGCGCGGCCGCCGTACGCGCGTGATGCCACGATCCCTGCGCGGCGCGGCCCGTCGAGCGCATACTGCGCTTATGGGGAGGCGCCGCGCGGGGATTCTGTGGCTGCTGGCCGCCTGCGGACCGTTGATGCTCGCAGGCTCCGCCGTCGGCGCCCTGGTGACCGGCTTCTCGCTCCCGGACGCCGACGAGTTCGTGCAGAACATCTACCCGAACATCGTGTTCGGAGCTGTCCTTCCGGTGCTGGGGGCGCTGATTCTCGTCCGTCTGCGGACGCATCCGATCGGCTGGTTGTTCCTCGGCTGTGGGCTCGCCAGCGCTGCGACCTTGCCGGTCTACGGCTATGCCAGGCTCGCGCTCTACGACTACCCAGGACACCTGCCGCTCGGCGTCGGCGCGGCTTGGCTGTCCGCCTGGCTCTGGACCCTCGGCTTCATGCCCTTGATCAGCATCGGGTTACTGCTCTTCCCGACCGGCCGGCCGCCTTCGCCGCGCTGGCGCTTCCTGCTCCTGACGGACGCGGCCGCAGTCATACTGGCTGCCTCCGCAACCGCCTTCAAGCCCGGCCCGCTCGAGAACCACCACATTGCGAACAACCCGCTCGGTATCCCGCTGCCCGACCGAGTCTTCGGAGTACTCGGCGGAATCGGGTTCGCGTTGTTCGCCGTGGGTGCCCTGGGCGCCGCCCTCGCGACGTTCCTCCGCTGGTATCGGGGACGCGCGGGCGAACGGGCGCAACTGACCTGGTTCGGGCTGGCAGTGCTGATGCTCGTCGCCGGTCTCTTGCTGCAATCCACGCCGGCGGGCAATCCGGTGATGCTGGTCGCGATCCCGTTGCTGCCGGTTGCGGTCGCCGTCGCAATCCTGCGGCACAACCTGCTGGGTACCGATGTGGTTCTCCGCCGGTCGCTCGTGTACGGCGCGCTCACCGTCGTACTCCTGCTGACCTACACCGCCACGGTTGCCGCGTTGGGGAGCTTGTTGCAAGGCCGCGCCGACTCCACTGCCGCACTCGTAGCTACTGCTCTCGTAGCCGTGGCATTCGCCCCCGCGCGTCAGCGTCTCCAGCGCGCCGCGGACAGGCTCTTGTACGGTGAACGCGGCAACCCGTACGCCGTGTTGACCGACGTCGGCCGGCGTCTGGATGTCAACGGTGCCGCGACGGTCGCGGTGCTTGCCGAGGTGGCGCACACGCTGGCCACGTCGTTGCGACTGCCCTATGTCCGCGTCGAGATCACCGGCGACGGCGAACCGATGTCCGCTGAATCGGGCAGCCCGACGGCAACAATCCGCGAAGTGCCGCTGACCTACCGCGGCGACTCCGTGGGCCGCCTGCTCGTCGCTGCACGCACGCCACGAGATCCCTTCAACGCCACGGATCTCCGCCTGCTGGACGACTTGGGCAGACAGATCGGGGTCGCTGCCCACGTCATGCTGCTCAGCCGGTCGCTTCAGCGATCCCGCGAGGGCCTCGTCGCCACCCGCGAGGACGAGCGCCGACGGATCCGCCGGGATCTTCATGACGGTCTTGGCCCCGCTCTCGCCGGAGTCGCTCTCGGCCTGGACGCCGTACATCGGCTGGCTGCCACCGATGCCGCGGCTGCCGCAGTACTCGCGGAGCAGCTCAAGCGCGAGGTACATGCGTCGTTGTCCGACGTACGGCGGCTCGTGGAGGATCTGCGGCCACCAACGCTCGACCAGCTGGGACTGATCGGCGCAGTGTGCCACCAGGCGGACCGGATCAGCGAGCGCGACTCGTGCCTTGTTGTGCGGGTCGTCCCCGGGAACCTTCCCGTACTGCCGGCCGCGGTCGAGGTGGCGGCGTACCGGATTGTGACTGAGGCGCTCAACAACGTGGCACGGCACGCACACGCGAGCAGTTGCCGTGTCAACCTCGGAATGGACGGCGACAGCATGCTGAGTATCGAGGTGGAGGACGATGGAGCGGGCCTGATGGCCGCGTACCGTCCGGGAGTCGGGCTGACGGCTATGTGCGAACGCGCAACAGAGCTCGGAGGCACGTGCCAGGTCACGCCCAACGCACCGGCAGGCACCCGGGTTCTGGCCCGTATCCCGGTGGTGACCTGATGGTGCGCGTAGTCCTCGTCGACGATCACCCTGTCTTCCGGCACGGTCTGCGCGCGTTGCTGTCGGCCACCCCTGAGGTTGAGGTACTGGCCGAGGGCGCCGATGGCGACGAGGCGATTCGCCTGGCGCTCGAACTTCGGCCGGACGTCGTCGTGATGGACCTCAACCTGCCGACTCTCAACGGTGTCGACGCGACCCGCCGGATCCTCGCTTCGGCGCCCGAGCTCGCGATCCTCGTCCTCACGATGTTCGAGGACGACGACTCAGTGTTCGCCGCGATGCGCGCCGGCGCCCGCGGCTACCTGGTCAAGGGTGCGGACGGTCCCGAGATACTGAGAGCCATCACCGCCGTCGCGGACGGCGAGGCGATCTTCGGGCAGTCGGTCGCCGGCCGGATCCTCCGCTACCTGACCAAACCCCTCGATGCCCGGGACGAACGGATGTTCCCGGAGCTGACAACCCGCGAGCGCGAGGTCCTGTCCCACCTCGCCTCCGGCCTCACCAACGGCCAGATCGCCACGCGCCTCTCGCTCAGCCCGAAAACCGTACGCAACAACGTCTCCGGCATCTTCACCAAGCTCCAGGTCGCAGACCGCGCCGAAGCCATCGTCCGCGCCCGCCGAGCAGGCCTCGGCCTCGAAGGCAACGAAACCCGTTGACTCCCGGGTTCCAACGCGTCACGGCTCGGCGCGGTAAGCGCGCAGGAAAGTCTGTACGGCGTTCTGCGTGACCTCGGCCAGTTCTTTGGCCGGCACCTTTCGCGTGCCGAGGCGGGAGCGAGTGTCGAAGGGGGCGGTCAGTAGCGCGCCGAACTGTTCCGCGGCGACGGCGGGATCGGTGATGCGAAGATGGCCGGCGAGTGCGATGCGGGCCAGCCGGTCGGCGAGGGCGTCGTTGACCTTGTCGGTTGCGCGCTCTCGCACGAGATCCTGAAGTTCAGGCATGCTCGCCAGCTCGGCGTGCAGCAGCCGGCGGAGCGCCCACGACTTCTCGTCGCAGTAGCACTCGGCGAGCTTCCGGCCGACCTCGGTCAGCGCCTCTGCCGGATCGCGATCCGGGCGCAGCGACGCCACCGCCGCCAAGTTGCGGGCGAGGGCGTCGTCGGCGAGTGCAGCGACTGCGGCACGGAAGAGCGACTCCTTGTCGCCGAAGTGGTTGTAGATCGTGTGCTTCGCGACGCCGGCCGTCGCCGCGACCGTGTCCACGCTCGCCTGCCGGTACCCGTCCCGGGCGAACACCGTGAACGCCGCGTCCAGGATCGCCTGGCGCTTGTCGATCCTGCCGCGGTTGACCGTCATCCGGCCAGGGTAACTCTCTGCACGTCGGCGTACGATAGAATGCACTGACTAGTGCAAAATGGAGGACGGATGATCATCAACCTGTTGCGGATCCGGTTCAAGGACGGCGTGACCGTCGAGGAGCAGGAGGAAGTACTGGCCGTGATGCGGCGGACCGCCTCGCTGGAATCCGTCGCGTTCGGTGCCGTCGGCAAGGACTTCGGCAACCCGGCGGACGGTTTCACGCACTCGTACCTCGCCGCGATCCCGGACCTGGAAGCGCTCGAGCGGTACATGTACGACCCGGTACACATCGACGGCGACGAGCTGATTCTGGACAGGCTCGAGCAGATGAGCGCCGTCCGGTTCAGCGACGACACCGACCCGGGCCTCGGCAAGGCGGTGTACGACGTGGCCGCGCGCAAGATGGAGCAGTATCCGGAGTGGGCGCATCGGATCGACGAACTGTTCGGCGATCACGTGTAGGCGGAGATTCCACTAGGCTGGCTGATCCCGACCGAGGTGAGGCGGTGAGATGTTTCTGTCCGCGGGCTGGCAGCGCCGGCGTGCTCGGCGGTTGATCCGGCGTAGCGCACGGTTCGGTGATGCCGGACGATGGTCCGAGGCCCGGCGGGCGAACGAGGATGCCGAGAGACTGGTCCGCGCCCTCATCGAAGTGACCGGCGCGCGTCAGGATCGACGGGTGCTCGGATCGCTGCTGTACAACCGCGCAGCTCTGCTGGCACGACTCGGCGACACCGAACGGGCTTACTACGCTGCGGAGGACGCGGTTGCGGCGTACCACTCGGTCGACCCGACCTGGGGCTCACCGAAACTGGTGGCGCTGGCATTGACCGGCGACCGCATTCCGCCCGCCGAATCGGGTGGGCTGTACCGCATTCTCCGGATAGCCGACGAGGCCGAGCGCAACCACAAGCTCGCAGAAATCGCCGAGCCGCACGGCATCGGATGGGCCGAGATCCAGGAGATCATCGCGCAGGCCGCGGACGCCAGAGCCCGTTGCCACCGGCTGGCGGCACTCACGGCCGACGGATCCGCGCGCCTCGAGAGCGCGAACCTCGACACCCCGGCCGAGACGTACCGGCAACTCATCCTGCGGGGCGACCGCTACACCACCCTCGACCTCGATCGCGTGGAAACCCAGATCGCCGAGACACGCCAACTCCTCGCCGGTAACTGACCGGCCTCAGCGGCTGGGCGTCGCGTCTCGGGAGCGGTCGATCTTCCACATGTTGGCTTCGGCCCATTGACGGAGCGCCGCGAGTGGGATCTCGAGGGATTCGCCGAGGGGCGTCAGGCGGTAGTGGACTCGGGGCGGGACCGTGTCCTCGACGCGGCGAGCGACCAAGCCGTCGGCCGCAAGATTCTGCAGAGTCACGGACAGCATCTTCTGCGACACCCCAGGAACCCGCCGGCGGAGCTCGGCGAAGCGCAGCTCGCCCGCCTCGGCCAGCACCTTCACCACCATCGACGTCCACTTCGTACCGACACGGTCGAGCAGCTTGCGCGTCGGACACGCCGGATCGAACAGGTCACCACGACGCGTCCTGGTCACCTCGGGCTCACCTCCTCACAGCAAAGTGCTGTCTTCCACGCCACCGTTCGACTCACCTACGGTCAGGTGGTAACCATTTGTTACTACAGGAGGATAAGTGATCGAGACGCATCTCGTCACAACCAACGGGATCGAGCTGAACGTCGCGGAAGCAGGTGACGGTCCGCTCGTCGTTCTGCTGCACGGGTTCCCGCACACCTGGCAGGTGTGGACCGAACTGATCGGTCCGCTCGCACGACACCACCGCGTCCTGGCCCCGGACCTGCGAGGCTTCGGCGACAGCACACGTACGGCGCTCCAACCCGACACCGAGCCGTTCGAATCCGCCCCGCCCGACGCCGGCACGCTCGACGCCGGGCCGCTCGACGCCGGCACGCTCGACGCCGGGACGCTCGACGCCGGGACGATCGCGGCCGACATCGCTGGGCTCATCGGCGACAGGCCGGCGACCGTCATCGCGATCGATGCCGCCGTACCTGCCGCGTTCCTGCTCGGTCTGACGCGCCCGGAGCTCGTGACCCGGCTCGTCCTGATCGAGTCCACGCTCGGCAGGCTCCCTGGCGCCGACGACTTCTACGCCGCCGGACCGCCCTGGTGGTTCGGTTTCCACGCAGTACCCGATCTCGCCGAAACCGTCCTGGCCGGCCACGAAGCGGAGTACGTCGGATGGTTCTACGACCAAGGCACGCGCAACCGCGGCGTACGGCCGGACATTCGCTCCGCGTTCGGCGCCGCCTACTCACGACCCGGCGCGCTACGGTCCGCGCTCGGCGTGTACCGCGCACTCCCTCGCACCATCGAGCAGCTCGCCGAGGCCACCCACACGCACTGCCTGACCGTCCCGACGACCGCGATCGGCGCCGCCCCGGTCGGCCGCGCACTTGAACACCAACTCCGGCCGATCACCGACAACCTCACCAGCCACCTGATCCCGGACTGCGGCCACATCGTCCCCCTCGACCGCCCGCACGAACTACTCGCCGCACTGGACCTCGAGGCCCCGACCACCTGATCGCCCGCAGCGGATCCTGCGATTGCACCCGAGCATGCGGGTTCTCCCGGGCCTGTCCTGCGCACCCCGGCCCGGGAGAACCGCACGACAGCCGGCACCGCCTGTCGCCGGCCGTCACGTCGCACGCGGTCCCGCCTGGTGACCGGGGCCGAGAGCAACGACTTCGGTGTGGCTCGCCGGGTACGAACGAGCCACACCAGAAAGTCTACTGGATCAATAGACTTTCAACTCGATGTCTCGAATGGCGAACAGCTCACCAGGTGTCGAAGTGCACGATGTCGTCGAGCGGCTTGCGGGCCGCAGGCTTGAAGTCGGTGCCGATCGAGTATGCCGTCGGAATCAGGACCGCCTGGCGTACGTCGTCCGGCAGGTCGAGGAGCTCGCCGATCTCACGCTCGTACCTCAAGTGCAGTGTGGTCCACGCCGTACCGAGGCCGCGCGATCTCGCCGCGAGCATGTAGCTCCACGCCGCCGGAAGGATCGAACCCCACAGGCCCGCTTGGTTCCCTTCCGGAAGCGATTTCGCAGCGATACAAGGGATCACCAGGACCGGGACGTCTTTCATGTGCTCGCCCAGGTAGGCGGAACTGCTCCGCACCCGGCGCTGCACCGCCTGCCGGTCGGCATCACCTTCGACCGGTCGGCCGGCAGCGTCCTGGTCGGCGAAGTACTGCTCCAGCGAGCGACGGTAGTACTCGCCGATCGTCGCCCGCCTCGCGGCGTCGGTGACGACGAGCCATTGCCACGTCTGCCCGTTGCTGCCCGACGGAGCCTGCACCGCGAGCTCGATGCACTCGCGAATCAGCGCCTCCGGAACGGGCTTCGTGAGGTCCAGCCGCTTACGGACGGTACGAGTTGTCGACAGCAACTGATCAGGCGAAAGTTCAAGCATGTCTGAGTATCCCAACACCAGGCGGAGGAACCAGCTGTTCAGCGGACAGTTAATGTCGACAGGATTGCTGCACAATGGAACGCGTTCAAGGCAGTACTACGAAATCCCACCGATCGGGACACCGAGACAACCACACACGCCACGTGCTACACCCAGGAGGCGGCAATGCGAATCGAGGACTCGGAGCAGGGTTCAGCCTCGGACCGTCCTGAGCGCGTTCGACCAGGTGACCAGCTGGTCGAACAGGTCGTCGAGTGCTGCCTCCTGGTGGGGTTGCGGCTTCAAGGTCGCGAAGTTCTCGAAGTCGTGGTGGAAGGACAGCGCCACCTGGCTGCGTACCGAGGCCAGTTGGAGCTCGGCGGCGATCAGGCGGAGATGCTCGACAGCACGCACCGCGCCGACCACGCCGTATCCGACGAACCCGATCGCCTTGTTGTTCCACTCCGCGTACAGGTAGTCGATCGCGTTCTTCAGCGGCCCGGGAATCGAGTGGTTGTACTCCGGCGTCACGACCACGAACCCGTCGTACCGGTCGATGGTCTTCGACCACGCCTTGGTGTGCTCGTTCGCGTACTGCCCGCCGGAAGCGGGGACCGGTTCGTCCAGATGCGGCAGCGGATGGTCCAGCAGGTCGACCAGCTCGAACTGGGCATCGGTTCGGGTGGCCGCCCGCTCGTTGACCCAGCGCCCGACCGCTTCGCCGTACCGCCCTGGTCGCGTGCTCCCGATGATGATCGCGATGGTGCTCATCGTCGTACTCCGATTCCTTCGCCGCATCGGCGACACCTGGACCCTGGCCACGATGTCCAGGCTGGTCGAGGGCCCGCGCCGCTTCACCGAACTGCAGAAGGAGACGGCCTTGTCACCCGAACTGCGTACGCCGAGGTGCCACCGCGCGTCGAATACGCCCTGACACCACTCGGCCGCTCACTCCTCGAACCCCTGACCGGTATCACCCGATGGGCGGAACAAGCCCGCGACCAGGTCGAAGCCCACCGCCTCAACTACGACGGCTGACAACGCGAACGCCGGCGCGCACGTGAAGCTCCGCCGTTCGGCGGGCCTCGGCCCGGAACTTGGTGGGTGATACACCGGCCACGCGCCGGAAAGCGGTGCTGAATGCGCTCTCGGACAGGTATCCCGTGGCCCGTGCGAGCTCGGAGATCGACAGCGCGTCGCGGGCGAGGGCGTCGCGCGCGAGGCTCATGCGCCACTGGATCACGTACTCGAGGGGCGGTACGCCGACGTGGCTCTTGAAGGCGTGCGCGAAGGCGGAGCGCGACATGTGGCTGATCTCGGCCAGCTCCTTGAGAGTCCACGAGTGGGACATGTCCGCGTGTATGGCGCGCAGCGCGGCGCCGATGCCGTCGTCGTTGAGGGCGCCCAGCCAGCCGATGGGCCGGTCTGTCTGACCGGCGTGAGCACGCAGCATGTGGACGAGAAGGATCTGTGCGAGGTGGTTCTGCACCAGCGGGCCGCCGGCGGCAGTGACCCCGACCTCGGTGGCCAGAAGATCGATCAACTGTGCGATCCGCCTGCCGTGAGGGTCGGCCTCGCGCACGATGACGAGCGGCGGCAGCAGATCGGTCAGAAGCGTCGCATTGCTCTCGTCGAACGCGATGTGGCCGACGCAGAGATAGAGGTCGTCCTCGGACTCCGGACCGATCCGCACGAACCCGTCCTCGGCGCCCGCCCACAACGGCGCCGCAGGGCGTGGACTTGCGTCGAGCGTGCCGGCGAGTACGTACGGCGGTGGGTTGCCGAGCATGAAGGTGTCGCCCTCCTGCAGGAGCACCGGTTCATGTCCCTCGAGGATCAACCAGCACGTTCCGCGCACGAGACCGCCGATCCGCACATGCAGGAACGAGTCGAAGCGCAACGCCCACTCACCCACTGCCCGGAGATTGGGCCCGATCACCGTGCGCGGCCGGAGCAGACCGATCGCGTCAGCCACTGGATCCCGAAAACCGAGCACAGCCACTCCTCCCGGACGATACGTAAAGAAACTCGGACGCTGCATTATGGATCGTAGTCCGCTGTCCGCGCAGTATCGAAGGCGACAGCGAGACAAATGATGGAGACACCCACATGGGACAACTGGAAGGCAAGACGGCGGTGGTCACCGGTGGCAGCACCGGAATCGGCCTGGCTACCGCCGTACGACTGGCGGACGAGGGCGCGTACGTATTCGTCACCGGGCGCCGCGAGGCAGAACTGGAAGCCGCCGTCAAGACCGTCGGGCCGGACCGGGCCACGGGAGTGCCCGGCGACATCTCGACAATGGCTGACCTGGACCGGCTGTACGACGCGGTCCGGGCCCGCGGCAACGGGCTGGACGTGCTTGTGGCGAACGCGGCGATCGGTTCGTTCGTGACGTTGGAGCAAACGACGGAGGAACACTTCGACCAGACCTTCGGGGTCAACGTCCGCGGCACGCTGTTCACCGTGCAGAAGGCGTTGCCGCTGCTCAACGACGGAGCCTCGATCGTGCTGGTCGGTTCGACTGCGGGCGACCGGGGAGTAGAGGCGTTCGGTGCGTACGCCGCGTCGAAGGCGGCCGTCCGGTCCTTCGCACGGACGTGGTCCAACGAACTCAAGGACCGTGGCATCCGGGTCAACGTGGTCTCGCCGGCCTGGATCGAAACTCCCGGGGGCACCGCCGCCTTCGGCGACGAGAAGACCGCTCAGGCCATCAAGGAGAACGTCGCCGCGACCGTTCCCGTAGGCCGCATGGGCCGGCCTGAAGAGGCCGCCGCGGTCGTGGCCTTCCTGGCCTCGGAACAAAGCAGCTATGTCGACGGCGCGAACCTCTACGTCGACGGAGGCACGAACCAGATCTGAGATTACTCTCGCCGGTGCGGGAGGCGTCTCGGCGTTGGAGGGCAGATGGTGGGCTGCCCTCCGACGTACGGCGTCAGTTGTTGAGGAACTCCTTGAGCGCGGCGTTGACCTCGTCGGCGTGGGTCCACAGGAGACCGTGCGGGGCGCCCTCGATCTCGACGTACTGCGCCTCGGGCACCGCCTTGCGGAACCGGCGGGCAGTGGCGTCGATCGGGAGGATGTTGTCCTTCGTGCCGTGCAGGATCAGGGTCGGTTTGCCGGCCGCGCGCACGGCCTCGACGTCATCACGGAAGTCCTCGATCCAGGACGGGACGACAGCGTAGGCGGCCACTGGAGCGCTGCCGATGGCGACGTTCCAGCTGGCGGTGACGGCTTCGGGGCTGATGCGCGTGCCGAGATTCTCGTCGAGGTTGTAGAAGTTCTTGTAGAAGTCGGTGAACCAGGCATAGCGGTCGCCCTTCGCCGCCGCGGCGATGCCGTCGAAGACCTCCTGCGGGACGCCCTCGGGGTTGTCGTCGCGCTGCACGAGGAACGGCTCGAGCGAGGCGAGGAACGCGAGCTTCGCGACCCGCTCGTGACCGTAGCGGGCGACGTACCGGGCCAACTCGCCGGTTCCCATCGAGAAGCCCACGAGCACGACATCCCGCAGGTCGAGCGTCTCGAGAACCGTGTTCAGATCAGCCGCGAAGGTGTCGTAGTCGTAACCGGCGTTCACCTTCGACGACTGACCGAACCCACGACGGTCATAGGTGATCACCCGGTAGCCCTGACCCAGCAGTTCACGAGTCTGACGCTCCCAGCTGTGCCCGTCGAGCGGATACCCGTGGATCAGCACGACCGGCTGCCCGGCCCCCTGATCCTCGTAGTACAACTCGATCGGGGTGCTGTTCTCGTTCCCCACGGTGATGTAACCCATGATCCTGATCCCTCCTGTTCCGGACCGGCAGAGAGAGCCGGCCGCTGGCAATGAGAGATGAACGTTCAAGCCCGTGAGGTATTCCCGCGACGGATCAGGCGCCCGGTTGCGAGAGGGCGGTCAGCGGCGGGGGCGTAGTACGGCGAAGGGGTCGGTGACGGTCAGTTCGTGGGCCACGAACTTGTAAACAGTGGCCGGGCGGCCGCCGGACTGGCCGTGGCTTGCGGTCCGGTCGGTCGGGACGATCACGTCTCGCCTGGTCAGGACGCGGGTCAGATTGGTCGCACCGAGCTCGTAGCCGAGCGCCGCGCTGAACAGGTCGCGGAGCTCGGCGATGGTGAACTCGGGCGGCGCCAGGGCGAACCCGATGTTGGTGTACGACAGCTTCGCACGCAGCCGCGCCACTGCCGCTTCGATGAAGTAGTGATGGTCGAACGCCGTATCCGGCAACTCGTCCACGCGATGCCAGGCCGTGTCGGCCGGCAGATTGGGCCGCACGTCGGACGGGACGAGACCGAGATAGGCAGTCGCCAGGACCCGGGCACGCGGATCGCGGTCGATCGCACTGTGCGTAGCCAACTGCTCCAGGTGGGCGACGTCCCGGACGTCCACCTTTGCCGCGAGGTGGCCGGTGATCGCTTCGCGGAGCCGTTCGGTGGGTTCGACGCCGCCTCCGGGAAGAGCCCAGCGGTGCCGGAAGGGACTCCGGCCACGTTTCCACAGCAGCACACACAGGGCGTCGTCGCGGACCGACAGCACGACGGCGAGCACCTCGTGGGGATAGCTGGGGACGTTAACCGGATCACCTTTCTTGGCCTCGGGCATGCCGGCGATGATACCGTCACCCTAGTTATCGACTCGCAGGCGAAAACCTCGACCAAGGGAACACCATGAACGACGCGACCACGAGCTGGCAGGACGAGGTACGCCGACTCGCCCGAGAACGCGATGCCGTGCTGTTGGCCCACAACTACCAGGACCCGCTGATCCAGGACGTCGCCGATCACGTCGGCGACTCGCTGGCGCTGTCCCGGATCGCGGCCAGTACCGATGCCTCGACGATCGTCTTCTGCGGCGTGCACTTCATGGCCGAGACAGCCAAACTGCTCAGCCCGGACAAGACCGTCCTGATCCCGACCGCGCGGGCCGGCTGCTCGTTGGCCGACACCATCGACGCCGATCAACTGCGAGCCTGGAAGGCCCAGCATCCCGACGCCGTGGTCGTTGCCTATGTCAACACCAGTGCAGCGGTGAAGGCGGAGGCCGACATCTGCTGTACGTCGTCCAACGCGGTGGAGGTGGTGAACTCGATCCCAGCGGATCAACCGATCCTGTTCCTGCCTGATCAGTTCCTGGGTGCCCACGTACGGCGGCAGACCGGTCGTGACAACATCGAGGTATGGATGGGTGAGTGCCACGTGCACGCCGGGATCACCGCGGCAGAGCTGCGCACCCAGGTTGCAGCCGACCCCGCTGCCGAGGTCCTGGTACATCCCGAGTGCGGCTGCGCGTCGTCGGCGGTCTGGCTCGCGGGTGTCGGTGATCTGCCGGCGGACCGGACGCATATCCTCTCCACCGCCGGCATGCTGGACGCCGCCCGCGACATGACCGCCAAGACCGCGCTGGTCGCGACGGAGATCGGCATGCTTCATCAGCTCCGCAAGGTGAACCGGCGGACAGACTTCGTCCCGGTGAATCCCAAGGCCTCGTGCCGATTCATGAAGATGATCACGCCGGACCTGCTGCTGCAGTGTCTGCGCGAGGGGCGCGACGAGGTCCAGCTCGCACCGGACATCATCGAGCGCGCCCGGCGTTCGGTGGAACGCATGGTTGCCATCGGCAAACCGGCGGGTGCTCGATGACGCTCTCGGCCGATGTCGTCGTCATCGGCTCCGGCGTCGCGGGTCTCTCGACCGCGTTGGGACTGGCAGCCACTCGCAGTGTGATCCTCGTCAGCACCGGCGACGGGAGCACCCCATGGTCGCAGGGAGGGGTCGCCGCCGCGTTCGGCGACGACGACCCTGATGAGCACCTGCACGACACCGAGGTCGCGGGCGCAGGGTTCTGCGATCCTCGCAGTGTCAGGATGCTGGTCGAGGAGGGACCTCAACGAGTCGCCGAACTCATCGCGCAGGGCGCACGCTTCGACCGCAACAGCGACGGATCCTTGTCGAGGACACTCGAGGGTGGCCACAGCCGTCCCCGGGTCGTGCACGCGGGTGGTGACGCCACCGGAGCGGAGATTCATCGCGCGCTCCGTACTGCAGTCGGCCTCACCGGCGTACGGACGCTGAAGGGACGCGTCACCGGTCTCGTCAAGTCGTACGACGGGCGTATCGTCGGCGCGCTTCTCGACGACGGCAGCGGAGTCAGCCAGGTCGACGCCCGCGCTGTCGTGCTGGCGACCGGTGGCATCGGCAACGCCTACCTGACCAGCACCAACCCTTCGGCTGTGAGCGGCGACGGGCTTGCCATCGCTCTCCGGGCCGGCGCCTCGCTGGTGGACATGGAGTTCGTCCAGTTCCACCCGACCGTACTCTTCACCGGCGCAAGCGGCGGCCAGTTGCCGCTGGTGACCGAGGCCGTCCGCGGCGAGGGCGCCGTACTCCGTGACAACGACGGCCGGCTGATCATGGCCGGTCTGCATCCGCGCGCCGATCTCGCGCCGCGGGACATCGTCGCCCGGGCGGTGGAGTCGACGATGCGCCGCGACCGAACAGACCACGTCTGGCTGGATGCCACAGCGATCCGGCCGGAGGTCCTTCGGCGGCGGTTTCCGACCGTGCTGGAGTCCTGCGCACGGATCGGTGTCGACATGCTGACCGAACAGATTCCGATCGCGCCCGCCGAACACTTCCTGTGCGGTGGCATTCGCACCGACCGCGACGGCGCGACGGACGTGCCCGGCCTGTACGCCGTCGGCGAGGTCGCCGCAACCGGCGTACACGGAGCGAACCGGCTCGCGTCCAACTCTCTGCTGGAAGGGCTGGTGTTCGGGCGACGCGTTGCGACGGCGCTCACACTCGAACTCCAGCCGGCACATCACACACGCTCGCAGGCAGTGATGCTGGGCCGCGACGACGAGCCGGACACGATCCGCGCGATCCTGAGCAGGTCCGCCGGTATCCGCAGGGACGGTGCAGGGTTGGAGGCAGCTGCCGAGGAGCTCGAAACCCTTGGCAGCGGGCCATTGGCGACGGTGGCCCGATCGGTCATCGCGGCGGCGAGCGCGCGGCAGGACAGCCGCGGATGCCACTGGCGGTCGGACCATCCGCAACCGGACGAACGGTGGAGCGGCCACCTCGCCGTACGCCTCGATCAGGACGACCGACCGGCTGTCCAGCAGCACGAATACGCGGCGATGTGCTGAGCCGGGCCCGCGGTTAGCGCGATGCGCCGAGTCCGCGGTTAGCGCGATGCGCCGGGCGCGCTGCGGGCGGCGTTGGCTCGTTCGGCGCGGGCTGTGTGCCGGGCGGCCTGCCATGGGAAGTCGCGTGGCTCGGCGGCCTTCTCCTCCGGGGTGCCGCCGCTGATGATGTACGCACGGCGGTGGTCGGCGGAGCGGTTCGGGGAGGTGTAGTGCAGTGTCCGGCTGGCGTGGATCGTCGCGCCGCCGGCGGGGATCGGGCACGCGACAGCGGCGGAGACATCCACCGACCCGGGCTCGACCTCGAGGCCGTGAACCCGCGGATCGCCGCCGATCGGCCGGTGCGGGACCACGTCGCCGCGATGCGATCCGGGCACGAAATGCATGCAGCCGTTCTCAACCGTTGCCTCCTGCAACGGAATCCAGATGCTCAGCGAGTGGTAGCTGACCGCCGGGTCCCAGTAGGCCTCGTCCTGGTGCCACGGCGTCTCGACGCCGTTCCGCGGCGGCTTGTTGATCGCATGGTCGCCGCCGAACGTCGCGTCCGGACCGAGTAGCTCGGCCAGCACCTCCTTCGCGCGATCCAGCGTTGCGCTGCGCAGGAGCTCTGGCGCGTACCGCGACGGGTTGAGGATCTGCGGGAGGTTGGCCTCGCTCGCCTCGTCGTCCGCGCCGGCCAGGTCGAACTGGTCGCCGGCCGACCGCCCGGCCCGCTCGGCAAAGAGCCGGTCGTAGATCGTGCGCATCCGCTCGACCTCCTCTGCGGAGATGAAGGATTCGAGCGCGAGGAAACCCTGGTCGTGGTAGCGGGCCACGTCGTCTGTCGTCAGCGTCGTCAGCATGGCGACAACGCTAGTGACCGCCCCGGCGGCTTGCGTCCGGAATCGAACGCGAGAGAAAATCGAACATGGCCGACCGCCTCGAACTGCAGGATCCCGGCGTACCCGGCGTCGTCACCCTCGGCCGCTATCGCTACTCGTACGCGCACGACGTGCTGGCCGCGCACGCCCACCCCGGCTGCGTCGAGATCTGCTTCCTGGCACGGGGCCGGCAGCGCTACCGGCTCGGCGACCGGGTCTACCAGCTCAGCGGCGGCGACCAGTTCGTCACCCTCCCGGACGAACGCCACGACAGCGCCGGCGAACCCGAGGACAAGGGCGTGCTGTACTGGCTGATCGTCCGCGTCCAGGACTCGCCACTGCTCTACCTGGACAGCACTCGGCGGCAACAGCTCACCCAGGCCCTGCTCGCCATCCCGAGGCGGCAGTTCCGGGCGCACCCCGACGCGGGGTTCCTGCTGGACGACGCGATCGCGCAACTCAGCGGCCCTCCGACCGACCTCGCCCGGCTCCAGGCGGCGATGGCACTCGGGCAGTTCCTGGTCCGCACGGTGACGGCAAGTACCGCGGACGACGTACGTCCTGTGTCGGCGGTGGTAGAGCGCAGCAGGCAGTACGTCGCCGAGCACCTCGGCGAGCCGATCACCGTACCGATGCTCAGCCAAGCAACCGGCTTGTCACCGGCCCGCCTGCACGCCCGCTTGCGCCAGGAAATCGGCATGCCGCCGGGCGAGTTCGTACTCCGCAGCAAGATCGAGCACGCCCGCACCCTGCTCACCGAGACCGACCTGCCGGTCACCGAGATCGCCCACTCCCTCGGCTTCGCCACCACCCAGTACTTCGCCACCGCCTTCAAACGCCTCACCCGCACCACTCCTACGGCATACCGGCGTGGGTATGCGGCCTCGCCCGGTGCGTCCCTGGGCCCATGACCGGGGACTCGGGGAATGTCAGGTCCGGATACCCTCATGATCTCGATGGTTGGGGGGCTTGCGATACGGTTGGTGAATGGCTTCGCTGAGGGCGCTGGAGTGTCTGGTGGCAGTCGCGGATTCCGGATCCATCACCCAGGCGGCGCGAATGCTGCATTCTTCGCAACCTGCCGTGTCGCACCAGCTCGCCGCATTGGAACGCGAAACCCGAACTGCACTGATTCGGCGCGAACCTCGAGGCGTCAAGCTGACACCGGCCGGTCGTGCCGCAGTGGCCGATGCGAGGCGAGCGATCGAGGCAGCCGCTTCAGCTGTGCGCTCTGCGCGTGCCGCCGGCGACGCCTCCGGAGGATCGCTGCGTCTGGCATGCGCACAGAGCTTGACGGTACCGATGCTCGCCCCGGTGATCCGCGACTGGCACCGACACCACCCGCAGGTTGCGATCAGCCTGCGAGAGTCCGTCGTACCGGACGAGCTCCTCGGCTTCATCGACTC
This sequence comes from Kribbella sp., assembly GCA_036503355.1. Taxonomy (GTDB): domain Bacteria; phylum Actinomycetota; class Actinomycetes; order Propionibacteriales; family Kribbellaceae; genus Kribbella. The sequence continues at coordinate 48,501 of DASXXB010000241.1, read as the reverse complement.
CGACGAGGTCGACATCCTCCTGGTGCCCGGTCCCTTGCCTGAGCGCTACACGACGACTCCCGTCGCCGAGGAAGAGATCGTGCTGACAGCACCGGCCGATCATCGATTGGCTTCGCTGGCGACAGTGAGCCTCGACGACCTCGATGGCGTGCCTCTCGTCCACTTCGCAGCGGACAACGGTCTGAGCGGCTGGCTCGATCGATCGCTCACCAAAGCCGGCGTTCGTCCCGAGCCAGTGATGAGGACATCCGTCACCGCAGCGGCGCCGCAACTTGCCGCCGCCGGGCTGGGCGTCGCCGTCACCCCGATCAGCGCGGTGAGCGCCGGCCTGCGTGGAGCGGTTCGATCCTTCTCACCACGCTGGACCAGGCAACTGGTTGCGGTGTCACCGGGGACCTTGGACCCGCTCGCCGCCCGATTCGTCGCCAACCTGAGCGCACGCGGCGTGCGGGTACCCCGTGACGTACGCGCCCAGCTCGCCGGAGCCGACGTACCAGGTGATGCGACGTAGCGACGTGACCAGCCGTCAGCCAAGAGCCTTCGCAACTTCCGCCTCCGCGGCACGCGCGAGACACTCAACCCAGTCCTGGTGATACCGGTAGAGCGCACCGGGATTCTTGCGCCCGAGCTCCTCCAGGAAGAAGGCGCCCTGCTGTGTCTCCTCCGTCAGCACGTGACAGCCATCGTCCGTCGGAGTGATCACCCAACCGTGGTACGCGCTCGAACCAGTTTCGTCATCGTCGACCACGGTCTCCCAGGAGAGTCTCCTGAACGGCGCGTACTCCGTGACGCGGAGACTCATCGGAAACCCCACCGTCACTCGTCTGTACCTGGTTCCGAGAGCCAGCTCGCGCCCACCGCCCAAGATCTTGACCTGATCTTCGGGCGGGAAATAGCCCGACCAGTTCTCGGCATCGACGAGCAGTTCCCAGACGACCTCAGGCGGAGCCTTCACGTCGATGTCGTTCAGCGCGTAGATCGCGGACGTTCTCGGGTCGTACCGCTCGGGCCAATCAACTTTGTCATACACCGGCACCACTTCTCCTTTGCAGAACACGTGTCATCGCTGGCGGGCGGCTCATTGCGGGACGGTTATGGAGGTTCTGAGGGCGTCGAATCCGGCGGCCTGTGACACGACTGGGGCGTAGCCGAGCTCGGCGACGGCTTTGTCGGTCCGGAGCGTGCACGTCTGCCCGAGGAACCACCGGGCTGGCACCGGAACAACCTCGGCCGCCGCCTCGGCGGTCAGATCCGGAATCGTCGCCTTCACCCCGTAGATCTCGAACTGGGCTTCCAGGAAGTCACGCAGTACGACGCGGTGCTGATCGGTCACAAAATAGGCCTCACCTGGCCGCCCGCGGTGCCATCCGAGCATCAGACCTTCGACGACGTTGTCCACGAATGTCACATCGGTCGTAAACCGCCCACCGGCGATCCATGCGAACTGCCCTGCCGCGACGGATGCCACCAGACTCTCGATGAGCATGCTCTCGGGGCCCCAGACGAACCTCGGACGAATCGACACCGTGGTGAAGTCCGGGGCGTTCGCGTCGAGCACGATCTTCTCGGCTTCGGCCTTGACCGCTGAGTACACAGCCGGTGAGTCGGGCCGCAGTGGCGCCGTTTCGTCGGCGTCGACCAACGGATCGCCCGCGAGTAGCGCAGCTTCCGTTCCACAGTGAACGAAGCGGGCGACCCCGGCAAAGCGTGCAGCGTCTACCGCCGCCTGGGTGCCGCCAACGGACACCAATTCCTGGCGGGCGCGATCAGCGGAAATATCGGTCTCGGCGGCGAGATGGAAGAAGACATCACTACCCACAACCTCGTCCCGCCAAGTAGTTGCATCAGGCAACACACCGCGCACGGGTTCAGCACCGAGACCGGCCACCACCTCAGCGGATGCCTCGCTTCGCACGAGCACCCGAACCGCATGCCCCTCGGCCACGAGCCGGCGTACCAACACCCGGCCGATGAACCCCGAACCGCCTGTGACAAACGCACGTGCCATGTCGTTCTCCTTCTTGAGGTTTCAGAACTCTTCGAGAGTTCAGCCGCGTGGCCACCGTGGGAAGGCGTGCCGCCTGCCGAGGATGGTTGTGATCGTCGTCGGGATCATGAGCGCGAGGACCACCCAGGGCACCGAACCGATGCCGACGCCGGCGAGCAGGATCCCGCCGATCACCCCTCCGGCCGCGATGCTGAGATTGAACACCGTCACGAGGACCGACTGAACGCCGTCGGCCTTGGTCGCGCGCACGCCGGCCGTGACGAAGAGAGTCGCGGAACCACCGAACCCGAGGCCCCAGATGGCCACACCCAAGTAAAGAATGGCTGAGTTCGACAGCCCTAACCCGACGACGAGAGCACCGGCACCCACCGCGATCGTGCTCAGGACGATCAGCCTGCGGTGGTGCGGGTCGACAAAGGCTCCGGTGGCCCAGACGCTGAACAGCGCCGCGATGCCGAACACCAGGAGAACCCATTCGATCTGGCTGCCGATGCCGGCCGCCGCCGAGAGCGGACCGATGTAGGTGTACAAGATGTTGTGGGCAACCATGAATCCGGCGACGACCCAGAGAATCGAAGGTACGCCACGGGCCCGGAGGATGGTCGCCAGGGGAACATGCCCGCCCGCCGGCCGGCCCGGGAGATCGGGCAAGGAGAAGAACACCCAGGCGATCAAGGCAATGCTGAGCGCTGCCGTGGCGATGAAAGTAACCTGCCACCCGGCCGCATCTCCGAGAAGAGTGCCTGCCGGAAGGCCGAGCGCGAGCGCGACAGGTATGCCCGCCATCGCGATGGCGATCGCTCTGCCCTGCGAGGTTGCATCGACGATTCGGGCTGCATACCCGCCGATGTTCGACCAGATCAATCCCGCGCCGACGCCGGCGACCATGCGCGCGACCAGGATGACCGCGAAGCTGTCGACGAGGCCGGCGACGAGATTGGCCGCAGCGAAGGTGACCAAGGCCCAAACCAGTAGGGTCCGGCGCCCCCAGTTCTTCAGCGCGGCATTGAGCGGGATCGCGGAGAGCGCTGTCGCCAGTGCGTACACGGTGATGGTCTGACCGACCACGGCTTCCGGGAGTCCGAGGCTTCGGGACATCTCCTGCAGCAGACCCGCAGGAATCGTTTCGTTGATGATTCCCAGGAATCCCGTCGCGAACAGCGCGAGGAGGCCCATCAACGGGAACCGTGTCATTTCCCTGACCGGGGTTCCTTCATTTGTCGCGGACGTCATGACTGCCTTTCGACCATTTCGTGGTGATCGTGGTGACCCTTACGTTTCCGTTCAACGCGGGCCCCTCGACAGCGATTCCGATACTGACCGTCGAAACATCGGGGCCCGGCCTCCACCAATTCGATGGGTCTCGCCGCCGATAGCCAGCTGTTGAGGCTGCCATTTCCTGAGCAGGCGTCCAAGACCTTTTCAGCCATGGTGATACCGTCAGGGCATCACCGGGCCGGGAGGCGCCATGGATCTGGATCTGCGCAAACTGCGCTACTTCGTCGCCGTGGCCGACCGGCTGCATTTCGGCCGCGCCGCCGAAGACTTGCACATCGCGCAGCCGGCGCTCAGTCGGCAGATCCGCGCACTGGAACACGATCTCGGCGCCTCGCTGTTCACCAGGGATCGCCACGGCGTGGTGCTGACCGCCGCCGGCCGGCAACTGCTGGACGACGCCGGTCCCCTGCTCTCCTCCGCGGACGCGGTCCGCCGCCGGGTGACCGTGGCCGGGCGCGGCGGCCGGCGGCTGGCGGTCGGCTTCCGGACCGGCATACCGGTGATCCCGGCAACCCGCGCGTTCGAGGCGCGGCATCCGGACGTGGTCGTCGACGTACAGCGGATCGAATGGGACGACCAGGCCGCGATGCTGCTCGACGGCCGCATCGACGTCGGCTATGTGCGGCTGCCCATCGACGAGACCGGCCTGCGCGTGATCCCGCTGTACGTCGAGCCGCTCATGGTGGTGCTGCCCGCGGGCCACCGACTGGCCGGCGAAGAGGAGGTCACCGAGGCCGACCTGACCGGCGAGCCGCTGGTCTGGCATGCGGACCCGGGCACACAGCCGACCAGGCGCCCGCAACCCGACTCGGGGCTCCGGGTGCGCGGCGTGGAGGAGAAACTCGAACACGTCGCGGCCGGCCGGGGGATCTCGTTCGTAGCGCGTTCGGAGACCGTGTTCTACACACGTCCGGACATCAGCTACGTCCCCATCCCGGAGCTCGCGCCGGATCAGGTGTGCCTCGCGATGGCGGCATCGCGTACCTCGCCGCTGGTCGACGACTTCTTCGTCGCGGCACAAGCGACAGCCGAGATCACGGCAGCGTGTGGAAACCTATGACTCAGGTGCGGCGGGGATGGCGTTGTCGATGAGGACGGCGGCGATGGCGGCGGCGGTCGGGAAGGACTCGCTGTTGAGGACTCGGGTGCGGACCGAGGCGCCGTCGATGAGCAGCGCCAGTTGTTCGCCGAGTTGTTCGGGGTTGGCGGCGCCGGCTTCGCGGGCGGTCTCGGTGAGTCGCGCGGCGATGGCGGTCTTGTAGTCGCGCGCGTACTGCGATGCGGGATGTTCGGGGTCGTGAAGTTCGACGGCCGCCGAGATGTAGGGACACAGCGGCGTGGACGCGGGAATCTCGAAGGCGGCGAGGAGTCGCTCGCGGGGCGTGAGGTCAGTGCGGTCGAACACCCCGGGCATGACATCGGGATCGAACCGGCGCAGGTACTCGGCGACGAGTTCGTCCTTGGTGCTGAAGTGCTGGTACGCCGTGCGCTTGGACACCTGGGCCACCGCGCAGAGTTGATCCATGCCGGTGCGGCTGATGCCCTGATCGCGGAACAGTTCCTGTGACGCGCTGAGGATGCGCTCCCGCGCACCTCTGCCCCGGCGCCGGCCCATGGGGCCCTTCTCCAACTCCGTCATGGCTTCAGTATAGGCCAACTGGTACCGATCGGTGTACTTAACTTGCGCTCCACAGGTCACCGGGAGTACGTTAACTACACAAGTTGGTTTACATAAGGAGTGACCGTGGGAAAGCTCGATGGCAAAGTCGCCGTGATCACCGGCGGATCCACCGGCATGGCCTTGGCCGGCGCCAAGCTGTTCGTCGACGAAGGAGCGCACGTCTTCATCCAGGCCCGCCGGCAGGAAGCACTGGACGATGCCGTCAAGCTGATCGGCCGCAACGTCACCGCCGTCCAGGGTGACGCGGCCGACCTGGACGACCTGGACCGCCTGTACGACACCGTCAAGCGGGAGAAGGGCTCGATCGACGTACTGTGGGCCAGCGCCGGCATGGGCGAACCCGGCGTACTCGGCGAAATCACCGAAGAACAGTTCCACCGCGCCTTCTGGCTCAACGCGCGGGGCACGCTGTTCACCGTGCAGAAGGCGCTGCCGTTGCTCAACGACAACGGCTCGATCTTGATGACCGGATCCAACGCCTCCCTCGGCGCCTTCCCGGGCTGGAGCCTGTACGCGGGAAGCAAAGCCGTCCAGCAGGCGTGGGCCCGCGTGTGGCTCAACGAGCTGCGCGACCGGAACATCCGGGTCAACGTCCTGACGCCCGGCCAGGTCGCCACCGCCAAGCAGGAAGAACTGTTCGACGAGGCAACCAAGGCTGCGTTCGAATCCCTCATCCCCCGCGGGAAGATGGGCCGCCCCGACGAGATCGCCACCATCGCGCTGTTCCTCGCCTCCGACGACTCCAGCTACGTCAACGGCCTCGAACTGGTCGCCGACGGCGGAACCACCGCCATCTGAGCCGCGGCCAAGCAGCCGGCGCCGACGTCCCGCTGTACGGGCAGTTCGCCGAGGCGTCCGGGAGATGAGGACCCTCGGCGAACTTTCTCCGTCAGTGTTCGGTCAGTGGGCGGGGTTGAAGACGGAGGGTACGGGGTGGCGGTTGTCGGCGTGGTCTTGTAGGCCGGTGCCGAACGTGGTGTAGCCGAGCCAGACCGACAGCGCGGCAACCGCGACCGCTAGCACTCCTGAACGCCTCCTGGTGAAGTCCCACAACCGCCGTAATCCTGATCGCATGCATCGCTCCTTCCACATCAGCTACCTGATCTTGAACGTTGCAGTTGCTGCTTCTTGAACCTTACAGTGATCTCAGGTCATCACCAGCAAGAGGTTCTTGAAGGTTCGAGAAAGGAGCCGTGATGGGCGAGTTCGTGGTGCCGTACGCCGGTGTTTCCAATCGGTTGGGTGTGGACGAGGTGGCCGCGGTGACCAGCGCGTTGCGCGGGGAGACGTTGTCGATGGGCCCGCTCGGGAAGCAGTTCGAGAATCGCTTCGCCGAGATGCTCGGCGCCACGCACGCGCATGCGACGAACTCCTGCACCACGGCTTTGTTCCTCGCCGCCCAGGTGCTCGAGCTCCAGCCCGGCGACGAGGTGATCACCACGCCGCAGACGTTCTGGGTGACCACGTGGCCGCTGCAGTCGATCGGCTGCACGGTCCGCTTCGCCGACATCGACCCGGACAGCCTGAACATCGACCCGGCGTCGGTCGCGGCCCTCGTCACGCCGCGGACCAGATCCATCTGGGTGGTGCACCACGGCGGCCGCGCCGTCGACATGGACCCGATCATGGACATCGCCCGCAAGCATCGGCTGTCCGTCGTGGAGGACTGCGCGCACGCGCCGGGTGCCACCTACAAGGGCCGCCGGGTCGGCACCATCGGCAACATCGGCTGCTTCAGCTTCCACTCGCTCAAGAACATGACGACCGGCGAAGGCGGCGCGTTCGTCACCAGCGACGATCACCTGGCCGCCAAGGCGCGCGACCTCGGCACGATCCATACCTGGGGATCGCTCGTGGAACGGCAGACCGACCGGATCGGGCCGTACGCACAACCGAAGTACTACCGTGACCCGCACGTCCGGTCGGCCTTCACGTTGCGCTATCGCGACGACCGATACCTGATCGGCAACAACTACCGGATGAGCGAGGTCACCGCGGCACTCGGCCTCGCACAACTGCAGAAGCTGGACCAGCTGAACAAGCGGCGACAGGAGATCGCCGAACAACTCGACCAGGGCCTGGCCGGCGTCCCGGGCATCACGACCCAACGCCGCCGACCGGAAGCACCGAGCATCTACCACCTGTACACGATCTTCTACGACGCCGAGGTGGCCGGCCGGCCGAAGGACGACTTCATCCGGCTTCTCGAGCAGGCCGAAGGCATCGAGATCGTCCTGCGCTACTTCCCGATCCACCTGCTGCCGGAGTTCCGCGCCCTCGGTCACGAGTACGGCGAGTGCCCGGTGGCCGAGACCGCGTACTTCGAGCATCAGATCCAGTTGCCGATCTACGCACAGCTCACCGATCAGCAGGTCGACCACCTGATCGGCGGTGTCCGCCGTGCTGTCGAGACCCTCGCCGGGAGCGCGGCATGACCGCCACGGCGTACCCGGCGGGCCGCACCGTCGCGCTGGTCACCGGCGGTTCCCGAGGCCTTGGGGCCGCGATCGCCAAGGCCCTCGCGCGCGACGGGATGAGCGTGGCGATCAACTACCGCTCCGGCCGTACCGCGGCGGGCCAGCTCCGCGCCGAGATCACCGAGTCCGGCGGGGTGGCCGAGATCTTCCAGGCGGACGTGACCCAACCCGACCAGGTCACCGAGCTCAACGCCGCGGTCGTTTCGACGCTCGGCTCGATCGATGTGCTGGTGCTCAACGCCACCGGACCACAACCGGACAACGATCTCGAGGACCTGACCTGGGACCTCGTGCTCGATCAGCTGAAGTACTTCGTTCGCAGTCCGCTCCTGCTCGCGCAGGCAACGGTCCCGCGGATGCGTCAGCAGGGGTACGGCCGGATCATTTCGATCGGGTCCGAGGCCTTCGAGCTGGGCACTCCGCAGAACAGTGCCTACGTCGCGGCCAAGGGCGCCCAGCTCGGTCTGACTCGATCCTGGGCCCGTGAGCTGGGCACGACGGGCATCACCGTGAACCTCGTCGCGCCCGGCTTCATCCCGACCGAACGGCACGCAGGCGTGTCGCAGCAGGACAAGGACGCCTACAGCGCCGGTGTGCCGGTGCACCGCCTCGGCAACCCCGATGACGTTGCGAGCGTGGTCGCTTTCCTGGCATCGCCGTACGCCGGATTCGTGACCGGCCAGCGCATCGCCGTGAACGGCGGCCACACGCTATGACCCCACCGCGCGCAGCTAGCGGGGCGGCGCCGCGGTCGTGTCGCGGATCCGCAGCCGGGTCACGAGCTTCTGGTGCTGCGGCGGGCCCGTCCGATCCGACAGGAGTGCGAGCAACTGTTCAGCGGCTCGACGACCCTTCTCCTCGTGCGGCTGACTCACAGTCGTGAGCACCTGCGCCGCGGGAATGTCGTCGTACCCAACGATCGAGAGCTCGTCCGGCACGGCGAGCCCACGTTTGCCGGCGGCCCGGATCGCGCCGAGAGCAAGCTGGTCGGTCATCGCCAGAACTGCCGTCGGCCGGTTCTTGGACCTGAGCAGGGTCATCGCCAGCCGATAGCCGTTCTCCTCGGAGTTCTCACTCGCCTCGAGGACCGGCACCTCCGACCACGGCAGGCCGGCCTTCTCGACCGCCGTACGGTATCCACGCAGCCGGGCCGCCGTCGTGCTGAACGTGACCGCCTCCTGCCGCGCGAGCGTCGCACGACCGCCGGCCCGTTCGCGGTCGAACTCGGTCGCGATGACGGCTATCCGCTGGTGGCCGAGCGACAGCACGTACTCGGCCATCGTCCGGCAGGCCTTCTCGTCGTCGACCCCGATCCAGGGCAGCGTGCTGATGCGTGGCTGGTCGACCAGCACGAGCGGCATCCGTCGATCCATCGCGGCAGCCAGCACCGGGTCGTCGTCCGCCACGGAGTACACGATCAACCCGTCGATCATCGACCGGCCGACGGCGGTGGCCGCGGCATCGGCCGACGACGTACTCGGAATCAGGACCAGTTGCTGCCCGTTCGCCTCGCACACCCGGCTCACGCCCTGCAAGAACAGCACTGCTCCTGGATCGGAGAAGGCATACGACAGCCGGTCGGTGTACATCACGCCGATCGACGCAGGCCGGCCGAGCCGCAGACTGCGCCCTGCCGCGTCCGGGCTGCTCAGCCCTAACCGCGCCGCCTCCGCCAGGACCCGCTCGCGCAGTGCCTCCGAGAGCTGATCCGGGCGACTGAAAGCATTCGACACCGTCGTGATGGACACCCCGAGGGACTCCGCCACGAGCTTCAAGGTGGCTCGGCGCTGCGGCTGAGGCTGCTCCACTGTGCGAGTCTGGCGGCCTCGGCGCGACGACATGCTTGAACCTTACAGTACGCGCAAGCTACGGCCAGGGCGCTTGGTTGATCTGTTCGCTTTCCACCCGGATCTGCAGCTCCGCACGGATCTTCGGGTCGAGGCCGCCGATGTCGACGAGCACGTCCTCGGATCGGTGACCGGCGAGGCGGACGACGCACTCGGCGACCAGGGCCGGCCAGAGGGTGTCTCGGCGCGGCTCGTCCGTGCCGACCAGGCGCGCGACCAGCACGTCGACGGGATCAAGGTCCAGCCATCGGCCTTCCGGTACGGCGGGAGATGTCGCGCGATCGATCCAGCGGACGGTCGTCGTACGTCGCTGATGCACTTGAGGGTCCGGTACTGCGGGCTCCTCCAGGTCCTGTTGTGTACCTGGGGTCAACGACAGCGTGACCGGCGTACGTCTGGTACTGCCGGACAGTTGCAGCTTCGCCTCGGTCTGGACGACCGGACCGAGGGCGTCCAGCGAGTGCGCCACGAAGTACCCATCAGGTTCCAGGGCCACGATGCGCGACAGCGGACCGGAGAAGCTGATGCCCCGCTCGTCGTCGTGCAACTCGGTGTAGAGGATGCGGGCCTGCGGGAAGGTGCCGCGCAGAATGGCCAACGCGTTGCCGCTCACTACGGGCGTGAGCACGATGTTCGCCGAGCTGGGAGCCGACCTCATGTCGACCACCGCATAGCCCGGCCCGAGGAGCTCGCTGAGCTCCGCCCGCGCGGTCTTCGACAGCGGCATGGCGGTCACCACCAGCACGGCAGGGCCGTCGGGCGGTTCCGTCATCCTGCTCCTCCCCAGGCGCCACCAGTCCGGCGGTCGTTGACGGAAGATTACTTCAGCCCCCTGCTGATGCCCTGAATTACCAGGGACTCACTCAGCCCTTGGATGCGGCCTTGCCACCTTTGCGGCCTGCCTTCTTCTTCTGGGCGGTGGTTCCGCCCTGTTTGCTGCTGCCGCCTTTACCGCTCTGTTTGCCGCCGTGTTCGCTCGACTTCGGGGCGTTGGCGATCTTCGCGGCTCGTTGCTTGGACATCCCCTTGTCCTTCAACGCCTCGTACTGCTTCTCGTTCTTCACATTCGCCGACTTGCCGGGCATCGCGACCTCCAGGTGGGTGATGTTCCGCGATCAGTAGCCGCCGCCACCGCCTCCGCTGCCTCCGCCGAACACGACGGCGAGGACGATCAGTGCGGCGACGATCGCGACTGCGACGAGAATCCACAGCGTTCGCTTGCCGGCCTGGGTCGTCATCTCACGACACCTCCGATCGGGCCTGATACCGCTCCCCCCGGTGCCCCGTCAGCGCAGATGCAATCGGGTGTCAGCGCCGCGCGCACGGTAGCTGACGGGCGCTCGCGCTGGTTCAGGGCGTTGGGGTGTCGGTTGGAGCTGGAGTGTCTGAGGGCTTCGGAGTGGGTGACGGGGGCGGAGCCGAGGAGGTCGGTGTCGACGACGGTGTCGGGGACGAGGACTTCGTCGGCGTCGGTGTCGGGCTGGACGGAGTTGTCGACGATGACGGGGCCGTCGTCGTCGGTGCGGTGGGCGTGGGCGTGGCAGGGGTGGTCGTCGGTGTACTCGAAGGTGTCGTGGCGGGGGTGTTCCGGGTCGTTCGGTCTACCTGACCAGCCTGCGACGGCTCGGTCGTTCTCGCGGGCGTGGTGGTCGCGGGCGTGCTCGGCGTGCCGGCGCTTGTGCTCGGATTCGGACCGACGTCGACGGTCGACGGCAGGTTGTCCCCGGTGTTCCGCAGTACGACGCCTGCTGCGATCGCGCCGGCCAGGACCAGCACGGCGGCGGCCGCGATGAGCAGCGGCTTCCGGCGCCCCGACGGCTCGGCAACCGGTTCACCACCAGGCGGTGCGGCAGGCGGTGCGGCAGGTGTGGGTGTTGGGTCGACCGGGGAGGCGGGCGTTGGGGCGAGAGGGCTGGTGCTTGGGTCGACCGCGAGCGGGGCGGTGGGGAAGAGCTCGGCGGCGAGCGGGAAGACGGTGAGCTGTGCGGCCGTGGGGCGTTGCTCGGGCGACTTGGCGAGCATCCGCATGAGGAGGCCCTCGTACTGTCCGGCCAGCTCCGGGCGCAGCTGACCGGGCGGAACCGGCGCCGCGTCGACATGCTGGTAGAGCACCGCGGTCGGGTGGTCGCCGACGAACGGCGGACGCCCGGTCACCAGTTGATACAGCACGCAACCCAACGCGTACACATCGGATTCCGGCCCCGCCTGCAGCCCTCTCGCACGCTCGGGCGACAGGTAGTGCGGGGTGCCGAGGATCTGGCCGGTGGCGGTCAATTCGTTCGTCTCCGCGCCCGGCAGGTGCGCGATCCCGAAGTCGGCGACCTTCACGGTGCCGTCAGCGGCGACCAGCAGGTTGCTGGGCTTGATGTCACGGTGTACGACGTCCTGCGCGTGCGCGGCCGCCAAGCCGGCTGCCGCCTGCTCGACGATCGTGATCGCGCGCTCCCACGGCAGTGGACCGCTCTCGGCCAGCTCGGCGGCGACCGAGCGGCCCTCGACCAGCTCCATCACGAGATAGAACGTGTCGTCGTACTCTCCGAAGTCGAACACGGCCACGATGTGCGGATCGCTCAGCCGCGCGGCGGCCCGCGCCTCACGCTGGAACCGCTCGGCCGCGGACGTGTCGTCACCGGTCCGGAGCATCAGCTTCACGGCGACCTGACGCCCGAGCGCCTGGTCGGTCGCGCGGTACACCTCCCCCATTCCGCCCCGTCCCAGGGACGGGCCCAGCAGGTACCGCTCCGCGATCAGCATCCAACCCCCGTACCCACGCCGCTGCACCGGCAACCGCTCTTTCCGATCGCCGAACAGAAAGGTTATCCTCCGACTCAAGCCAGGTCCCAACAAAGTTGCCACTGACAACGATATGTGCACGGCAGGAGGGCGTCGGCGCTGCCACCGCCGGAGGGCGGTGCGGCGTAGTGCACACTGAATGTGCCGGTGGCCGGTGCATGGACCGGCCGAGCAGAAAAGGGGCGGGCGATGGAGCCGACAGGGCTACTCGGGGTGATGGACCAGGTCGCAGAGTCACTGCAGTTCCCGATCGATCTCGACGAGACCTTGGGCATCATCACCGCGGGGGCGGTCGCGGCGATGCCCGGAATCGAGTACGCCAGCATCTCTCTCACCCGCCGGGACGGCCGGATCGAGACGCTCGCGCCGACGGACGTGGTCGCGGTGAAGGCCGACGAGCTCCAGTACGAGCTGTCCGAGGGACCGTGCCTGGACGCGGCGCTGGAGGAGCCGGTGGTCCGGGTCGACGACATCCGGACCGATCCGCGGTGGCCGGCATACGGGCCGAGGGTGGCCAAGGAACTCGGAATCGGTGCCCAGATCGCGTTTCAGTTCCGGGCGGAACCGCATGTGCGCGGTGGTGTCAACCTCTACTCGGGCGAGCCCGGGACGCTGACCGACGAGACCCAGCAACTGGGCTTCCTGTTCGCGAATCTCGTGGCGGTCGCCCTCGGCTGGAGTCGCCAGGACGAGACGATGACGCAGGCCCTCGGGAACCGCGACGTCGTCGGGAAGGCGATCGGCATCGTGATGGAGCGTTACCGCCTCGATCCGGACCGTGCCTTCTCGTTCCTGCTGCGCACCTCGCAGGCCGGCAACATCAAGTTGCGTGACGTGGCGGCAGGCATCGTCGCCGATGCCATCGAACGGACCGAACGGACCAAGTAGCCCCTGCCGCACCTGGGGTATTCTGAAGCAACGCTATTTCCCGTCATGACGCGGCGGGTCTACGGCTCTCGACCGGAGCGTGCGTTCGCCTGTCGGCGTGCGCGCGAGACTCGAGGTTCGCGTGACCCGATCGTTGTCCGACGTACGGCGAGATTCTGATGGCCGTGACTCAGCGCGCACCTTCGCCGACCTTGCGCTGCAGCTGCACGACTTGTCGACAGCCGAGACCGTGGATGCCGTGCTGCAGTTCGCGATCCGGGCGGCCGGCTGTACCTGTGCGGCGGTCGCCCTGCTGGACGAAGACGGCCTGCTGACGATCGGCGGCGTCAGCCAGGCCATGCCTGCCGAGCTGTGCCGAAGCCAGATCGTGGAGAACGACGGACCGCTCGTCGAGGCCGTCCGGTACGGCGTGGTCGTTCACGTCGCACGAGTGCGTACCGAGGCACGCTGGCCCGCCTGGAGCAGTCGAACTCTTGCTTCGGGACTTGCCAGTGCGATCTACGCGCCGCTCAGGTTCAGAAACAGTGTTCTCGGGGTCCTCGCGCTGTACAGCCCGCTCGACGACGGATTCCCCGACAACGCCGTCGCGGTCGCACGGGCTCTGGCCTGTCACGCCTCGGTCGCGGTCTCCAGCGCGCGGCGACGTGAGCAGTTGTCGAAGGCCACCGAGCTTCGATCGCTGATCGGTCGAGCTACCGGCATCCTGATGGAGCGTCATGCGGTCGACGCCGACGAGGCCTTCGCCATCCTGCGCGACCACGCCGTCGCCGCCGGCCTCGAGGTCCACACCGTCGCCGCCGAACTGGTGGCCACCCGCCGCGGGTGAACCAGGCGTGGCGCGAGCGGGACCCGGAGCACTCCACACAGGTCCCGCTCGCCGCCATTGCCATCCGGTGCTGCTGGTCTGAACACCGAACCGTGTACACCACCCAAGTGCCCACACCTGGAAAACGCATTCACGCCCGCCGCTGTGATCAGGGAAGGCGGAGGGCGACCCCTGCGCGGGCGAGTTGGTCGGAGATCGACCGGGTCGGCGGCTGGTCGGTGACGACGGTGGCGACCCGGTTCCACGGGCAGAGCAGGACCGGGGCCGAGGTCGTGAACTTCGTGTGGTCGGCGAGCAGGACCACCTGGTCGGCAATGTCGATCAGCGCCTGTTTCGTCGGTCGCTCGATGTCCGTTGCCACATAGACCCCGCGGTCGTCGACAGCGGCTGCCCCGAGGAACAGGGTCCGGACCCGGAGCCCGGCCGCGGCGTCGACGGTCATCGGCCCGACGAAGGCCTGGCTCTCGGGCAGTACGTCGCCTCCGAGCCCGACGACGCGTCCGCTGCCACGATTCAGCATCAGCTGGATCACCGGCACCGAGTGCGTGACCACGGAGCCGAGGAAGTCGTCCGGCAGCGCCTCGGCCAATGCGTACGTCGTCGTACCGGCGTCGATCGCGATGGTGTCCGCGGGACCGATCAGCCGCACCGCAGCCGCGGCGATCCTGCGCTTGGCCTCCGCTGCGACTCCGGCTCGGCTGACGAACGCCGGCGCGTGCAGCGGACCGTGCGGCACGCTGACGCCGCCCCGGACGACCCGGACCTCGCCGCTCTGCTCGAGCTTGCGGAGGTCGCGGCGGATCGTCATGTCCGAGACGCCGAGGTCGCGGGTCAGGTCCGCCACCGAGACGAACCCCGACACCCGCAGCGCGTCGAGGATCGAGCGGCGCCGCGCCGGCGCGCTGTCGTACCGCATGGTGCTGTCGGACATCCACCCTCCCGTCGTCGATGAGATTCTATCCCCATCATCTGTTGACTTTCCAACATCTATTGTTAGTGTTGCAACATCGAACGGTGGATGGAGGTGGCTTCGCTGATGGATGCCGTGGTCTTCGTCGGTGTCGCGACGCACGACACGATCGCGCTCATGCAGCGCTTCCCGGAGCCTGACGAGCGGCTGGTCGCCGACGACCTGTGCATCGCGGGCGGCGGCCCCGCGGCAACGGCGGCAGTCGCGGCCGCACGGCTTGGCGTGCCGGCGGCCTTCGTCGGGACGGTCGGCGCGGACGAGGAAGGCCGGCGCATCGTCGAGGGCCTGCAGGCCGAGGGCGTCGACGTCTCCGGAGTGACCGTGGCCGCCGGGCAGCCGTCGGGCGCGAGCGTGATCGTCGTCGACCGGAGTCGCGGGACCAGGGCGATCTGCACGCGGCCAGGCCCGCAACCGGACGTCAGCGCAGCGGCAGCCGCAGTACTGACAAGCAACTGGCTGCACGTCGACCACCTCGGCTGGGCTCCGGTTGCCGCGATGTTGTCCGGCCGTACGACGACACTCCCCCACCTGGCCGTCGACGCCGGCAACCCGATCCCCGGATTCACGGCCGCCGACGTCGAGCTGTATGTCCCGACGGTCGAGGCGCTGCGCGCGTCCCACGGCGACCTGGACGTCGACCAACTCCTGGCGACGGCGCTCGCGACCGGTCCCCACACCGTGGTCGCGACCGACGGTCCGAGAGGCTCGTACGCCGCAACGCGCGAAGGCGAGCGCTGCCACGTCCCCGGCGTACCGGCCGAGGTGGTCAGCACTCTCGGGGCCGGTGACGTGTTCCACGGCGCACTCGTCGCCGCACAGGTTCGCGGCCTCCCCCTGCGCGACTGTCTTGCCTACGCCAACATCGCGGCCGCCCTGTCGTGCCGCGGTCTCGACGGCCGGTCCGCCATCCCGACCCACGACGAGGTCGCGGCGCTGTTGCCGTCGCTGACCTGAACAACCACTCGAAGGGCCACGACCTATGACGAATGTGCAGAGCAGCCGGACGGATCTGTCCGTGCTGACCAGACCGAGCGGCGGGTTCGCGATGCTGGCCGTCGACCAGCGCGAGGCGATGCGCGCGATGTTCGCCGCCCATCAGGACGCGCCGGTGAGCGACGAGCAGGTGACGCGGTTCAAGCTGGCCGCCGCGTCGATCCTGACCCCGTACGCGTCGGGTGTGCTGATCGACAAGCAGTTCGCGTTCGACCAGGCGGTGGCCGCCGGCGTCGTCGACGACGGCTGCGGGCTGATCGCTGCCGCGGACCACTTCATCGCCGGACCGGACGAGTTCGTCGCCGAGGTCGAGATCGACACCGCCGTTGTCCCCGAGGCCGTTCGCGACCAGGGCGCGGTGGCGCTGAAGCTGCTGGTGATCCACCGCCCGGACGGTGATCCCGCAGTCCGGATCCGGATGGTCGAGGAGTTCGTGGCCCGCTGCCGGGCGGCCGGGCTGATCAGCATCATCGAGCCGGTGTCCAAGGCTCCGCGCGACGGCCGGGACTGGGACTGGGACGACGGCGTACTGGCCGCCGCCCGTGAGCTCGGCGCGCTCGGCGCCGACCTGTACAAGGCCGAGGTTCCGCTGCGTGGGCAGGGTGACGCCGGCGAGATCCGTCGCCGCTGCGAGGCCATCACGGCCGCGGTCGACTCACCGTGGGTGGTGCTGTCGTCCGGCGTACCGCACGAGCTGTTCCCGGACGCGGTCCGGATCGCCTGCTCCGCGGGCGCGTCCGGTTTCCTCGCGGGGCGCGCGGTGTGGGCCTCGGTGATCGGTAGTGCCGACGTCGAGCACGACCTGCGAACGATCTCGGTGCCACGGCTGCAGCAGCTCGGCGCCGTCGTCGACGAAGCGATGGAACGGAGATGACCGGCATGACAGCACGTCCGAAGGTCGTGATGATCCCGACCGCGCGACCGACCTTCGCGGTCGAGGTGGCCAAGGAACGCGCCGACGCGGCCAGAGCGCTGCTCGTCGAGCTCGGCGCGGACGTCAGCGGTCCGGCCGACCTGGTGATGACTCCGGACGACGTCGCGGCAGCGGCCACCTTCCTCGCCGGTGATGCCGATCTGGTCATCAACGTCTGCGCGTCCTTCTCCGACGCGACGCCGGCGCTGGAGTTGTACGCCGGCCTCGACAACCCACCGCTGTTGTGGTCGTTCCGCGAGCCCGGCCCGGTCGGCGACCGGCTCTGGCTGAACTCGCTGTGCGGCGCCAACCTGTTCGGTCACGCCTTGCGCAATCACGCCGGGCTGTCCGCGCCGCTGGTGTACGGCGATCCCGGCGAAGAGGGAGTGCGTGACGCCCTGAGCGCGGCTCTCCGCGGGGAGTTGCCATCCGTGCCGGAGCTTCCGTCGATCAGCCGCGAGCGCGCGCCCGGTGACCTCGTCACCACCGCATTGCGCAGCCTGCGCGGCCGGACCATCGGCTTGGTCGGCGAGGCGCCCCCAGGCTTCACCCCCAGCGGGTACGACGCGGTTCTGGTCGACAAGCTCTTCGGCATCGGGATCGAGGAGCTCACCGTCGACGCGATGTTCGACCGAGTGCGCGAGGTGCCGACCGAGTCGCGGGACGCCGAGCGGGCTGCCGCGATCCACTCACAGCCGTCGCTCGAGGCCCTCGATCCGGGCCAGGTCGAGCTGTCGGCCGGTGTGACCACGGCGCTGCGATCCTGGCGCGACCAGGCCGACCTGTCCGCGCTTGCGATCCGTTGCTGGCCGGAGTTTCCGACCGCGCTCGGGGTCTGCCCGTGCTCCTCGCTGTCCCGGCTCGCCGATGCGGGTACGCCGACAGCGTGCGAGCGGGACGTGTACGGCGCGGTGACGATGATGTTGCTCGAGGCGCTCGGCGCGGGTACGACGTACCTCGTCGACACCGTCGACCTGCAGACCGAGCAGAACGTCGTACGGCTGTGGCACTGTGGCGCCGCTGCCACGTCGCTCGCGGCGGATCCGACCGCTGCCACCCAGTCCGTCCACTGCAACCGCAAGATCGGTGTCGCGGGCAACTTCGCCCTGAAGACCGGCCCGGTCGTGATGGCGCGGCTCACGGAGAACCCGGGAGCCGGCGGTCTGCGGTTGCTGATCGCTGCCGGGGAGTCGATCCCGGAGCCGAACCGATTCCAGGGAAACACCGCGGCCGTCCGCCTCGAGGCCGATGCCGACACGTTCGTCCGCGGTCTTGTCAGCGGGGGCTTTCCGCACCACACCGTCCTGGCCTGGACCGACGTCCGCCCCGCCCTGCGGACCGCGGCGGACCAGCTCGGGATCCCCGTCGTCGAGTGGTGAACCACTCGTCCGTGAAGGAGTTCCGCACATGTTCGAGCAGCAGAATCATCCCAGGGTAGGTCGCCGAGGTCTGCTTCAAGGACTGGCCGCGCTCGGTCTCGGCGGCGCCGTCGCAGGCTGCGCGGGGCCGGGCACCGTCCGCGGCAACAGCGCCCGAGCGGGCGCGGTGGCGAGCGCCCCGGCCCCGGTGCCGAGTGGACCGGTGCGCGGCGATCTCTCGTTCGCGCACTGGCGGGCCGAGGACAAGGCGGTGTTCGAGCAGCTGATCGCCGGGTTCGTGAAGGCCAACCCGGGAGCGTCGGTCAAGCAGGACATCTCGCCGTCCAACGACTACCAGAGCACCGCCCTGCAGAAGATCAAGGGCGGCACGATCGGCGATGTGTTCACCGCGTTCCGCGGCGCCCAGTTCCAGAACATGGTCAAGGCCGGAGTGTTCGTGGACCTGTCGGCGCAGCTGTTCGCCGACAACTACCTGCCGGCGATGTCGCGGGGCGGCAAGGACGCGAACGGGCGCCAGCTCGGACTGCCGTACCAGCTCGTGTTCAACATGCCGATCTACAACGTCGACCTGTTCGAGCGTGCCGGTGTGTCCGAAGTACCGCAGGACTGGGACGGTTTCCTCGGCCTGTGCGACAAGCTGAAGGCGGCGAACGTCGTCCCGATCGCCTGGCCGGGCGGCGAGCCCGCCAACGCCGGCCAGCTGTTCAACGCGATGGTGATGAACAACCAGCCGGCTGACGACGCCTGCGCCGGCATCGAGGCGGGCCGGTACAAACTGACCGACGACTGGTTCCTGCAGACGTTGCGGCAGTACGCCCAGCTGCGGCCGTACTTCGAGCCCAAGGCGACCGGCACCGCGTCGGAGCCGCTGCAGCAACTGTTCGCCACCCAGAAGGCCGCGATGCTCGCGACCGGCTCGTTCCACTTCGCCGCCGTCCGCAAGCTCGGCGCGAGGTTCGCGATGGACCTGATCGCACCGATCACCGTGCCGAAGGACAAGGTGAAGTACGTCGGGATCCACAACGCGACGTTCATCCTCGGCGTCAACGCGGCGTCCAAGAAGCAGCAGGAGGCACTGAAGTTCGTCGAGTACCTGTCCGATCCCGCGGTCGCGACCGTGTACGCGAACGGCACCGGCCAGCACCTCACCATCTCCGGCGTCGAGTACACCAACCGCGACCTCAAGGCGACCGTTCCCTGGCTGACCCGCAAGACATTGCTGGCGCCGAGGTTCCAGTTCCAGGATCTCGATCTGCGCGCCGCCGTCGAGAATACCTGCACCCAGGTCGCGGGCGGTACCGCACCCGAGCAGGCGGCGGAGGCGGCCCAGCGGATCGTCGACCAGCGGAGGCGGTCGCGATGACGGGCACCGATGTCCTCGTCAAGGCACCGGCGGACGCCTCGGCCACACCGCGCCGCCGCCGGCCGGCCTTGCACCGCACACATCCCGCGCTCTACCTGTTCCCGCTCCCCGCTCTGGTGCTGTACGTCGTCTTCTTCGCGATCCCGACGTTCGAAGGCGTGCGCTACGCGGTCACGAACTGGGACGGCTTCAGCGCCGGCTACCAGAACGTCGGCGCCGGCAACTTCACCACGATCGCGTCCGCGGACGACCTGTTCCGCGGTGCGCTGTTCAACAACCTGAAGTTCATGCTGGTCGTGGTCGTGTTCCAGACCCTGATCTCGCTCGGGCTCGCCGTCCTGCTGGTCCGGAACTCGCGGTCGTCGATCCTGCTCCGGGCCCTCTACTTCCTGCCGACGATCCTCTCCTCGGTGTCGGTCGCCTTCATCTGGAAGTTCGTCTACGACCCGAACTTCGGCCTGATCAACACCGCCCTCGGCGCGGCCGGGCTGGACGGCCTGAAGAGCTCGTTCCTCGGCTACAACGGCAAGGCGATCTTCTTCGTCGCCGCGACCCAGGTGTGGTTCCACGTCGGGCAGATGATGGTCATCTACATCGCCGGCCTGCAACAGATCCCCGGTGAGCTGTACGAGTCGGCCGAGGTCGACGGCGCCTCGCGCTGGCGGCAGTTCCGCTACATCACCTGGCCGCTGGTCGCGCCCGCCTCGGCGATCGTGATCGCGTACACCACCGTGCAGAGCTTCAAGGCCTTCGACCTGATCCTCGGCATGGGCGGCAACCCGCCCAAGCCGTCGCTGGACATCCTGTCCACCCGCATCTACGCCGGCTTCGCGAACTCCCAGTTCGGGTACGCCGCCGCCGAATCGATCGTGTTCATGGTCGTGATCGCGCTCGTCACCTGGCTGCAGCGGCGCGCGGTCGCGCTGGCTCAGAGCCAGTCCTGAGAGGAGACCGAGATGGGTTTCAACCTCACCCGCCGCACGGTCCTGCTGGTGTACGCCGTCCTGATCCTGGTCCCGATGGCGGTCGTGCTGGCCGGCAGCTTCAAGACCACCCAGGAGCTGTTCGCGTCCCCGTTCGGCCTGCCACACCACCTCGGCGCCACCAACTACCGGCAGGTGCTCGGCCAGGGTGGCCTCGGCAGCGCCTTCCGCAACAGCGCCATCGTCACCGCGTGCTCGGTGCCGCTCACCTTGTTCTTCGCCAGCCTCGCGTCGTACGGCATCGCCCGGATCCGTGGCTGGGTCGGCCATCTGATCTACGGCTTCATCGTGCTCGGGATGGCTGTCCCGGCGCAGGCCAACATGATCCCGCAGTACGTGCTCTTCGACGTCCTGGGCCTGACGAACAGTCTGCTCGGCCTGGTCCTGGTCAACATCGTCGTCACGCTGCCGATCGCGGTGTTCATCCTGACCGGCTTCCTCAAGACGATCCCGGCGGAGATCTACGAGGCGACGTCGATCGACGGTTCCGGGCCGTGGCGCACGTACCGATCCGTGGTGCTGCCGCTGTCGACGCCGTCGCTCGCGGCCGCGGCGATCTTCTTGTTCGTCATCCACTGGAACGACCTGCTCTACCCGCTGCTGTTCATCCAGGAACCGGGCAAGCGGACGCTGCCGGTCGCGCTGCTGTCCTTCCAGGGCGAGTTCCTGACCGACTACCCGCTGCTGTTCACCGGGGTGGTGATCGCGTCCGCGCCGATCGTCGTCACCTACGTGTTCCTGCAGCGCTACTTCGTGGCCGGTATCACCGCCGGCTCGGTGAAGGGATGAATCCGATGACCCTGCTGCTCCGAAAGGTCACGTCGGTACGGCGGGACGCCGCCGGCGCGACGATCGGCGTCGACGCGCTGCCCGGGGCCCAACTCGGCATCATGCCCGGCTGGCTGACCGGCGAGTCCCCCGCGGACCAGGGCATCGAGACCGGTCTGCCGAATCTGCCGGAACTCGAACTGCCACCGGTCGACCCGGTCGCCTACGAGCTGCGGGTCGGACTGGTGGCCGACTCGACCGTGCGCGTCACGGTCGCGCCGGCCGGGGCGTCCGTGGTCGACGACGACGGCACCTGGCTGGGCATCGTCACCGACCCGAAGCCGGGAGCTGTCCAGGCCGAGGTGACCGAGTCGGACTCGGAGGTGGTCATCGCGTCGCCGCGGGTCCGGGTGCGCATCGGCCGGACCCCGTTCACGCTGGCGGTCGAGGACGTGCCATCCGGGCGCGTACTGATCCGCACCGCGCATCGGCTGCGCCAGGTCGCTGGCCTGCCGATGGCTCCCGCAGTACTTGCCGATAGCAACGGGATGACGGTGAACCTGGAGCTCGGCACCGACGAGGACGTGCTGGGATTCGGTGAACAGTTCGGCCGCTTGGTGAAGAACGGCCAGAAGCTGGTACTGCGCAGCGAGGACGCCTGCGGTACCGGGACGGGCCTTGCCTACAAGCCGGTCCCGGTGTGGCACTCGTCGGCCGGCTACCTCGGCTTCGTCAACACCGGTGCCGTGGTGACCGCGGATGTCGGCCACACGCGTCCGTCGGTGCTCGGCCTGACGGTGGCCGACAGCGCGTTCGACCTGTACGTCGTGGCGGAGGGCAGCGCGAAGGAGCGACTGACGGCGTACACCGCACTGACCGGGCGCGGCGACGTACCGCCGCTGTGGGCATTCGGGTACTGGATGGGCCGCTGCCGGTATCACAGCCGCGACGAGATGCTCGGGGTCGTCGAGACCATGCGCGAGCACCGGGTGCCGCTCGACGTGATGCACTGCGACCCGGACTGGCTGGTCGTCGACCGGCTGAACTGCGACTTCGTCTGGAACGAGACGCGGTTCGGGAACCGGACGGCGTTCGTCGACGCGCTCGCGGAACACGGCGTACGCCTGTCGGTCTGGGAGCTGCCGTACCTGGATCCCGAGTCGCCGCGTTTCGGCGAGGCTCGTGACAAGGGCTACCTCGTGCGTACGACGAACGGCGAGCTCGCGGCGATCCAGAAGACGCCGACGTCCGACGGGCGGATGCGTGCTCTGGTCGACTTCACGAACCCGGATGCGCTGGCCTGGTGGCAGGGCATGCACGAGGAGTTCCTCGCGGACGGGGTCGCGGTGTTCAAGACCGACTTCGGCGAGGCGTTGCCCGACGACGTCCAGCTGTTCGACGGCACCCCGGCGGAGCATGCGCACAACCTCTATCCACTGCGCTACAACGCCGCGGTCAGTGACGCCATCCGGCGTTACACCGGCCGCAATCCTTTGGTCTGGGGGCGAAGCGGCTGGGCGGGCTCACACCGCTACCCGGGTCAGTGGGGCGGCGATGCCGAGTCGACGGTCGCCGGCATGCTGGCGACCGTGCGCGGCGGGCTGTCCTACGCGATGAGCGCGCCGGGCTTCTGGAGCCACGACATCGGCGGATTCTTCGGACCCGAACTGACGCCGGGACTGTACGTCCGGTGGACCCAACTCGGTGCTCTGTCGCCGCTGATGCGCGCGCACGGGCTTCGTCCCCGGGAGCCTTGGCAGTTCGGGCCGGAGGCACTCGAGATCAGCCGGCGCTGGATCCGGCTGCGCTACGAGCTACTCCCCTATCTCTGGCAGGTCGCCAACGAGTCGGCCGGCAACGGTTGGCCCGTACTGCGGCCGCTCGGCCTGGAGTTCCCCGACGACGTGGTGGCACGCACCGTCGACGACTCCTTCATGCTCGGCAGCGATCTGCTTGTCGTCCCTGTGTTCGACGACGGGACCGCACCGGTCAAGCGCCGGTTCTACCTGCCTGAGGGGCGCTGGACCGATCTGCTCGACGGTACGGTGCACCACGGACCCGGCTTCCGGGAGGTGGAGGTCCCGCTGGATCGCATCCCTGTTCTGGTGCGAGACGGGGCGGCAATGCCGCGCGTCGACGTCGGCCCCGAGGTCGCGAGCACTGCCGATCTGGTCGATCGGCCGTGGACCCTGCACACGTACGGCGAGGTCGGCCCGATCGTCGACCTGATCGGCTTCGACGGCACTCGGATGGCTGTCGATCTGCGGGCAGCATCCACGGGGTTGACTTTGGTGGCTCACGATGCGTGATCGACGCGCCGACTTCGTCGCCAAGCTCGAGCGTCTGGCGACTGTCGGCCGGGAGTACGGCCTCGCTGCGATGGTGCTGCGGGAGCCGGCATCCCTGGTCTGGTTGCTCGAGGCCCGGGTCCACGTCCCGCAGACGCTGGACACCGCCTGCCTCGACCTCGTCGTCGACCTGTCCGGAACGGTGCCCTCGGCAACTGTCGTCACCAACGCCATCGAGGCGCCGCGGTTGCGCGAGACCGAGCTGTCCGAGCTGCCGGTCGACTGGTGCGTCGTACCTTGGTGGGAATCTCGCGACGCCGCCTTGCCGACCGGCGCGGCGATCGGCTCCGACCGGCTGTCGGGCGACCTGTCCTCCCGGATCGCGGCACTTCGTCGTGTGCTGACCGAACGCCAGCAGCAGCTACTCGCCTCCGTCTGCACCGATGCCGCTGCCGCCGCAACGGAGGCGGCGACAAGCATCTCACCGGCGACCACCGAGTACGGCGCCTCGGCGGCGCTGGCGTCCGCGCTTCTCGATCGAGGTCTCGACCCCATCGTGCTGATGGTTGCCGGCGACAACCGCAGGCACCGCCATCGGCACCCACTCCCGACGTACGCCCCGATCGGTCGGCGCGCGATGCTGGTCTGCTGCGCCCGCCGCGACGGACTCGTGGCCAGCGTCACGCGATTCGTCGCCTTCGGGGAACTCGACGTACGCGAAGCCGAGCAGTATCGCGCAGTGCTGGAGGTCGAGCGCGCGTTCCTGGACGCGAGCCGGCCAGGAACACGCCTCGGCGACGCCTTCGCCCGCGGTACGGCGGCGTACGCCGGCAACGGCTTCGCGGCCGACGAATGGCACCGGCACCACCAGGGCGGATTCAGCGGACTCCAGCCCCGCGAGTTCCCTGCACACCACGCGTCCGACGCGGTCATCGAAGCAGGATCGGTCCTCGCCTGGAATCCGAGCGCGGCCGGCTGGAAGGTCGAGGACACCGCCGTCATCGGCGCCGACGGTCCTGCCGTTCTGGTCCACGACTCCGCCTGGCCGACCGTCGACGTGGGCGGCAGGTCCCGGCCCGGCGTCCTGGTTCGCTGACCCCTGACTGAGGAGAATCACCATGCCCGACCCTGGATCCCTGCTGATCGGATCCCTGCTCATCGACGGCGAGTGGCTGTCGCCCGCGGACCAGTTCGAGGTCACCAACCCCGCGGACGGCTCGCTGGTCGGTCACCTCGGCTGGGGTACTGCGAAGGACGCCACCCTGGCCGCCGACGCCGCCGCGAGCGCCTTCCCGGACTGGTCCGCGGTTCCGCCCCGCCAACGCAGCGACATCCTGCTGAAGGCGGCCGAACTGATCGCCGGCCGCGCGACGGAGATCGGAACGCTGCTCGCCCGCGAGGCCGGCAAGCGGCTGCCGGAAGCGATCGGAGAGGTCACGTTCTCCGCCGAGTACTTCCGCTGGTTCGCCGAGGAGGTACGCCGGCCGTCCGGTCACGTCGTACCGCACGAACTCGCCGACCGGCGGCACGTCACCATCCACCGTCCCGTCGGCGTCGTCGCCACCCTCACGCCCTGGAACTTTCCCTGCTCGATCCAGGCACGCAAGCTCGCACCGGCCCTGGCTGCCGGTTGCACCGTCGTGGCGCGAGTCTCGGAGAAGGCGCCGCTCGCCGTCACCGAGCTGATCAGGTGCTTGACCGATTCCGGCGTACCCGACGGGGTCGTCAATCTCGTGCACGGACCAGCCGCCGAAGTGACGACGGCGTTGCTCGAGCACCAGGCGGTCCGGGCCGTGAGCTTCACCGGCTCCACGCAGGTCGGCGCACAGATCATGGCCGGTGCGGCGCATCGGATCGTCCGCCCGATGCTCGAACTCGGTGGCGATGCGCCGTTCATCGTGTTCGAGGACGCCGATCTCGACGCGGCGGTCGAGGGTGCGCTGCTCGCCAAGTTCCGCAACACCGGCCAGTCGTGCATCGCGGCGAATCGCTTCATCGTGCACGACGACGTGTACGACGAGTTCGTCGGGCGACTCGTGGAGGCGGTCGACACGATGACCGTCGGCGACGGCCTCGCGGCCGACTGCCCGGACCTCGGGCCGGTGATCGACAACGCCCGCGTCGCGGCGGTCGGCGCCATGGTCGACGAAGCAGTCGCAGGTGGTGCGCGGGTGCTGACCCGCCGATTCGACCTGCCCGGCACGGGAAGCTACGTGGCGCCGGCGCTGCTGGCCGACGTACCCGATGAGGCTGCGCTGGCGCGGCAGGAGGTTTTCGGTCCGGTCGCCGGTGTGTTCCGGTTCCGGACCGAGGACGAAGCCCTCGCGCGCGCCAACGCGACCGAAATGGGGCTGGCCGGCTACTTCTGGTCCCGCGACGCGGCCCGCGGCTGGCGCGTGGCGGAGCGGCTCGAGACCGGCATCGTCGGCATCAACAACGCCTTGCCGACCGCGTGTTTCGCCCCGATGGGCGGGGTCAAGCAGTCCGGGCTCGGACGCGAGGGCGGCAGCGCCGGACTCGAGGAGTTCCAGGACGTCCGGTACCTAGCGGTCGGCGTCTGAGCGGTGGTCGACACCAACGTGATGCTGCTCGCCGGTGGCGTGGCCGCCGGTGCCGTGACGCAGCGGGTCACCGGGATCGGCTTCGCGCTGGTCGCCTCACCGTTGCTGGTTCTGGTGGCCGGGCCGTTCCAAGGCGTCGTACTGGCGAACGTTCTCTCGATGACGGTCAGCCTGGTGGTGCTCGCGATGACCTGGCGCGACGTCGAGGTGTCCCGCGGTCTGATGCTTGCCCTTCCCGCCCTCGCGATGATCCCGCTCGGAGCGATCGTCGCCAAGCGAGTACCAGGCCCGGTACTGATGGTCGTCGTCGGCGTCATGGTGCTGATCGCGCTGGCCGCAGTCCAGTTCACCGCCCGGGCGGTGATCCTGCACGGTGCTCCCGGCACGATCGCGGCCGGTGCGGCCAGCGGTTTCATGAACGTCACCGCGGGCGTGGGCGGGCCCGCGATCGTGCTCTACGCCCTGAGCACCAACTGGAACCATCGCAAGTTCGCCGCCACCTTCCAGCTCTACGCGCTGATCATCAACGTGGCGTCCCTGATCGCGAAGGGCGGCGTACAAGTGTCGGCCACCACCCTCACGACCTGCTTCGTCGCACTCTCTACAGGCCTGTACGGCGGCCACCTCCTGGCCAGCCGCTTCAACGGCCCCCAAACCCGCCGAATCGTCACCGCCCTCTCCGCCCTCGGCGCCGCCGCCATAGTCACCAAAGGCATCCTCACCTGGTGAACAGGCCCCCGCTGCCGAGACGGACATGCGTCTCGGGGCGGGAGCTCGGCGCGCCTGACGGTAGAGCCTGCTGTACCTCGAGTGGGTCGCCTGCTGGATCGATTGCCGAAGGCCCCGTTCCTAGGTTGGAGGCATCTCGGATGCGTCGCCGGCCTCGTTGTCCATCACTGCCGCAGACGCCGCAACTGAGACCTTCCACGACCAAGGAGAGTCCCGTGTCCCATCGTTCACTGCGCCGTCGCATCGCGCTCGGTGTCGCCGGCACCGCAGTTCTGGCAGGTCTGACCGGCGCCGCAACCCTCACGCCGGCCACCTCTGTCGCCGCCGTACACCCGCAAGCCGCGACTGTTCACGGCGAGGCCGCCGCGTTTCGTGGCAGTGCCGCCGTTCAGCAGAGTCTCGACAAGCTTGCCGAGGGCAATAGTTTTCCCGGCGTGTTCGCGACGGTCCGTGACACGAGCGGCCACCAGCGCACGTATACGGCCGGTGTCGCGGACCTGACGACACACCAGCCGCTCCGTCGGGACAGCCGCGTCCGCGTCGGTAGCAACACCAAGCCCTTCACCGCGACCGTCGTACTGCAGCTCGTCGGCGAAGGCAAGATCGTCCTCGACGCCCCGATCGAGAAGTACCTGCCGGGCATGGTGCGCGGCGACGGCATCGACGGACGCAGGATCACCGTCCGGCAGCTCCTCCAGCACACCAGCGGCATCCCGGACTACGACGAGTTATTCGCCGACGGCTTCCTCGAATTGCAGCACACGTACTGGGAGCCGCGCGAGATGGTCGACATCGCGCTGAAGAAGAAGGCGCTGTTCGCGCCGGGTACGGGATGGGAGTACAGCAACACCAACTACATCCTTGCCGGGCTGATCGTGCAGAAGGTCACCGGCCGGCCGATCGGCGAGGAGATCACCAAACGCGTGATCGACCGGATCGGGCTCCGCGACACCTACTGGCCCGGCGTCGGGGACGAGACGATCCAGGGCCCGCACCCGAAGGGCTACTTCAAGGAAACGCCGGACGGCAAGAACATCGACGTCACCGAACTGGACCCGTCGCTGGGCTGGTCCGCCGGTCAGCTGATCTCCACCCCGGCCGACCTGAACCGCTTCTTCACCGCGCTCATCAACGGCAAGCTGCTCCGACCGGCACAGCTCAAGGAGATGCTGACCACCGTTGACGCACCCGGCCTCGACGTCAACCCCGGCGGCAGGTACGGGCTCGGGATCGCGGAGATTCCGATGTCCTGCGGCGGGTACGCGTGGGGCCACGGTGGTGACATCCCCGGGTTCGAGACCCGCAACGCCGTCACCACCGACGGCCGCGAGGCCGCCGTTGCCGTCACCTCGCTGCCGACCACGATCGACGACGCCAAGCGAGTCGCCGCCGCGCTTGACACCGCGCTCTGCAAGTGACCCGACAGGGCCGCCCAGATCCCCGGGGCGGCCCTGTCGCTTCAGGCTGTTGCGCGCCCGCCCTCGACGTGGAGAGTTTCGCCGGAGACGAAGCCGGCGCGGAGCAGCCACAGCACCGCATCGACGACGTCATCAGTTTCGCCGTACCGACCGACCAAGGTCCCGGCTGCGCTCTTGCTCAGCAGATCGGCCTTGCGATCGCCGAGGCGGTCCCAGGCGCCCGAGTCCACGACACCGGGTGAGATCGCGTTGACCCGCACCGGTGCGAGCTCGGCCGCGAGGTGTCGAGCGAGGTACTCGACGGCGCCGTTCGTCACGCCCTTGACCAGCGAACCCGGGCCGGGCCGCCAGCCGACGACTCCGGAGAACAACACGATCGATCCGGTCGGGCGGAGCACCGGCGCGAAGTGTTTCGCGACCAGCATCGGTCCCATCACCTTGGCCGTGAACGCGGCCAGCAGCTTGCCCTGATCCAGTTCGGTCGCCCGTACGTCGTGGGGCGCCGATCCCGTCGTCACGATGTGGTCGACCCCTTCGCGCAGCTCCTGCGCCGCGGCCGCGAGCGTCGACTCGTCCTGCAGGTCGATCCGCACCGCACCTGCTCCGATCTCGCTCGCCAACAGTTGCGCCGCTGCCAGATCACGGGCTCCGACCACCACGTCGTACCCGTCCTTGACCGCGCGCCGTGCGATCGCCGCCCCGAGCGCCCGCGCACCGCCGATCACCAGGATCCGCTCCACCGACATCACGTCCTCTCGTAGAATGTGCTGTCACGGTATGGTTTTGATACCGGTATCTTCAACGGAACTGGGAGGCGCCGTGGGCAAGGCGTACAACGTGATGGCAGCGACCTGCCCGAGCCGCACCGTGCTGCACCGGATCGGCGCCCGGTGGACGGTGTTCGTCGTCAACGCCCTCGCCGATGGGCCGCGCCGCTTCACCGAACTGAAGGCACACATCCAGGGCATTACCCCGAAGGTCCTGACCGAGACCCTCCGGACGTTGGAGGTCGACGGCCTGATCACCCGGCACGAGTACGACGCGAACCCACCGCATGTCGAGTACGCCCTGACGCCGCTCGGCCACTCGCTCCTCGTCCCGCTCCGCGCCGTACGCCTCTGGGCCGAGCAACACGTCCCAGACATCGAGGCCGCCCGAGCCCGCCACAACGAGACGAACTGACGACCCGGACGCCACGTCCGACCGGCAACCGGACGACCCGTATGCCCGGTGAACACTCCAACATTGCGCATCTGTGCCGGTCGGCACCGCCACCCTCCAGTTGGTCTGGAGGGGGGCGGTGGCTTCGGGCGGTCAGGGCAGGTTGGGCGCCTCCGAGAGTGTTGGGCTGCCGGCGACGAGCCTGGCGAGGGTGATGGTGTCGAGGTGCGGTGTTGGGCCGGTGTTGTTGCCGATCGTCAACGCACCCGCACTGGTGACGAGGTCCAGCGGGACGGTCTTGTCCCAGAAGCTGTTCCACGAATAGTTGTGGCGGACAGCGGCGCGGACCGTCGTACCGCCGGTCTCGGAGACATCGAGGAAGCGGCTGATGACCTGCGGGTTGTAGTTGATCGGGTCGGACTTGTCGGCGTTGGAGGCTCCGAACACGATCTGGTACTGCCCCGGGCCGAAGCCTGCCGGCCGGGCCATCGTGATCGTGTTCGCGGCGCCCTTGCCGACGTCGGTGACGACTCGGACGATGCCGTCGGCATCGGCGGAGCCGTTGGACCCGGTACTGGCCGGCAGGCTCTCGACCGCGGCCGTCCCGGACAGCGTCAGCGATTCCGCCTCCGCCCGATGGACGTTCGCGGGGTTCGCGTCCGCGGCGAGCTGAGCAGTACCTCGTGACGTGGTCACGTCACGGAGCAGGACATCGCCAGGAGGTGCGCTCACGGTGAGCTCGTTGATGCCCTGCGGGAGGTAGACGCGAGCTGTGGCTGCCCACGAGCCGACCGAGGCGACCTTCGGAAGTACGACGTTGCGCCCGTTCACCAGCAGTCGGACCTGGCGGTGTGCTTTGGTCGTCGCGAAGTGCGTGGTGATGTCGTAGTAGCCGGTGGCTGCGGTTGCGGCGTAGACGGTCGCGGTCGCGGGTCCGCCGAGTTCGGCGTATCCCGACGTACCGGACTGCGAGTAGGACAGCCTCGCCCCACCCGCGAGCCGCGCCTCGACGCCGGGATAGACCGCGTTCTCACCGGACGTGTTGTCGTACAGGTCGAAGCGGTCCAGCACGATGTCCGAGCCGGGTAGCCGAGTGGTGCCGTCCTTCGAGCCACGAAGCGACAGCGTGTGGGAGCCCGCGCTCAGCTCGAGCGAGACATCCGTGGTTCCTCGGTAGGTCCAGTTCAGGCTCGCGGAGTAGTCGACGAAGGTCCGGAAAACACCGTCGACGAACAGCGCGTGCTTGCCTGGTACTGCGTTGGTGCCGCTGAGGATCGACAGTCGGTACGACCCGGTGTGCGGTGCCGTGACCGGCCAGGTAGCGCTGGAGGAGGCCTGGTTGAACGAGCCGACGTCGCGAGAGTTCGACGCCATGAACGACCACTCGCGCGTCGGGTCCTCGTAGTACACCTTTGCGTCGGTGAGGGTGGTGTTCTCAGCCTCGACGCTGCTGACCAGATCGGTCGAGACAGGTTGCCGCGCGGTCAGCGCCGGGGTGATCTGCACCTGGTACGCCGAGTAGCGATCGTTGTTCGGCACGGTCAGCTGAACCTGGCCGTTGCTGACGGCAGCACGGGTGGACACGATGACGGGCGGTTGCAGAGATGCGCCCTCGGAGCCGTTCAGCCGATCGGCCCGAACCGTCACGTCGACCGAGCTCCCGAACGTGGCGGGATCGAGCCCGGCCACGCTGAGGTTCACGTCCTGGCTACCCCCACCGAACAACACGGTCGCCTTCCGGTTGACGCGATCCACGGCGGCCATGCCCTGCAGTGTGTCGACGGCGTTGAGGCGCGGCGGGGTGACCTTGACCGTCTTGCTGCCGGCGAGGTCGCCGTACCACTTGAACATCCACCAGCCGCCGTTGCCGCCGTTGTTGCGGGAGCTGTTGTCCGACAGGTTGCCGGAGTAGTTCCAGTACGCCGTTTCCGCGTCGACCTTCTCGTCCTCGAACATCGACATCCACTGCACGAGCTGGCCGGGCGTTCCCATGTCGCGCAGCATGCCGAACTCGGTGATGTTCACCGGGATCTCGGGCAGACCGAGGCTCGCCACGAGGGCCTCGTACCGCGCGTAGTTGGCGCGGAAGTTCGCCAGGTTCTGGGTGCCGAGCTCGTGCCAGATGAAGAGGTCCGGAAGCTGGTTGTGCGCCTTGCCGTAGGCCAGCAGGTCCGCGCTGGGCTGCTGGTGCCAGGCGTACCAGCCGGGGCCGCCGATCTTCGCGTGGCCGAGTCCGTGCTCGGCGTACACCTCCTGGATGACGTCGTACGCCGCCGACCAGTCCGCCAGGAAGATGTCCTTCTGGTGATCCCAGTCGCCGACCGGGTACCACGGTCCCTCGGGCTCGTTGAACGGTACGAACACGATGTCGTGCGGGTGTGTGGACGTCGTCGCGATCTTCTCGGCTACCTGCCGGATGATAGGCAGGTAATCCCAGACGCCGTCGTTGTTGTCGTCCCCGGGACGCTTGCCCTGGTGGTACGGCCAGTCGGGGTACATGTCCGGGACGTAGACGAGGAGGTCCTTGCCGGCGCCGGCGAAGAAGGACTTCTCGACGTCCAGTACGTCGCCGTTCGGGTGCTGTGCTCCGTCCGGCGGCTTCTGCGACGTGTTGGTGACGTGGGCGCCGTTCAGCACCGGCTGGGACGGCACGCCGTCGTCGCCGAGGCCGTACAGGGTGCCGCTCGCGCCACCACGGAAGTCGCCGGTGGTCTGGGAGAAATCGACCGCCAGGGTCTCGGCGGTGGTTGCCGCGGTGGAGGGTTGAGCCGTGAGCGCTCCGATCGTCAGGGCGAGCGCGGACAGGAGGACGGTCGTGGGTCGGAAGTGCTTCGGTCGTGAGTCTCTGGGCATGAGTCTCCTTCGGAAAGGGGTCGAGCGCACCTACTTGACGGCGCCGCCGGTGATTCCGGCGATGATGCGACGTTGCGCGACGGCGAACACGACGAGCAGCGGCAGGCTCATCAGGACGACGTACGCGAAGATGAGATGCCAGTTGTTGAGGTACAGCCCGGCGCTGGCGACCTGGAACAGGTTCAGCGGCAGCGTGTCCTTGCGGCCGCCGATGACGAAGAACGCGTAGAACACGTCGTTCCAGATGTAGAGGCAGATCAGGATCGTCGCCGTGGCCAGCACCGGGCGGAGCAGCGGCAGGATGATGGTGAGGAAGATCCGCACCGGCCCCGCGCCGTCGACCCGGGCGGCCTCCTCCAGTTCGGCCGGGATGGTCCTGATGAAGCCGGTGATGAAGAAAATCGCGGTGGACATGTAGATGCCGGTGTAGACCAGCACCATGCCGGTCAGCGTCCCGTCGATCCCCACCTGCCGGAGCAGCAGAACGAGCGTGATGACCGCCGGCGGCAGGACGATGCCCGAGATGCCGATCGCATACAGGATCGCGACGACAAGGCCGCTGCGCCGCGCCAGCACCCAGGAGGCCATCGCCCCGAGCAGCAGTAACAACACGGTCGACGGAACCACGATCGAGAGGCTGCCGACGAACGCCTGCCAGACGCGGCCGTCGGTGAAGACCTTCGAGTAGTTCGCGGCCAGGTGCCACCCGTCGTGCGGCAGGGCCAGGCTGGGGCTCAACGCATCGCCCTGGCTCTTGGCTGACGTCACGAACACCAGCCACAGCGGGACACCGAGGAGCACGACCAGCAGTACGACGACGATGCCAGGACGAGCGATCCGCCACGTACTCATAGCGCCTGCTCCCGTCGCCGCAACAGCCAGATCGTTGGAAACGCCATCAAGGCGATCACCAGCAGCAGCACCAGGCTCATCGTGGTCGCCTGCGCGAACAGGCCCTGGCCGAAGGTCCGGTAGATGAAGATGTTCAGGATCTCCGTGGTCTGGGCGGGGCCGCCGCCGGTCGTCGCCTGGACGATGTCGAAGCTGTTCATCGACCCGAGCAGCGCGGTCGCGACGTTGAACGTGACCGCCGGCGCGAGCAGCGGGAAACGGACCCGGCAGAACGTCTGCCAGGCGCCGGCGCCGTCGATCCGCGCCGCTTCGAGAACATCGACGCCGATGGTCTTCAGACCCGCCAGGTAGATCAGCATCGCCAGTCCCATCCACTTCCACGCGTGGATCAGAGCGACGTACAGCAAGGTCCAACTACCGGCCAGCCAAGCGGTGCGCACATCGTGCCCGACGATCCAGCCGAGAACGGCGTTCAGCGCTCCGGCCGGCTTCAGCAACGCCTGGAAGATGTAGCCGACGGCGAGCGCGGACATGATCACCGGGACGAAGAACATCACCCGCGCGAACCGGTTGAACCGCGTGTCCGCCTCCAGCAGCAACGCCAGCACGAGGCCGAACAGGTTCTGGAACAAGGCCACCAGCGCGGCGTAGATCACCGTGGTGCGCAGATCGGCCAGCAGTACGCCGTTCCCGAGCAGCGCACGGAAGTTGTCCAGGCCGACCGGGTTGATGGCCGTCTTGAAACTGGACCAGTCGGTGAAGGCGTAGATCAGGTTGTACAACGTCGGCACGAGGAAGAACACGATCAGCACGGCGAACGCCGGCGCCAGGAACCACCACGGCTGGGCCGGTCGCTGCCGCCCGGCACGACGACCCGGGGGCGGGGTCGTCGTACCAGGCAGCGCGGGGGCGTCGGTCATCGAGGTCAGGGTCATGTCAGAAGCCGGACGTACCCATCGCCTTGGCGAGCTGAGCGAACTGGCTCTGCGTCGTCGAGGCCACCTGTTCGGGCGTCATCTTGCCGGCCAGCATGTTCGCCAGGTTGATGTAGAGGTCGGGGTTGGCCACCGCCAGGGCCTGCATCGATCCGACCGCGGTGGTCAGCGACTCGCTGACGGAGTTCAGCGCGTCCGGGACCGTGCTGGGCGACGGTACGTCGGTCTCGAGCGAGACGGTGTTCTGATCGGCCAGGAACTTCGGGTACTCCGACCCCAGCCAGAACGACAACAGTTGCCGGGCCGCGGCCTCGCGCTTGGCGTCTCCGGTCTTGAACGCGACGAGGGCGTTCGACTGGTCGGGGATGAACGTGCCGACGTTGCCGGTCGGAGAGATCGGGAAGAAGCCGATCTTCTGGTTCAGCTCGGGAGTTTTCGCGGTCGCCTGGAGCTGGCTGAAGAACGAGTTGACCTGGATCACCATCGCGGCGTCGCCGGCCAGCAGCGCCTTGCCCTGATCGGCGAAGGTCGCAGAGGTGATGTTGGCGTTGAACAGGCCCTCGTCGACGAGTTCCTTGTACTTCTTGATCGCGCCCAGGATCGTCGGATCGGTGAACTTCTCCTGGTTCTTGTTCACCTTGTCCCACAGACCCGCCTTGGCGGCGTCGGCCAGCTGGACCTGAACCCACCACTGGGTGGCCCACCGGTCGCCACCCATCTCGTAGAACGGCGTACCGCCCTTGGCCTTGATCGTGTGAGCGTCCGCGATCAGTTCGCCGAAGTTCTTCGGCAGGGACGTGATGCCGTACTTCGCGAACACCTCCTTGTTGTAGTAGACGCCCTCGACCGCCGGACTCGAGACGAGTGCGGCGTAGCGCTTGCCGTCGAGCTTGCCGGTGATGTCGCGCAGTGCCGGCTTGAACTTGCTCACCCACGGCGCGCCGTCCAGTGACTGCAGGTTCGTCGAGGCGTTCAGGGCGGTCAGTTGCGAAGCCGTCGGCTGCCAGAACGCCAGGTCGGGTTTGTCGCCGGAGGCAACCTTCGTCTGCACGCCCTGTTCGTACGGGTCCGGGATCGTGACGACGTCGACCTTCGCGCGGGTGGCCGCCTGGAAGTCGCCGATGACCGCCTTCGGAACGGTGTTGCTGTTCTGCGCCGCCCAGATGGTCAGGGTGACGCCGTCGAGCTTGTCCGTCTCCGCCGGCCAGGTGACGGCCGCCGAGGTCTGGTCGTTGCCGGTGCCGGGGTTGCTGCAGGCCGCCGCCGTGGCCAGGCACGCCAGTGCCAGGACGGCCGTGGCGACCCTACCGCCTCTTCTTCTCACGAGAACTCCTTGCTGGTTCGATTCAGTACGCCGGGAGGCGCGGACCGGGGGATTACGCGATGGGCACCGATCGCAGCTTCACCACCCTCGCGGCGTGGACGCCTCGTCCGTCGGTGACCGTCAGACCTGACGGCTCGAGTTCGATTCCGAGGGGCGACTCGTCCGGGAACACCGCCGTCGGGGTGTCCCACCGGGTCCCTTGCGGAGCAGCCGGAAGCGTGAGACGAACCTGTCCGGGATCGGTACCGCGCCGCCACACCGTCAGATACAAGGCGTCGCGGTCGCGCAGTCCGAGCGTGACCCAGGGCGCCTCCCAGTGCGGCAGACCGGTCGGCCAGAACGGAAGAACGTGCGGCATCCGGTCGCGCAACTCCCGGTGGGCCTGTACGGCCGCGGCGACCATCGCGCGCTGCCGATCGCTGAGCTTGTCGAGCCAGCCGGACAGATACATCCGGCCCAGGATCGCCGTACACAAGGTGAAAGCGACGGCATCGTCGGTCATGCCCGGCTGCGGATAGGCCCAGTTGGCCGCCTGCTCGGGCAGGACGAGCATCGGCGCGCTCGCCGCGATCGGGGCGTAGGCGTACAGGTCCTCCTGATCCGACGTCGACTGCAGGTCGAACCGCGACAGCGTCGCGAAGTCCTGTCGCATGCCGCCGGAGGCGCAGTTCTCCAGCATCAGCTGGGGATGGCGCTGCCGCACACTGTCGATCCAGGCCAGATAGCCGAGGTTGTGACGCAGCAGTCCGTGCCCGGCGCTGG
This sequence comes from Kribbella sp., assembly GCA_036503355.1. GTDB lineage: Bacteria > Actinomycetota > Actinomycetes > Propionibacteriales > Kribbellaceae > Kribbella. Next base: position 12,451 of record DASXXB010000241.1, on the reverse strand, counting down.
CGGTTGCCGCGTCCGAACCCACGCCGGCACGGATGTTGTAGTCGAGCTTGAAGTAACCGACACCGAGGTCGTTCACGAGCCGGTCCACCACCTCGTTCAGGTGGTCGAGGGCCGGGGTGCTGCTGAAATCCAGGTGGTACCGGCCATGATCGCTGACCCGGACTCCGTCGCGCTGCAGGAACGCCTCATCCGGCAACTTGAGCGCCATCGGGCTGTTCGTACCGACCACCTCGGGCTCCAGCCACAACCCGGGCACCATCCCGCGTCGCCGGATGTGTCCCAGCACGTCCTGGATACCGGTCGGGAAACGGCGGCCCGACGGCTGCCACTCCCCTACCGCGTCCCACCAGTCGCCGTCGTCGGCGTACCAGCCCGCATCGATCACGAAGTACTCCGCACCGCTGTCGGCGGCCGCATCGATCAAGGGATGCAGGACCTCTGCGCTCGGATCGCCCATCACGGTGTTCATGTAGTCGTTGAACACCACCGGGAGAACCGCGCTGCGGTCGCCGGCCGGCGAGGCGCGCCGAAACCCGGTGAGAGCGTCCACCGGGCCGTCACCTTCGAGAGCGAGCGATACCGGGACGCTCTCGAAAGTGTCGCCCGGCGACAACTCCAGCTGCCATCCGTGGTGCTCGTCGGTCGGACCGAACAAGGCCAGGTAGAGGCCGTCAGGAACCTCCCCCACCTGCCACAGCCAGCCGCCGTTGTGCTCGACCTGAAACGACCACTGGGCACCCGTGCTGTCGTCACCGATGACGGCGACCGGTAGTTCCTGCGCCGTCGGCCAACTCGACAGGCTGGTCGCCTCGATACAGCCGCGGCTGCGAAACGGACGGCCCGGAGCGGTCAGCTCAGGCAGTCCTGCATCGCGGAGCCGCTCACGCGACCACCGGCCCTCCGCCAGCCAGTCGCTGCGACCACGCAGCAGATACATCTGGTCGAGGTCGGTAGTGCCGAAGTCGCCGAACACCAACGAGGACACGGCGTGCAGCGTCACCGGCTCAGGGCCGTTGTTGGTCACGCTCGTCCGGCTCCGTACCGCCAGGTGCTCATCGTGGATCGACAGGTACGACGTGACGTCCAGGCCGGTGACTGCGTCGTTCTGAGTCAGCGACAGCGTCCGCCAACTCCCGGACGAGGTGAGCTCGTGACTGCGGTAGCGCAACCGCTGCCCGACGCTCGTCTCGAGATAGCGCGGACCTGCCCAATCACGTCCGTACCTCGAAGTCAGTACCTCGACCAACGGCCGCTGCGGTGTCGCACCGTCGGCCCGCCCCGGCGCGCGAAGCGTCAGGACAGCGGGCGCGGCGTCCCGCCAGGAGGCCGTCAGCGCGAGTCCACTGCCGGCACCGGCCATGCTGATCGAGGTCACAGAAGGCTCCAGTCGTCGTTCGTGTTTCGGCTATGAAAACGTTGATCAGACTGGAGCGCAAGAGTTCGGGGCAAATTTCTGATAGCGATATCATTTTTGCCGCCCGGAAGCGGGCGGACCTGCCGGAGGCCCAGGTTCAGTCGCGCTTGGGTCCCGTGCTGGCGCGGATGACGAGCCGTGTCGGCACACTCAGCGTGTCGTGGGCCTCACTGCCGTTGATCGATCGCTCCAGCAAGGTGAAGCTCTGCCGGCCGAGCTCGGCGAAATCCTGCGCGACCGTGGTCAGGGCAGGCGTGACGAGGGACGCGATCGGCTGGTCGTCGAAGCCGATCACACTCACGTCGTCAGGAACTCTGCGCCCCTGCTCGGTCATCGCACGCAGGACGGCGGCGGCCACCTCGTCGTTGCCCGCGAGAACCGCCGTCACCGAAGGGTCGGCCGCCAGCGACTTGGCGAGCTCGTAGGCATCCAGCGGATCCCACGTCGTCGTCAGATGCTTCGGGGGACGGATCCCCGCCGCCTGCAGCGCAGCGCTCCAACCCGCGGTGCGCCCGCCACGTCTGCCTGAGCTCGGCAAGGCGATGTGATGGACGGTCTCGTGGCCGAGGCCGAGGAGGTATGTCGTGGCCTGCCTCGCCCCGCGCTGGTCGGCCAGGTACGCGCGCGGGAGCTTGATCGCCCTGGACTGGGCCGCGGCCGCGACGACGACCGGCACCGTTTGCGGCAGTGCGGTCAGCGCGGCGTGGCCGGGCTCGTCGAAGTCGAGCACGATCACACCGGCCACGGAATGGCTGAGGACCATCGCGACGGCCGTGCGGACCGCGTCCTGCTCCGCGGTCTCCACCACGGTGATCACGACCATGTAGCCGGCCGCTCGCGCCGCCTCCTCGATCCCTTCCACCGTCTTGGCGTAGCCGTAGCGCGACGTGTTCGCCGCGAGCACCGCGACCATAGAACGCGTCCCGCTCACGAGAGCCCGAGCGGCGGCGTTCGGTCGGTACCCGAGCTCCTCGATCGCGCGTTCGACCTGCTCGCGTCGCTTCGCACTCACCGGAATGTTCCCGGTCAGGACACGCGACACCGTGGGCACCGACACACCGGCGACTCGCGCAACATCTGCGATCGTCGGAGGTCTGCCGGCCATTCGCTCCACACTCCTCCGTCGGACGCCGATAACACCGCGGTACGGCGCAGACCGCGCACCATCACCCGTGGGCCAAGCCTACGCGGATCAGCCCGGCCTCGAGGTCAACGTGGTCGCCGCGATGTGCCTTGTCATTGCTGTGAAGACCAGGGTCCAGGCGGTGAAGGCGACCCATAGTTCGATCCGGCCGACGAGTTCTACCAGTGGGAGGCTGTCTGCTCGGCCGAGGTAGATGCCGGCGACGGCGTACATGCCCAGGGGGAAGACGATGCTCCACAGCGTCGCGTCGTACTTCAGCGGCACGCGACGGCGGACATGTCGCCACCAGCCCGCCGCGACCAGTACGGGGATCAGCCAGGTCGCGAAGGCCCAGAACACCACCGCGAGACCGGCGATCAGCCCGCGGGTGGCCGCCACCATCGGCGCATCGGCCATCTCGACGACGCGCGCGCCGGCCAGCACGGTGATCGAGAGTGCGCCCATCGAGACCCAGTACGGCGGCGTCAGCTCCGCGGGCCCGAACTCGTACAGCATCAGCCGCGACGCCACGATCACCCCCGCCGCGCCGTACAGGAACACGCCGACCGACCACGACATGACCGCCAGTACCGCGAGCTCCCGGCGTACCAATGCGGACTCCGGCTCGAGGGTGGCGGCCGCAACCGCGACCGACTGGCTCGCCACGACCCAGATGAACCACGTGCCGTTGGCGGTCGCCACCACCGGACGCTCTTGCCGGCCGAGCACGGCCGTCCACGGTACGACGTACCCCAGCAGCAGCCAGGCGACGCCCGCGACGACCAGCAGAACCGCGGTCGCGGTGTAGAAGCCCGCGACGCCGAGCCGGACGCCGAGGACGTTCGTCCCCGCGACGAACGTGAAGAACCCGAACGCCCGCCGCGGATCGGTGAAGTCCTCGCGCATCGACGCGCCGTACGCGACGAGCCGCCACACGGTGAGAATCAGCAGTACGACGAACGCGGCACCGCACACGACCAGCAACAGCCGCGACAGCAGGTGGAAGCCCTCCAACTGCAGGCCGACCGAGATGATCCCACTCGCCATGACCAGCGCGAAGTAGCCAGGCGTCAGCCCCTCGACCGCCCGGCGAACACGGGCACCGAACCCGTCAGTCACCCCCGAAGTCTGCCACGCCACCTGTGCGGGAGCGCGTCGTAGGCCCCCGCACAGGTGCAGTTGTCAGTTTCTGTGTTGCTTGACCAGGCCGGACAGTGCGGCGGACAGCGCCGCGGCAGTGGCATCGACCTCGGCTTGCGTCAGGTCTGTCGAGCGTAGCGTCGCCTTGGCTGCTTCCAGGGCCGGTAGGAGCGGTCGCCAACTGGATGGGGTGTAGCGCTCGCTCTGCAGGGTGTTCGCGCGCTTGACGAGGCGCTCGAGTTTCGACTTCTCGACGGTGAACGTCACCGGGCACAGGAGGTACTCGGGGCCCTTGGCGTGGGTGAACAGGAGCGAGGTCGATCCTGAGCTGCCCGTGGTGAGGTCGACGTCGATCCGGCCGTCGGCGTCGACGCGCGGCGTACCGGTGATCGCGACCACGTTGTCATCCAGGGAGTCGACGCTGACCTGATCGTCGTCGTCGCGGGGCGAGATGGTGCCCGAGGCAACTGCCTTGCGGTTCGGGTCGACGAGGAAGGGAGTCGCGTTGCAGCGCAGCGTGTAACCGCCGTACACCTCGAACTCGAAGATCGACAGACCGTACTGCGTGACGGGCAGCCCGGCGATGCGCACGTACCGGACCGTCGACGGCGCGAAGTCGACGACGTTGCGCAGCTCCCCCGACGTCTTCTGCACGCGCGCCAGCACGGTCCAGTCCTGACCGTTGGCCGAACCCTCGATGCGGTAGTCGTTCGAGGTCGCGGCTTCCCAGGTCACGACGACCTGGTTGACCGATTGCGGCTTCTCGAGGTCGACCTGCAGCCATCGCTCGGTGGTGTACGGCGCTGCCTGCCGCGCCGATGCCCAGCGCGTGGTTGGGCTGCCGTCGTTCGCGTTCGTCGCGGCCAGGGACGCGTTGTACGTCGAGTCGGCGCTGATCGGCCGGTGCAGCGCAAGGTTCTCCCGGCCGCCCGTAGCGGGCGGTGCGTCGGTGACCCGGGTGTCGCCGAACACCTCCAGCTCCCACAGCGATACGCCGTACTGGCTGGTACTGCGCTGCCGCGACTGCATCCGGACGTACCGCGCGTTCTCGTCCACGGTGACAAGATCGGTCCCACCGTCGGAACCCGCACCGCTCGTAACGAACGCGTCCCGCCAGGTCTGACCGTCGTCGGACACCCGGATCGCATACTGCTTGGCGTACGACGCCTCCCACCACAACCGCACGGTGCGAATCGGTTGCACGGACCCCAGATCCACCTGGGCCCACGCGGTGTCGGAGGAGTTCGCGCTCCACCGAGTGTCCATGCTGCCGTCGGTGATGTTGCCCGCGGTCCCGCCAGACGAGCCGGAGGCGGTGACCGGCTTGCCCAGGGCGCGGTTGACGCTTGCCTGCGTCCCGAATTCCTTGACCGAGAAACCCCGGCCCCGCGTACTGTCGATCAACAACAGCCGGACGTACGTCGCCGGCGTCGGCGCGAGCTCCAGGTTGACGCGCCCACCGGTCCCGTCCCGCACGAACCGCTGGTCGGTCCAGGTCTTGCCGTCCAGTGAGGTCTGCAGCAGGTAGCGCTTCGCCGCGTCATCGCCCCACGAAACCGATACGCCGGTGAGGAAGGACCCGGATTCGAGCTCCTTGCTCAGCCAGGCCGAACCGTCTCCCACCGAATGCCACGCGGTCTGCTCGTCCTGATCGCCGGCCAGCGCGGCGTTGCCGTTCGCGGCCGAAGTACTCGCGGTGTAGTCCGAAATGTCGCCTGCCGCCAGCTTTGCCGTCACGGTTCGGCCGAGGTTCGCACCGGAACCCAGAGCGAAGCTGCCGCGCGCAACCTTCGTCCCGTCCTTGAGCGTGACGCGGACGACGAGACCAGGTTGGCTCGGGTTCGCAACGCTGACCACAGGCGTGGCACCGGACTCGTCGAGGATCACGATGCTCGGCTGACTCACCTCGAGGCTTCGCCCCTGCCCCAGCTCCAACCGCCCGGCCTGGTAGAAGGTCGCCATCGTCCGGCGGAGTCCGGCGTGCTGGACAGCCTGCACCTCGTTGTCGTTGCGCAGCACCTTGACCGCCGGATGAGCGGCGTACGCCTTGACCTGGTCGGACTTCTTCCCCGGCAGTACGACGTACTCGTAGCCGGCGTCCTGCGGCTTGACGCCGTGATCGACGTACAGCGTGAACGCGTTCCGGCTGACCGGATCCTGGTCCAGCCAACTGCCCTGCTGCGCCTTGTTCGACACGTGCACCTGCTGGCCGGTCGGGAACACATAACCGACCTCGTCGTTGTAGGCCCACGACGGATGGTCGACGGTCGCGGAGTCGGTCCCGGCCGGCACCGGCTTGCCGTCGACCGAGGCGTTCGGCTTCGCGGCGGCCTGGTTCACGGTGGTGTGGACGGCGCTGTCGGACGTCGACGTGATGCCCGAGCCGAGCGCGACCATCTCGTCGTCGAAGTAGTAGTAGCTCTTGTTTCCCTTCGTGGCCGCGCGATCGAGGCTGTACACGCTCGCGCCGTACGTCCCGTCGGACACGCCTCCGGTGAAGGATCCGCCGTTCCCCGTCGAGCCGCGGGTCTGCTCCTTGACGTACGGCGCGGTCACGCCCGGGTAGTGGAACCAGTCGAAGGCCGGCCCGAGGTCGGAGTACTCGTGGTTGTTGACCTGGATCGCGGTCGCGCCGGCGCTGTTCCAGACGATCTCGTTCCCGACCTCGGGCCGGAAGGTCGACCGGTACTCGCTGCCGACGGTCCGGCTGGAGTTCAGCCGGGTGAAGATCCCGTAGTTGTCGCGGAGCTGCGACGAGAACTCCGAGCGCCAGAAGTACTTGTTCCCGGTCAGTCCGTTCGACCGGGTCTTGCCGTAGATGCTGTCGAGCAGCGCCTGGTACTCGCTCGCATAGAGCGGATCGGTGCGCACCATCTTGGTCAGGGGCTCGATGAACTCCGAGCTCTGGCTGGTGACGCCGTCGATGGTCTTCGGCGGCCGGTAGCCGAGGTAGAGCATCCCGATCTCGCCGCGGATCATCCAGCGGGTGCCGTTCACGATGTAGTTCGCGATCGTGTCCAGGTTGTCGCGGCTGAAGGCGAACCCGGTACCGCGGGCCGCGTCGGCCCAGAGCGCCACATTGACGAACAGGATCATCCCATAGCCCTCGCTGTACAACTGCGCGCCGTGCGCCCAGAAGCTGGCGTCGGGCTGGACCGCCTCGTGGACCGCGCCGGAGTTGTCCACGGTGACCGTCTGCACCATGGTGTCGAACCCGGCCCGGATGTTCGCGTCGTTGTGGGTCGCGAGCGCCTCGAAGAGGAAGTTGGTGGTCCGCCACGCCCCGTTGGCGCCGACCGGATCCAGCTTGCCGGTGTTGTGCCGCAAGGCCACGTCCAACGCGTCCTGGCTGAGCACGTCACCGACGAAGATCGAGATCCGCCCCATCGCGATCGACTCGCCGATCTCGGTCTCCCACCAGTTCTTGTTGGTCGGATCGGCCACGTCCCAGTACTTCAGCGCCCGTTCGAGCGCACTCAGTACGGCGGGATTCCGGTACGCCGTCGCGGTGGGATCGCGGTACGCCTGCGCCATCGCGAGCATCCGGTAGAGCGCGATGTACGCCGACCAGACCGCGCCGTTCGCCGAGCTGGTCGTGTCGGTGTAGTCGACATCGGACCACGAGCCGTCGGCCGCCAGCGATTCGGCGTACTGCGCCGCCTCGGACATCCGGCCGAGGTAGATGCCGTTGGCGATCTTGATCTCGTCGCCCTGCTCCAGGTAGTACTCCTGCAGCCGCGCGACGATCGTCGCGACGTCGTTCTTCCCGGGCGCGGCAGCGGCCGGCGGCACGGTCAGGAGTCCACTACCGGCGACGACGATGCTCAGCGTCATCGCGATCAGCAACCTGATACGTCTCATGTCCAGCTCCCTTGCTGACGGTGGTGGAACGGCGCTCGAGTTCGGCGACGCCGATCTGCGAGTCGGCCATGCCGTAGAAGACGAACGTGCGATCGCCGATCTTCTCGACCGCGGTCGGGAAGACGACGTTGCCGAGCGTGCCCTGCAACTCCTCGGCGGTCTCGGGCACGAGCAGCGGTTGCGGTGTGCGGGCGATCACGTGCCGCGGGTCGGCCGGATCGAGCAGGATCGCTCCGGCCGTATACCGCGCGCCGTGGGCGAGCGCGAAGCCCTTGCCGTTCGCTCCGGTCACCCCGTGGTGCAGGACGAGCCAGCCCTCGGGCACCCGCAGCGGCGCCGGGCCGGCGCCGATCTTCGATTCCTCGAAGGGCATCTCGGGTACGGCGACGAGCTCCGATCCGTGAACGGACGTGAGCATCGTGATGTCGCGCGAGGCCTGCTCCAGGTCGACGTACCCGATCCAGATCGACGGCCTGGTGTCCACGATCCCGGCCGGTGCCGGGGCGCCCGCGCCGGGACGCAGCCACTCCAGGTCCCACATCGGGCGATGCAGCAGCGCGAGCGCGGGCCTGCCGTCCGGCCCCGGGACAGCCTCGGGGAAGAACGTGATGTCCTTGTTCGGGAACAGGTTGAGGTCGGTGTCCAGTTCGGGCTGGTAGGCGAAGCGGATCGGCCCGAGACGCCGCCACTCGACCGTGTCCCGCGACACCGCGATCGCCGGCCGCGGACCGAGCGGGCCGTACGCGACGTACGTCATGACGTGCAGGCCGAGCGGTTCGACGAACGTGATCCGGGGGTCCTCGACCCCGGCGGTGTCGCGACTGCGCTCCCAGCGCCGGTCGGGGGCCAGGACAACGCCGAGCCGCTCGACCGCCACCGGTACGCCGTCCTCGACGACGACCCGGGCGCGACCGATGCGCGACACATTCCCTTGCGCCACCATCCGGGGATACAGGTACAGCTGACCATCGCTCCCCCACGCCGTGCCGGGGTTGAGCACGCCCTCGACCTCGAGCGGGTTGCCCGGCTCGGGGCTCATGATCGGGCCGATCCGGCGCACGACGTACGGCACGGTCGAGACATCGCGGAGCTGCGTCATTACCTGGCTTTCAGGGGTCCGGGAGGGCGAAGTGGCAACCGCGATTAAACCGGTTTGAATGCAACGGGTCAAGAGCTGCCGCAGCGCAGCCAGCTCGCCGCACAAACCGGTTTGATTGCGCTACCCTTGCGAGGTGAGCACAGCCCCCACTCCGCCCGGGAGTCTCGAGCCCGGCGCCGCCAAGCGGGCGACGATCGGCGATGTGGCGGCGCGAGCCGGGGTCTCCAAGAGCACGGTGTCGTTCGTCGTCAACGACCGTCCCGGCGTCAGCGCGACCGCCCGGGATCGCGTGCTCCGCGCTGCGGAGGCGCTCGGCTGGCAGCCGAACGCGCGGGCCCGTGCGCTGTCCCGCAACCGCACCCAGGCTGTCGGGCTGGTGATCCGCCGCGACCCTGAGCTGCTCAGCACCGACCCGTTCTTCCCGCAGTTCATGGCGGGCGTCGAGATCGGGCTCGCCGCACACGACTACTCGCTGGTCCTGCAGGTGGTCGGCGACGAGCAGTCCGAACGGGCCGCGTATCAGCGGTTCGCCCGCGAATCACGGGCGGACGGAGTGTTCCTCACCGACCTTCGCCTGCACGATCCCCGGCCGCAGGAGGTCCGCGAGCTCGGACTGAGCGCGGTGGTCGTCGCACCCGAGGGCACGGATCCAGGCCCCACGATCGGGATGAACGACGACGCCGGGGTACGGCGCGCGGTACACCACCTGCACTCGCTGGGCCATCAGCACATCGCACACGTCATGGGCACCGCGGGCTACGTCCACACCGAGGCCCGGCGCCGCGCCTGGCAGAACGCCCTCGAGGAACTCGGCCTGCCCACCGGGACCGTCGTCACCGCCGACTTCACCGGCGCATCGGGCGCGCGCGCCACCCACGAGCTCCTCGATCTGCCGCACCCGCCGACGGCGATTGTCTACGGCAACGACCTGATGGCCATCGCCGGCATCTCCGCCGCGACGGACCGCGGCCTGCGGGTGCCGGACGACCTGTCCGTCGTGGGGTTCGACGACATCCCGCTGGCGCCGTACGCGGTCCCGTCGCTCACGACGGTCCGGCAGAACGTCGTCGCCTGGGGAACGGCCGCCGCGCGGGCCCTCGTCGCGCTCGTCGAAGGAAACGAACCGCCCACGATCGACCTTCCGCCGGTCGAGTTCATCGTCCGCGGCAGCACCGGCCCGACGAAGAACCCACCCCGCCGCACGTCGCGACCGGGTGGGTCTCGGAAGGGCTGATCTCAGGTCAGGAACGAGTTCCCGAGTTCGGGCTCCGGGATTCCTCCGTTGAGGGCTCGGTAGAACGGGTGCTGCGGGGTCAGTTCGGTACGGCGGACCGGGCCGCCGGTGATCGCCGACGCGTAGAGCGCGGTGACGAACTCCATCGTCGGCCGCGTGCTGGCCAGGCTGGTGGCGTGCGGGCGGCCGGCCAGCAGATCGTCGACGAGGTGCCGGATCTGGGCCTCGTGGTTGCTCGGCGCGTCCTCGCCGGCTGACGCGGTCCACGGGTCGGTCGCCGGCGCCGGCGAGGCCTCGGGCGTGTCAGCGCCGGCCTTGCGTACGCCGGGATCGAGGCCGAGCGTCGCCGCCTTCGCCGCGTCCGGCGCGGGATGGAACGTCCAGTCCTTGTCGGAGTACCCGTAGACGTGATTCACCTCGAGCGTTCCACCGGTGGTGTCGATGCGGATCCTGCTCAGCTCGCGCGGCGACAGCAGGCTGTTGATCACGGTCGCCACCGCGCCGCTCTCGAAGACCACCGACGCCAGCGACACGTCCTCGAACTCGACGGGGCGATCGAGCCGTACGGCGGTGGCGTCGATGGTGCGCCACGGTCCGAGCAGATGCAGCAGCAGGTCGATCTGGTGGATGCCGTGCCCGAGCGTCGGCCCGCCGCCCTCGCCGACCCACGTACCGCGCCATTCCGGGTCGAAGTAGCTCAGCGGCCGGAACCACAACGTCTCGCAGACCGCGACCAGCGGACGTCCGAGTGCACCGCGCCCGAGCAGGTCGGCCGCCCGCAGTCCGGCGGACCCGTGCCGGTGCTGGAAGACCACCGAGACTGAGCCCTCGCTGGCCGCCTCCGCCTTCGCGACCGCGTCCAACTCGGCCAGGCTCAGCACCGGCGGCTTCTCCAGCAGCACCGACTTGCCCGCGGCGAGGATCTCGATCGCGAGCTCGGCATGACTACCCGGCGGTGTCGCCACCGAGACCAGATCGGGATCCTCTGCCGCCAGCAACTCTGTCGCACTGGCGTAGGCGCGGCCGCCGTACTTCGCGGCGACCGCTTCCGCCTTCTCGAGGTTGATGTCGGCCGCACCCACGAGTTCGGTCCGGCCGGTGTTCGCGTACGCCTCGACGTGCCGGCGGCTGATGTTGCCGCAGCCAACGATCGCGACCTTCATCGGGCCGCCCCACGCAGTACGGCGTTCTGCTGCGCGGTCAGCGCCAGCCGCATGGTCTCGAACGTGTGCTCCTGCGGCGCCGCCGTCGTCGTCCGCTCCCGCACGTCGCGCACCACATCCGCGTAGTACGTGGTCTTGACCTGCGAGCAGTCGATGTAGTGCGTGCCCTGTTTGTCGACCAGGAACAGGTGGTTGCCACCCGGCCGGCCCTCGAGGTCGACGTACTTGCGCATCTCGATGTAGCCCTCCGTGCCGAGAACGGTCAGCCGGCCGTCGCCCCACGTCGGCAGGCCGTCCGGTGTGTACCAGTCCACCCGAACGTACCCCTGGGCGTTGTCGCTGCGCAGCAGGACCTCACCGAAGTCCTGCAGCCCCGGCTCGTCGGGGTTGGCGAAGTTCCCCACTGTGCTCGCCACCACCTCCGCGGTCCGTGCGCCGGTGAACCACAGGAACTGGTCGATCTGGTGCGAGGCGATGTCGGTGATGATCCCGCCGTACCGCGCCTTGTCGTAGAACCAGTCCGGCCGGCCGTCACCGCCGGCCAGGTGCGCCCGGTCGCCGATCCGGTGCGGCCCGACGCCCATCGTCTGCACGACCGTACCGATCCGGCCCTCCCGGACCAGCTCACCGGCCTTGATCACACACGGAACCTCGAACCGCTCCGAGAACGTCACCGACCAGAACCGTCCGCTGGTGTCGACCGCCTTCTCGATCTCCGCCAGCTGCTCGAGGCTGACGCAGCCAGGCTTGTCGGCCATCACGTCCTTGCCGGCCAGCAACGCCGCGACGGCGATCGGCCCGCGGCGGTCCGGCACGGCGGCGGTCACGATCAGGTCGATGCCGTCGGTCGCGATCAACTCATCTGGGCTCTCGACCACCGGTACGTCGGGGTACCGCTCGCGGACCTTGACCGCGACCGACGCCGACGGGTCGTCGGTGGCCATCCCGGCGAACTCGGCACCGGCCCGGATCAGGCCGGCGACCTGACCGAAGATGTGCGCGTGGTCGAGCCCGACGGCGGCGAACCTGAGGGGTTGGCTGGAGGACAACGGTGTTCCTTCCGATCTGAACTGAGATCTGTACTGAGATCTGTACTGCGGTCTGTGTTGCTACTGGTACTCGGACTGCGCGGGCCGGTCAGCCCGAGGTCTTCAGGGCCTGCGCGAGTTCCTCGGCGATCTTGTCGCCGCCGTCGGTCTTCCACTTCTTGACCGCGGGTGCCCAGGCCGAGATCGGCTTGCGGCCCTGCACGATGTCGTCGGTGACCTGGTTGATTGCGTCGCCGAGTTGCTTGCTCTTGCGGTTGCTCGTCTCGGAGTACAGTCCGGCCGCCGGGTCGGCGAGCGCGGTCGGGATCACCGACTTCATCGCGTTGAACTGGTTCTCGGCGCCGCCGGGCTTCTCGGGCAGGAAGATC
>DASXXB010000240.1:0-33903 GCA_036503355.1 Kribbella sp. | reverse complement strand
AACGGCCAGTCCACGTCGAGCGGCGAACTCGCCCAGCTCTACAACTTCACCGACCGCGACGGCAGCCGCCCGGACGCCTGGCGCTACATCACCGAAGTAGAACAACCCGGCAAACCCGCCGACACCACCGGATACCGCTAGAGCCTGTACGGCGCGCACACCGCGCCTCCCGCGAACGGGACCGGCACAGCCCCCACCAACCACCTACTCCCCACCTGTCCCACCCTCGGACTGCCTGGGGGTGTGGCGTCGACTTGTGCCGGGTTGGCTGGGGGTGCGGTGGCGATCGACAGGGGTGCCTCGGGATGCGCGGCTGCGATGGGGAGGCCTGTTGCGGCCGCCAGCGTCAGGAGTTCGTGGCGGGAAGTGATGGCGACGGCGGGGTCGCGCTCGTACACGTAGGTCAGCTCCGGCCAGCGCGCCTGCGCCGGATGCACCAGGACGTCCCCACCGAGGATCGCCCGCTCGGTCACGACAGACTGATGCCCGGGCGTATGCCCTGGTGTCGGCAACAACCGCATCCCCCGCAGCACGCCCTCACCGTCGACCACCCGCAGCTGACCGGTCTCCTCGATCGGGCGGATCCGGTTCGAATACGTCTGCCCACCGCGCACATGATCGAGTTCAGCACGCTGTACGACGTACTCCGCCCGCGGAAACGCCGGCCGCACCCCGTCGGACGCCCACCCCACATGATCCAGATGCACATGCGTCAACACGACCGCGTCCACGTCGTCCGCCGTCACGCCCACCTGCTCGAGCAACCCTGGCAGTCGTCCACTCACCCCCAACCATTCAGCCGCCTCGCCACCCGCCGGCCCAACCCCCGCATCCACCAGCACCACCCCGCCGTCCCCGATCACCAGATAACTGTGGAAATGCAGCAACCACCCGCCCTTACGAACACACCCCGGCATCACGACACTCGTCCAAGCCGCCTCGTCATCCCCCCAGCCGGGCAAAGCCTCCAAAACCCCCTCCGGAAACACAGCCACCGCATCACACAACACAGTCACGTCCACTCGTCACCTCCCAGGGCTTCTCTGCCGCCCACCCAAGCGGAAACCCCAGCTCATGAAGTCCGCGCCCGCAAGCCGGGATCTCACGGAGCAGCTCCCGGACCTGGGTTGTCCAGCTCGGACCATGGCCGGTGCGCGACAACAAGAACGCGATGATGCACAGCGTCGAGTAGATGCGGAAGTGCGAGACCTCGGGACCGGTGAGATGTCGAAGATCCGGGATCGGCCGCAGATGGCTCGGGGCGACCTGGTCGGCAAGGTTCCTGTTCCACAGTCGCGAGTGGTGGGCGCAGACGTTGCGGACGTAATTGAGTACCCGCAGCCAGTTGGCCACCGCCGTCCCGTTGCCGACGCCGGACTGGTCGAGAACGCCGAGCCGGCTGGCGATCTCGTTGCGGTCGGAGCCTTTCAAACCCTGGAACAAGTAGCTCATCGAGCCGAAGTCGAGGATCTCGGTCACTACCCATACCGGCAGGCGGCCGTCGTACTTGCTCTGGAAATGCAGGACGAAGTCCTCCGACGATCTGGTCTGAGCGCCGAGCACCTTCTGCAACCAACGGTCGTAGGTGCTCGGACGTCCGCCAATGGAACGGACGAAGCGGCCGTCGAGGTTCCTCTGGTCGAGGTGCGCGTAGGCGCCTCGTCGACCGAGCGTGAATCCGATCATGACGCGAAGCGCGATCTCGATGCGCTCCAGCGCGTCGAGCAGCAGCAACTTCAGTCGGCGGTCGGTGTCGTACAGCCGGACCACCCGGCCGAATGTCGTCCCCTCGACGAAGCGATCGTCGCGCACGCCGTTGCCGAGCGGCCGGCGGTAGACGTACCAATAGCCGCTGAGGCGGTAGTACCCGATAACGCTCAGCAGACGCCCCGCCTCGGCCTCGTCGTCGATCAGCAGGCCTCTGCTCTGCAACAGTCGGACCTGGTCGGCGAAGGTGAGGTGGGGTTTGGTGTAGCTCGACACGAAAAGTCCCCCAGGTAAATGAAAACCAGCCCGTGCCCTGCGAGGCAGAGGGGCTGGCCGTGTTGCTCAACAATATACACCGAAGGTTGACGGAGTCAGCGGAGAACCTTCGGGCTGTGGATATCAGGGGAGGAGCATCCAGGTGGCGAGGGTGGTCATGAGGAGGGCTATGGCGGTGTCGAGGAGTTGCCAGGCTCGGGGGCGGACGAAGAGGGTGGAGAGTCTGCGGGAGAAGAAGCCTAGGGCGAAGAACCAGAGGAAGCTGGCGGTGACGGCGCCGAGGCCGTAGAGCCAGCGGCCGTCGGTGCCTCGCTGGTTGGCGAGGGAGCCGAGCAGTACGACGGTGTCCAGGTAGACGTGCGGATTGAGGTACGTGAAGCCCAGGCAGGCGAGTACGACGCTGCGCAGGGCGGCCGGTGCGTGGTCGGCGGGCGTGATCGCGCCGGGGTTGAAGGCGCGCCGTGCGGCGAGGAATGCGTAGGTGTAGAGGAACGCGGCGCCGCCGAACTTCGCGATGTCCAGGGCGAGCTGGCTGCGGGTGAGCAGCGCGCCGAGGCCGAGGATGCCGCTCGAGATCAGGAGTGCGTCGGACAGCGCGCAGGTCAGGACCACCGGGAGGACGTGCTCACGACGGAGACCTTGGCGCAGGACGAAGGCGTTCTGGGCGCCGATCGCGACGATCAGGGACAGCGACGTGGCGAATCCGGCGAGCAGGGGCATGTCTTCGACGGTAGGCAGCTCGGCGTATTCAGGCCAGCTAAAGATTCTCATGCACCATTAGGATTGCTTCATCATGCAGTTCGACTCCGTGCAACTCGAGACGTTCGTGGCCGTCCTCGACGAGGGCAGCTTCGATGCGGCCGCGCGCCGGCTCAGCGTGACGCCGTCCGCGATCAGCCAACGGATCAAGGCGTTGGAGAGCCGCCTCGGTCAGGTCGTGGTGATGCGCGGCAAGCCCGCCCGGGCGACCGCTGCGGGGGAGGCGCTGCTCCGGCTCGCCCGCCAGGTCGCACTGCTCGAGGTCGAGGCGATCGCCGCCGTCCGCGGCACGATCGACGCGCAGCGCATCCCGCTCGCGGTCAACGCGGACTCGCTGAACAACTGGTTCCTGCCCGCGATGCTCGACCTGTCCCGCACCCACGACGCGCGGTTCCTGGTGCACCAGGAGGACGAGGAACACTCCGCGGAGTACCTGCGCAACGGTACGGTGCTCGCCGCGGTCACCGCCGATCCGCGCCCGGTGCAGGGCTGCCGCGTCGTACCGCTCGGGAAGATGCGGTACCTCCCGCTCGCAACCCCGGAGTACGCCGAACGCTGGCTGACCGGCAAGCCGCTGTCCGAGGCCCTCGCGGCGGCGCCGATGGTGATCTTCAACGAGAAGGACGTCCTGCAGCACCGGCTGGTCCGCAAGGTCACACGGCGCAGGCTGGACCCACCGGCGCACGCGATCCCGGCGTCCGCACCGTTCCACGAGGCGGTCCGGATCGGTCTCGGCTGGGGGATGATCGAGGACCAGGTCGCCGGACCCGAGCTCGCCGCGGGCCGCCTGGTGGAGGTTGCCCCCGGCAAGTACATCGACGTACCGCTGTACTGGCAGCACTGGAAGCTCGAGTCCGGGATCCTCGATGCGCTCACGGCCGCGGTCCTGCGTGCGGCCGAGGCCGGTCTGCGGCGGGTGAGTCGGAGTACGCCGGGAGGTCGATCGCGTTCCCGACCTTGAGCGACATGTCGCGGATCACGTTCCGCCACGGCAGGTACGGCATCATCCGGAAGGTCAGGTTGCGCAGCCTGGTGAACCACCTGCTCGCCGGCACGAACCACTTCGCCCCGTCGACTCCCTGCTTCTGACAGGCGGCCACGAAGCCCCTCATCCGTGCGTCGTACTGCGCGAACGCCGCGACGTGATCGCCTCCGGCCGCGTGCAGCTCGCCGGCGAGCACATACGCACCGACGATCGCGAGACTTGTCCCCATCCCGGACAGCGGTGAAGCGCAGTACCCGGCGTCACCGCACAACGCGACCCGGCCGCGCGAGTAGCTGTCCAGCTTGATCTGACTGATCGAGTCGAAGTAGAAGTCCGGCGCCGTCCGCAGTCCGTCGAGCAGCCGCGGCACCTCCCAGCCGATCCCCGCGAACTGCTTCTCGACGATCGCCTTCTGCGCTGCCGCGTCGCGTCGGTCGTACGTCAGCGGCCCGGACGCGAAGTAGAACAAGGCCTTCGCCTCGCTGTTGTCTCGCGCACTGTAGGTGCCGACCGTCTTGCCCGGCACGTTCAGGATCCGCCCGGTGTGGTCGAGCCCGAGGTGGTTCTCGACCGTGCAGACCGAGGCGTAGTACCCGAGGTCGTGCAGGTACGACGACTCCGGTCCGAACGCCAGCCGCCGTACGACGGAATGCAGCCCGTCCGCGCCGATCACGAGGTCGAACCGCCGCGTCGTACCGCTCTCGAAGACCACGTCGGCCCCCGACTCGTCCTGCGTCAGCTCCGTGATCGAGTCGTCGAAGAGGTACTCCGTCGTGTCGCGCGTCAGGTCGTACAGGATCTCGACCAGGTCTCCGCGGAGGATCTCCAGCTCGCCGCTGAACGCCTCGACCGAGGTTGTCGCGGCCACCGTGCCGGACTCGTTGACGTACGTCATCGCGCCCATCCGGGTGGCGCGTTCCTGGACCGCGGACAGGATGCCCATGCGCTCCAGTACGGTCATCGACGCGCCGCGGAAGTCGACCGCGTATCCGCCGGGTCGCGGCGCCGGAGCGCGCTCGACCACTGTCGTCTCGTACCCGTACCGCTGCAGCCAGTAGGCCAGCGCCGGACCCGCCACGCTCGCACCCGAGATCAGGACTGTCGTCATCGTGAACCCCTCCGGAAGTTGGTTGATGCGATGACTGTACGACGGTCTTAGACAAATGTGCAAGACGAATGTATGAGACGACTGTGTTAGCGTTGGTGACATGGGAAACCGCGAGGCCCTGGTCGAGGGGGCGAAGGCGTGTCTGCTGGAGAAGGGCTACAGCCGTACGACGGCGCGTGACATCGCGACCACCGCCGGAGTCAGCCTGGCCGCGATCGGCTACCACTTCGGCTCCAAGGAGACGCTGCTCAACGAAGCCCTCCGCGTCCTCCTGACCGAAGAGTGGGCTACCGAAGTCGCCGGAGCGGCCAAGGGCAACCACGCGGACAGGGCGGTTGCCGGTGGGACGCGGGAGCAGTTCGTCGCGACGTGGCGGCAAATCGTGGAGAGCCTTGAGAATCCGCGGATGCGGGCGCTGTGGACGGCGCAGTTCGAGGTGCTCAGTCTGGGGGCGACCATGCCGGAGCTGGTGGCGGACCTGGCCAAGATGCAGGGTGAGGCGCGCGAAGGACTGGCCTACCTGTTCGGCGGGGTCGGCCCGGATGCGGAGCCCGAAGAGGTCCAGGCGATCGGCTCACTGCTTCAGGCGATGCTCCTCGGCGTCGTCGCGCAGAGCATGTTCGACCCCGGCACCGCACCGACCGGCGAGGAACTGGCCCGCTCGCTGCGCCAACTCGCCGACCGCATCAGTCCCAGCGCGTAGGCTCCGATCGGATCAGCCGCAGCGCAAAGGCCGGCTGACCGGATCAGTCCCAGCGCAGAGCCATCGGGTTGTCGGCGGGGATGAATCCTTCGGCCATCAGTACGGCGCTGAGCGGACGCACCAGATCATGCAGTTCCGTCGTCAGCTCATCGCCCAGCGCCTGCCAGCCCTGGTCCGCCAGTGCGTCCGTGGTGTCCTCCACCTGCTGCCGCAACGCATGCCCGGCCGCAGTGAGCGCACCTTCGCCGTCGAGCAGACCGCGGGTCCGAAGTTCCTCCGAGGCTGCAGCCCACTCCTCGTCGCTCCACCGCCGATTGAGCTGGAAGACCTCCTTCGCGGGACCACTGTCCGCCGAGATCATGACCAGTGCCTGGCACGGGCTGAGGCCGGCCGCGACGAGCGCCGCGACATGCCCGTCTCCGCGCGACTCCCGCAGGATCGTCGTCGCCTGCCAGAGCACCAGGTGCGGGTTCGTTGGCCACTCCAACGCTGCATTCGCGGCCGCGATCGGCCGTCCCGCGGTCGGCGCCAGCTCAGCGGCGCGCCGGGCGAGCGACGCTGCCCGGTCGAACACGCCACCAGACCATACGGTTTGGTATGACGGCGTGCCGGCGGCGAACAACCGTCGTACGGCGTTGTCCACGGCCGTCAGGCGCGCGTCGAGGAGTTGGGACGGGCTCGCGTAACTCCAGGCGTCCGGGATCGAGCGCGCGACCATCGCCGGGTGGAAGTTGTAGAACACGGCGGCCACGATCTCCGGGCCGACCGGACCGAGGGGTGCGGCGCGGCAGCCGAAGTAGCTCATCCAGCCGCCCTTGAGCCCGAGCGCGTCGGTCGCCTTCCGCGTCTCCGGCGCGAAGTAGGTGATCGCGTGATACGGCTCGAGCGCCTTCCACATCCCTCGCGCGCGATTCATGCCAACGGACGGTACATCACGTGCAAACCGACGTACCCGAGCTTGGGGTGGTCGAAGGTTTCCGGGACGGTGCCGGCGATCCGGAAGCCGAGCGACTGCCAGAGGTGTACGGCGGGTTCGTTGGTCTCGACGACCGCGTTGAACTGGATCGAGCGGAACCCGGACCGCCCGGCCCACGCGATCATGTCCTCGCAGAGCAGCCGGCCGACGCCCCGTCCGCGCGCCTTGCCGTCGACCATGAAGCTCGCGCTGGCGACGTGGGCGCCGGGACCCGGGCGGTTCGGGTACATGTTCGCGCTGCCGAGAACGGTGCCGTCGGCATCGACCGCGACCGTCGTCCGCGCCAGCGGCGAACTGGACGGCGACATCCACAGTGCCCGCGCCTGCTCCTCGGTGAGGTCCGGGTCGTAGGTGTAGGTCTCGCGAGCGGCGACGATCTCGTGGAAGAACGGCCAGATGGCCGGCCAGTCCTCGGCGGTCGCGTTCCTGATTTCAACAGTCATATTGAGAAAAGCATCACCTGGCGACGCCCGGATGCCAAGCCGATTCCCGCTAGGATTTCTGGGGATGACAGACTCCGTGATCCATGGGCTGCCGCGCTGGACGCTGGCCGTGCCGCCGCTCGCCTTCGTCGTCCTGGCCGGAACCTGGCACCGCGAGCTCGGTGCGATCCTGCTCATCCTGGTCTGTCTCGGCCTCGGCGCCGCAGTGATCGCCGCCGTGCACCATGCCGAGGTCGTCGCGCATCGCGTCGGCGAGCCGTTCGGCACCCTGATCCTCGCGCTCGCCGTGACGGTGATCGAGGTCGCGCTGATCGTGACGCTGATGGCGTCCGGCGGCGACAAGGCCGCGTCGCTGGCCCGCGACACGGTGTTCGCCGCGGTGATGATCACCTGCAACGGCATCCTCGGGCTGGCGCTCGTCGTCGGTTCGCTGCGGCATCGCGTGCAGGAGTTCCGGGTGCAGGCGTCGTACTCCGCTCTCACGGTGATGATCGCCCTGGTGACGCTGAGCCTGGTGCTGCCGACGTTCACCACGAGTGCGGAGGGACCGCGGTTCAGCCCGGCCCAGCTGGCGTTCGCGGGCGTGACGTCGCTGGTCATGTACGGCGTGTTCGTGTTCGTTCAGACGATCCGTCACCGGGACTACTTCCTCCCGGTCACGCAGGACGGCGGCGTCGACGAGGACGAGGACCACCACGCGGCCGCGCCGAGCGGGAAGACCGCGCTACTCAGCCTCGCGCTGCTGTTCGTCTGCCTGGTCTCGGTGGTCGGGCTCGCCAAGACCGTGTCGCCGAAGCTGGAGTCCGCGGTCGAGTCGGCCGGCGCGCCGCTCTCGGTGGTCGGTGTCGTGATCGCGCTGCTCGTCCTGCTGCCGGAGACGGTTGCCGCTGTACGCGCGGCACTGCGGAACCGTCTCCAGACCAGCGTCAACCTGGCGCTCGGTTCAGCGCTGGCCAGCATCGGCCTGACCATCCCCGCCATCGCGGTCGCCTCGATCTGGCTGAGCGGGCCGCTCGTGCTCGGGCTCGGCGGCAAGGAGATGGTGCTGTTCGCGCTGACTGTCGTGACCGGCATCATCACGCTGTCGACCGGCCGGGCGACGCTGTTGCAGGGCGCTGTTCACCTTGCGGTGTTCAGCGCGTTCCTGTTCCTTGCGGTAAGCCCCTGAGGTAGTCGGCCACCGCATCCTGGTGGTTGTGCTCCGCCCAGCTCAGCGCGTGCCCGTGGTAGTTGGGATCGCGCAGCTCCGGATCGGCGCCGAGCTCGACCAGCTTCCGGACCGTGTCCAGATGACCGTTCAGCGCGGCGCGGTGGATCGGTGCGGCGCCGCCGGACAGCTGGTTCAGGTCGTATCCGAGGCGCTGCAACGGCTCCATCGCCTGGGTCCGGCCTACCTCGGCAGCGCGGACGGGCAGATGTGGCTGACGAGCCACCGCGCGAGCAGCCAGCTCGGCGCTTACGTCGGGAACCTCACCCCGCATCGCCGCGGCGTACACCTCGTGGATCTGGTCCAACGGCGCCGCGCCCTTCGCGCGGAGCAGCTCTGCGATCTCCGTATGCCCTTGTACGGCAGCAAGTTCGTACGGGCGTTCGCCGCCGAACACCGGGTGCCTGGTCCCGGTGCCTTCCGGATCGGTGCCTTGGGCAAGTACCAGCTCGGCCCGGTGCGCCAGTCCCGCCCATGACGCGAACACCAGTTCGTCCTCGAGCAGTTGCTGCGGGGTCGGGTGTGCGGTCGTCATACGTTCGTGCCACGGGCCGCCGTCACCGCGGCCGAGTCCGTACTCGAGCAGGATTTCCAGGTGCACATCGTCGTACGGCGGGGGACACCCGGGACCGCAGTTGTACATCGTCTGGCTGTCGTTGGGATCGGCGCCCGCGTCGAGCAGCAGCCGCGCCAGCTCGACGCGATCGCGATGCGGTGGTTGGTCGCCCTCGCCGCGGCCGAACACGCCGGTGATCGCGGTGAACGGCGACGGCATTCCCTGCCACAGGTAGCCGGCGTTCGGGTCGGCGCCGTTCTCGAGGAGCCGGCGGGCGATCTCGACCTGATGAGGTGCGTCGAGGCGGCTGTAGGTGAGGTAGAGCAGCGGTTCCCAGCGATACGGCCCACCCTCGACACTCGCCCGGGTGAAGTCGATCGCGTCCAGATCGCCCACGACCACCTGGGTGTAGATGTTGCTCTGGGCAATGTCCGGGAAACGCTCCAGTAGTTCGCGGGCGGATCGCTGCCTGGCCGGATCGTCCTCTCCGTAGTGCAGCGTCGCAAGGCGGAGGAACTCGTCGGCACGCTGCTCCGGGGTGTCGAGCGGTCCGCCGATGGATTGCCGGTGCGGCGAGCGGCTGTAGCGGTCCACCAGCTCCAGGTGCCGCACGATCCGCGGCCAGCTGGGGAATCCGTAGCTGCGGGCGATCACGAGCTGAGCGTCCGCGAGGGTCTGTACGGGACGGAGCTCGTCGGTCAGCGCGGAGCTTTGGCCGGCGCGGATCTGTTTCAGCAGGGCTTTCGCCTGGCCGCGCAGATGGTCCAGGTTCGGGTCGTCCGGAAGACGTCGGGTCGGCTGGGTCGGCATGTGGGCCAACCTCCTCTCTACGAGCCTGCTGTCCGCATCGTCAGGCGAGAAAGGAGGTCAATCAGTGCACAGGTGCAACTCCTCAGGTGGGCTGAGCCCTTCCCGCGGACCGGTGGCACCCTGAGTGCCTACCAGGCACGGTAGCTCATCGCGGCTTCTCCATCCACCACTCGGTGAATTCGTGCGCGCGGTCCTTGTCCATCCGGATCACCCAGAGATTGCTGAACTCGCCGGGCGGATTCGTCAGGTACGTCGTCCAGCCGCGGACGAAGGCCACGCCGTCGCCGAACCCGAGCACCTCGTACTCGAACGTCGTTTCGCCCGGCGCGTCCGCGACGTCGAGCCAGGCGTCCACGATCGCCTCGCGGCCGGTCACAGGTGCCTCGTCGGGCCGCCGGTACCAAGTGGCGTCCGCGGTCCAGAGCGCGACGATGTCCTTCGGATCGTTGGACTCCCAGGCCTTCCGGTACCTCTGGACCCAGCGGTCGAGGTCCCTCTCCTTCACCGGATCCGCCGGTGGTTGAGCACGACCGCGGCCGGCTGTGCGAGTACGTCGGGATTCTCGCGCGGATCCGCGTCGTACGTGACGAGGTTGCCGGAGCCGGTGAGGCCGAGGAAGTCGTGCGCGCCGGTCGACGCCGCGGTGATCGCCTGCTCGACCGACAGGCCGTGCTCGACGAGGAGGGCGATCTCCGACGGGACCGTGCCGACGACGTCGGATCCGGTGAGCACGCGGACGCCGTACCGCTCGGTGAGTGGGAGGAGCGATGCGACGTGCTCCGAGCGGGCCTTCCGGCGGGCTGCGGCCTCCGGGGTCTCGTTCGGGCTGGGGGTGAGTCCGGCGCTGAGCGTCGGCGTCCACGCGCCACCGCGGGCCCCGAGCGTCTCGAGGTCCTGCTCGGTGAGCGACGTACCGTGCTCCACCGAGTCGATGCCGAGCCGGATCAGGTCGGTGACCCGCTCGCTGGTGACATGCGCGGCGACCCGGGCGCCGCGGGAGTGCGCGAGCTCGATCATCGCCTCGATGACGTCCAGGTCGTACGTCGGTCCGACCTTGCTGCCGCTGATCGGGCCGTCCGGGCCGACCTCCGGGAAGTCGCCGACCAGCTTCAGCCAGCTCGCGCCGTCGGCGATCTCGGTCTCGACCGCGGCGAGCAGATCCTCCGCCTCGACCGGCTCGTACATCTGCGGGAAGTAGCGGTTCGCGGGCGCGAGGAAGCGGCCGGCGGCGAGGACGAACGGGCGGTCGTCGTCTCGCGTCCGGGC
Organism: Kribbella sp.; assembly: GCA_036503355.1. Classification (GTDB taxonomy): domain Bacteria; phylum Actinomycetota; class Actinomycetes; order Propionibacteriales; family Kribbellaceae; genus Kribbella. The sequence continues at coordinate 23,107 of DASXXB010000240.1, read as the reverse complement.
GAGCTCGAGCGTCACCTCGCGGTTGCCGCCGACGTCGCGGAGCGCGCTGACACCGGATTGCGCGAGCGTCCCGAGCATGTCGGTCGCGAAGTCGGCGCCGAGCATCGCGGGACCGGTGCCGGTGAACGCCATCGTCAGATGACAGTGCGAGTCGACCAGACCCGGTACGGCGTACCGGCCGGGCAACTGCTCTCCGGACGGGTCCTGGCCGAACGTCAGACGGGCGGTGTCCCCGGTGGGGAGGACGGTTCCTTCGAAGACCCAGGTCGTCATGTGGCCATCCTGCCCCAGGGGAGATCCAGATCACGTGATGCTCGACTTGAACATGTTCAAAAGAGCGGCGTACCGTCAGGACCAACAGAGATTTGAACGTGTTCAAGATATGGGGTGGATGATGAACCTGACGGTGACGACGTACCTGCTGTACCTGCTGATCGCGGTGCCGCTGACCATCTGGGTGGCCCGGACGCTGAGCCGGTACGGGCGGATCTTCCTGGTCGACGTGTTCCACGGGAACGAGGACATCGCGGACGCGGTGAACAAGCTGCTCGTGGTCGGGTTCTACCTGCTCAACCTCGGCTTCGTGACGCTGTTCCTGCGCAGCGGGACGCCGGTCGAGAACGCGAGCGGCATCTTCGAGCAGCTCAGCGTGAAGCTAGGGATCGTGATGCTGGTGCTCGGCGTGGTGCACCTGACGAACGTCTGGATCTTCAACAAGATCCGCAACCGCAGCAAGCTCGACACGATGACCCGCCCGCCGGTGCCGCCGAACGACACCGTGCACGGACCCGGGTTCGTCGGAGGTGCGCCGCAGATGTGGCCCGCCGAGCATGCGTGAGCTGACAGTTCTGTACGACGCCGGCTGTGGGCTGTGCCGCCGCTTCAAGGAGTGGCTGTCCGCCCAGAGGCCGGCGCCGGACGGGTACGGCGGGGTGGTGCGTCTGCGGTTCGTCGCGGCGGGGTCGGCGAACGCGCGGGCGCTCTACCCCGCACTGGATCACGCGGCCACGTTGCGCGACATCACGGTGGTCGCCGACGACGGGTCCGTGTACGTGGGCGATCGCGCGTGGATCGTGTGTCTGTGGGCCACGGGGGAGCACCGGCACACCGCCGTACGGCTGGCGAGTCCGATGATGCGGCCGGTCGCGCGGGCGATGGTCCAGGCGGCGGCTGGGCTGCGGCGACTGAACGGGGGTGATTACGCTGACGGGTGTGACGGACGGTGCGACCGCGAAGGGTGAGCAGACGCGTGAGCTGATCCTGACGACCGCGTTGCGGTTGTTCCGGGAGCAGGGGTACGGCCGGACCACGATGCGCGCGATCGCCAACGAGGCGGGCGTTTCGGTCGGCAACGCGTACTACTACTACGGCTCCAAGGATCACCTGATGCAGGCGTACTACGACCTGCTGCAGGACCAGCACCGCGACGCGGTCGAGCCCGTACTGGCCGTGGAGAAGGCGTTCGTGCCACGGCTGACCGGCGTACTGCGGGCGTGGCTGGACGTGGCCGCGCCGTACCACGAGTTCGCCGGCACGTTCTTCAAGACGGCCGCCGATCCGCGCAGTCCGCTGTCACCCTTCAGTGACGAGTCGCGACCGGCCCGGGACGCGAGCGTCGACGTCTTCCGCCGGGTCGTCGACGGCTCCGACCTCAAGCTCCCGGCCGACCTGAAGTCCGAGCTGCCCGAACTCCTCTGGCTGCTGCAGATGGGCGTCGTCCTGTTCTGGGTCCACGACCAGAGCGACGACGTACGGCGTACTCGCACGCTGATCGACCGCTCCGTCCCACTGGTCGACCGCCTGCTCCGCCTCACCCGCCTGCCCGGCCTCCGCGGCGTCACCACCGACATCGTCGGCCTGATCAACTCGATCAAGCCGTAGGGCCTACTCGCCGACGGAGCCGTCGAGGCGTTCGCGGAGCAGGTCGGCGTGGCCGTTGTGGCGGGCGTACTCCTCGACCAGGTGGAGGTAGAGGTAGCGCACGGAGTACTGCTCCTCGCGTCCCGGGCGGACGAACGTGTCGTCCAGGGCGTACTGCGCGGCGAGTTCGTCCGACAGTTTCACGATTTCGCGGAAGTCGGCGACGTCCTGTTCGGCCTGCTCGGGCGTGACCAGGTCGAAGTCGCCGTCGGGGTGTTCGGCAGTCCAGTACTTCGGGGGCGAGTCGTGGCCCGCCAGCGCGCGGTGGAACCAGTACTTCTCGACCTCGCTCAGGTGCCGGACCAGCCCGAGCAGCGACATCGTCGACGGATCGACCGCCCGCCGTACCAGCTGCTCACCGCTCAGCCCGGACATTTTCCACAGCAGTGTCCCCCGGTGGAAGTCGAGGAAGCCCTGCAGCAGTTCGCGCTCGCCGGCCGCGGTCGGCGGATCCACTCGGAACTCGGTCACGAGCAGAAGGTAACCCGTGTGACGAGCATCCTGTGAACAATTCGAGCAGGCTGCTCCGTCCGTGCCGTAGACTGTCGGTGACGGCCCGCCCAGTTCTGCCTCGGGCCGGTGAGCGCACTCTGACTGTGCGCCAGCAGTCGACCACCACGCGCCGCGGCCCGACAGGCCGCGCCGGGCAGGACGACCCCCGAAACTTTGGAGTACTTCTATGGCGGCCCGCCGCCCCACGTCTACAACCACGCCCGCCCGATCCACCTCCCAGAAGTCCACCGCCGCTGCGGCTGATCCGCGCGGTGGGTCCGGACGACCGCCCCGCCGGCGCCGCTCCGGGCGCAACAGCCAGCCTTCCGCTGCGCGCGGTGAGGTTGCTGTAAGCAACGATCTCGGAACACTCGGCGACGACGTCGTCGAGACAGTTGCCGACGACAACCGTACGTTCGCCGACCTCGGCGTACCCGCCTCGCTGGTGACCGCCCTGGCCGCCACTGGCGTGTCGAGCCCGTTCCCGATCCAGGCGGCCACGCTGCCGGATTCCCTGGCCGGCAAGGACGTCCTCGGCCGCGGCCGGACCGGCTCCGGCAAGACCTACGCCTTCGTGCTGCCGGTCCTCGCACGCCTCGCCGCGGAGGGCGGCAAGCGTCGTCCGAACCATCCGCGCGCGCTGATCCTCGCACCGACCCGCGAGCTCGTGACACAGATCCAGGCCTCGATCACGCCGCTCGCCGACAAACTCGGCCTGCGCTCGATGACGATCTTCGGCGGCGTCGGCCACGGACCGCAGATCAACGGCCTGCGCAAGGGCACCGACATCGTCGTCGCCTGCCCGGGCCGCCTCGAGGACCACCTCCAGGCCGGTCACGCGAAGCTCGGCGCGGTGGAGATCACCGTGCTCGACGAGGCCGACCACATGGCCGACCTCGGGTTCCTGCCCGCCGTACGCCGGATTCTCGAGCTAACCCCGGCCACGAGCCAGCGGCTGCTGTTCTCGGCCACCCTGGACGCCGGTGTCGACGTTCTCGTACGCCGGTTCATGACCGACCCGGTCACGCACAGCGTCGACACGGCGCGGTCGCCGGTGGCCAAGATGACGCACCACGTGCTGCAGGTGCAGTCCGATGCGCGCCTGCCGGTGCTCGTCGACCTGACCGCCGCGCCCGGACGTTCGCTGGTGTTCACCAGGACGAAGTACGGCGCCAAGGCACTGACGAAGAAGCTGATCGCCCAGGGTGTGCCCGCGGTCGAGTTGCACGGCAACCTGTCCCAAGGCGCGCGGACGCGCAACCTGGAGGCGTTCTCCGACGGCGCGGCGCGGACCCTGGTCGCCACCGACATCGCAGCCCGCGGGATCCACGTCGACGGCGTCACGCTGGTCATCCACGCCGACCCGCCGGTCGAGCACAAGGCGTACCTGCACCGCTCCGGCCGGACCGCCCGCGCCGGCGCCGAAGGCACCGTCGTCACGCTGATGACCGACGACCAGGTCCGCGACGTCCGCGACCTGACCCGCAAGGCCGGCATCTCGCCCACGATCACCAAGGTCGGCGCCGACCACCCCCTGCTCTCGGAACTCGCCCCCGGCGAACGCTCCTACATCGAGCCACCCGCCAAGCAACCCCAACCCGAGCAGACACCAGGCCGCCGTACCTCCGGCAGGCGCGCCTCGTCGCGCAAGCCGGCAACCCAGCAGTCGTCGCCCCGCCAGTCGGCGTCGAAGCAGTCGTCGGCTCGGCGGCCGTCGGCGATCCGGGCCGAAGGTGGACAGACCGCCGCTCCTGGACGCCGTCCCGCCCGCCGCAACCGCCGCCGCACCGGCCAACAAGCCGCCTGACCCACCCGCCCCGCCCCAGCTCCCGCGTCCGCCCCGGCGTCGGGTCGGGCGGGGAGTCGGGACGTGGCAGGCTGTGGCTGGTGGTCGTGGTCTGGTGGGAGGGGTGTGTTGATGCGGATTCGTACGGTGCTGGGCGATCTGGTGCCGGGTGCGCTCGGCGTGACTGACTCGCACGATCACCTGTTCTTCCGTTCTGCGGCTTTGCCGGCGGAGCAGGTGCTGGACGACGAGGCGGGCGCAGTTGCCGAGGTGCGGGCGTTTGCGGAAGCGGGCGGCCAGGCCATCGTGCAGTGGACTCCGCACGGGCTCAACCGCCGCGCCGATCTGCTGCCCAGGATCTCAACCAGCACAGGCGTTTCGATCGTCGCGGCGACGGGCCTGCATCGACGCGAACACTACCCCGAGGGGTACGTCGACAAGGTCCAGGACCAGCTCGCCGAGATCTTCGTCCGTGAGCTGACGACCGGTATCGCCGAGACCCAGGTCCGCGCCGGGCTGATCAAGATCGCCGGCGGATTCCACGTCCTCGACGCGCACGCCGAGCTGGTGATGCGCGCCGCCGCCGAGGCCCACCACGTGACGAACGCGCCGATCGCCGTACACCACGAGCTCGGTTCGGGCGCCGACGCCGCACTCGATCTGCTCGTCGACGAACTCGACGTCCACCCGGCCGCGATCATTCTCGGTCATCTCAACCGGTTCCCCGATCACCGCCTGCACCTCGAGCTGGCGCGGCGTGGTGCGTGGCTCGCGTTCGACGGGCCGTCGCGCGCCAACAACGCGACCGACCCGCGGCTCACCGACTGCCTGGCCGCGTTGATCGACGCCGGGTACGCCGACCGGCTGCTCCTCGGCGGCGACACCACGACCGCCCGGGCGCGCGCCTCGACCGGCGAAGGGCCGGGGATGCCGTACCTGCTGACGCACCTGCTGCCGCGGATCACGCGGTACTTCGGGGCGGACATCGCGGACGCCGTGTTCCGGAACAATCCGGCGCGCGCCTTCGCCACGGATTGGCGCGGCTAGCGGTACCTTCCCGGCATGAGCGTGATCGCGCAGATCTTCGTCGGTGTCGCGGGTGTGTTCCATCTGGTCGTGTTCGCCATGGAGAGCGTGCTGTTCCGCAAGCCGAGCACCTACCAGCGGTTTCTGGTGAAGGACACAGAGGTCGAGACTGCGCGGCTGTGGGCGTTCAACCAGGGCTTCTACAACCTGTTCCTGGCGATCGGCGCGCTCGGCGGCCTGATCTGGGGTGGCGACAAGGGTCACGCCATCGCGTTGTTCGCGTGTGCGTGCATGGCCGGCGCCGGCGTCGTACTGCTGGCCTCCGACCGCCGGATGACCCGCGCCGCCGCCGCTCTGGCCGTCCCGCCAATCATCGCGCTCATCCTCGCCGCGATCCTCTAGTTGACTTAAAGCGCACTTGAGGACCGACAGTTCTCGGCATGACCACCCTTGCCGAGCCGGCCGCTGACACCGGCGGCGTCCTGTCCCCGCAGTACCGCGCATTGACCGTCGGAATGGTCGCGCTGATCACGCTGGTCGCGTTCGAGTCGCTGGCCGTCGCGACCGCGATGCCGACCGTTGCGCAGGCGCTCGACGGGCTCAGCCTGTATGCGCTCGCGTTCGGAGGACCGCTGGCGTCGGGCGTGGTCGCGATGGTTGTCTCCGGCACCTGGAGCGATCTGAAGGGTCCGACCCGTCCGCTCTGGCACGGTACGGCGTGGTTCCTGGGCGGGCTGCTCATCGCGGGCCTCGCACCTTCGATGGAGGTTCTCGTTGCGGGCCGGATCATCCAGGGCTTCGGCTCCGGCCTGCTGACAGTCGCGCTGTATGTCGTCGTGGGGCACCTGTACCCGGCCCGTCTGCGCCCGCGGATCTTCGCGGCGTTCGCGACCGGCTGGGTCGTACCGTCGCTCGTCGGGCCCGCGATCGCCGGTCTGATCGTCGAGCACACCACCTGGCGGATCGTGTTCCTCGCCGTACCGGCGATCGCGGTCCCGGCGGCCCTCGTGATGCGGCCGGGGCTGGCGCAGGGCAGCACGTACGACGTACGTCCGGGAAAGCTGTGGGACAAGCGGGCGATGTGGGCGGTGGCGGCCGCGGTGGGTGTCGGGCTGCTGCACTACGGTGGGCAGCAGCACGGATTGGTGCAGGTGGTTCTGCTGGTCGTCGGCCTCGGCGGGGTAGTTGCCTTCGGCCCCCGGTTGCTGCCGCGTGGGACGTTCGCCTTCGGTAGGGGGCTGCCGTCGGTGGTTGCGCTGCGAGGGTTGGTCGCTGCGGCGGGGTTCGGGGCAGAGGTGTTCCTGCCGCTGATGCTGACCCGCGAGCGCGGGCTGTCGCCGGCGCTGGCAGGCCTCGTGCTGACCGTGAGCGCACTCAGTTGGAGCGCGGCGTCGTGGTACCGCGGTCGGCCGAATCAGCCGTTCTCGCACGGCGTGTTCCTGCAGGCCGGGATGATCTCGATCGTGCTCGGCATCGCGACCGCGACGCTGACGCTCAACCCGCACGTACCGGTCCTGGTCGGCATCCTCGGCTGGAGCCTGACCGGGCTCGGGATGGGGACCGTGTTCCCGACCCTGTCGGTGCTCGTGCTGGAGTACTCGGAGCGGGACGAGCAGGGCGCCAACAGTTCCGCGGCGCAGCTCAGCGACTCGTTGTCGACCGCAACGGTCCTGGCGATCGGCGGATCGTTGTTCGCGGCGATGGAACCACACTCCGCGATCGCGGCGTACGTCGTCGCGTTCGGCTTCCCGGCCCTGCTCGCGCTCGTCGGCGTCCAGGCGGCGCGCCGTACCGCTACTCCTTAGAGCCGGTCACCGCGATGCTGGCGCCGAGGCCGATGATCATCAGCCCGCCGGCACCGCCGACCATCTCCAGCCGGCGCGGTGAGCGGGCGAACCACTCCCGCGCCGTACCGGCCACGAACGCCCAGACACTGTCCGAGCAGAGCGCGATCACGGTGAAGATCAGCCCGAAGATCAGGATCTGCGCCCACGCCGGGCTGCTCGCGTCCTTGTCCACGAACTGCGGCAGCGCGGCCGCGAAGAACACCGCGGTCTTGGCGTTGGTCACCCCCACGAAGAACCCCTGCCGCACCGTCTTCCGGCCGCCGCCCGGCTGCACTCCAGCGGCGAGCGCCTCGGCCAGCGACTTCCGCGACCGGAACGCGTGTACGCCGAGATAGATCAGGTACGCCGCTCCGCCGAGCTTCACGATCGTCAACGCGATCGCACTCGCCGCGATCAAGGTGCCGAGCCCGAGCGCGATCAGCACCAGCATGACCGCAGCGCCGAGCGTGTTCCCGACCATCGTCAGCACCGCCTCCCGCCGCCCGACCGCCAGCGCCCGCCCCACGATGAACAGCACACTCGGCCCCGGCACGACAATGATGACGAGCGCAGTAACCGCAAACGCAACCAAATGATGACCAGACGGCATCCCCCCACCCTAAATGCGACCCCGTCGCGACGGAAGACGCCATCCACCCCCTGAACACCCACACGTAGAGCCCACGCGCGCTACGCAGCCGCTGACTTCGTCGCTGCGCTCCTCAGCGCGGCCACTCCGCGCGCTCCCACCCGCCCACCGCTCAGCGCGGTGCATCAGCTTCCGGCTGACGCCGGGATCTGCGAGCTTCCGCTCGCGTGCGAACCCTTGTCCCACGCCCTCCGCTCAGTCACCGCACTACGAGCCGCTGTCGGATGAGTCGGGCTGATCCTCTACACCCCTGAGGACTTGGGATGGTTCGAATGAGCAGATGAACTGAGGCCACAGGCTGAGCGGGTCAGGATTCGGGAGCGGCCGGCGTGAACGCTTGGTCATGATCGCAGTCATGGTCGTCATCGCGCCATGTGCTGTACGGCCGCACGGAGGGAAGCTGCAACTCCCGCGGAACGAGCGCCGATAAGCAGCCTTGTGGCATCCAATTACTCGTTGGCGGCCGGCGACTCGGGCGTTCTATCGGACGTCGTTGATGAGGTTGACCGCTTCCTCCATCCCGTACCTGTCGCGGAGAACGGCCAGGAACGCATCTATCGTCACGGGCGGCTTCTTCAGGCGCGCAGCGAGCGTAGCCACCGCCTCGAGCGCGAGTTGCGGAGCCACTGCGACCGTGTTGGCGGCGAACTCGCTGGGCGTGATGACCTCGATGCCCGGAGGCATCTGTTCCTGTGGGAAGTGCTTGAGGTTGTCGGTCACAATTGCGCCGGCGTGTCCTGCTACCGCCGCAGCAACCACGTGCTCATCATCAACGTCGGTGAGTCCGAAGGTGCCTTCGTACGGCTCCCAGTTCTGGACCTCAGCATCATCGAAATAGCTCCGCATCGTCTCGATGAGACGAGCGGCCCGCGCCTCCGCCTCGTCTTGCGGTACTCCGTACTTGGCGGTGAGCTTGTCTACCTCGCAGTACTGAAGCTCATCGAGGATCGCGCTGCTCCACAGCGGCCGGTAGAGATTGACGACAGCCAAGCTGAGCAGGAAGTCTCGCTGCTTGCTCGGCCACAGGACGCAGGTATCGAGGAGTGCGGCGAACACTCCTCGATACTGTCAGAGATTGCCTGCTGACCGCCGCCGCTCGGCACGCTGCTTCCGGACCCGTGCGAGCCTTTCGTTCACGACGGCGGGATCCTCATCCTCGCTCAGGTCCACTGACGTGTCGGCGATCGCCTGGTACTGCCTCTTCCGCCGAAGATCGCGGTACTCCAGAGCGTCCTTGAGCAAAACCTTCCGGCGGTTTCCGATCCGCTCAGAAGCGAGCTCCCCGTCATCGATGAGGCGCACTACCGTTGGCCGGCTGACCCCCAGCAGGTCTGCGACCTGCTGAGTCGTGAGCTTCGGCATCGTCGGCGAGATCGTCACAGCTCTTCCTGCCTGGAGGGCCGAAACGGCCTGAACCAGCACCTTGTGCAGCGCCTCAGGGACCTCGATCTGGTCGTGTTCGTCGGCGCCCACCAACAGATACCGACGCTCGGGTCGATCGCCCACCTTGCTGTGATGAGCGTCAAGGAAACTGGCGACCGCTGCCATCTGCTCCTGCTCTTCCGGCAGATAGGTCTGCGATTCGAGAAGTTCGGCAGCCATGAAGCCTCCATGCGAACGAAACGAAGCTACTTTCGTAACGTGCGAATAGTGTTGCACGGGTTTGGCTGACCGAGCAAGCTTCGCGTAGCCGGGGGGCCGCAGTGTGTTCCTCATGCTTGAGCCGTGCGGCGATGGGTCAGGGCGTGCATGCGCTGGTTGCGGTTAGAAACAGCTCGCGTTCCTCTGGCGGATGTTGTCATGGCCATTCGATAGCGTTGCGGCGGCTTGGCCGGAACGGCATTGATGACCTATACCGAGCCGCCTCGCGGGACCGACGGATCTGATCTCGGCCTCGAGGCCTTGTTCAGTGCATCACCACGGCGGCCCGCCGGTGCACTTCCTTGCGTAGGGCGCCTGGTTAGGTTGTCGCTTGCCGGCGGTAGCCGGGAGCTCCCGGCGTCAGCCGGAAACGAATGCACCGCGCTAAGCGGGGGGCGGGTGGGAGCGCGCGGAGCGGCCGCGGTGAGGAGCGGAGCGACGAAGCAAGCGGCTGCGCAGCACGCGTGGGCTGACCACATCCACACCAGCAACGCTCGGCTGGGGTGTGGTGGTCGTGGGATTGGTCACCGGCGCGCCGGGGTGCGTTGACCGGGGTTGGGGTGGGGCTCTACGGTTCGAGGGTCAACCTGCGGTGCCATGAGGGAAGCCGGTGAGAGTCCGGCGCGGCCGCGCCACTGTGATCGAGTTTCGGCTCGTAAGTCAGGACGCTCGGGTACAGCAGCCTTTCGAAGGGGACGCGCACTTCCCCAGGAGGTTCAGTTCAGATGGCAGTTCCTGCCCGCACGGCCGCCGTACCGGCGCTTTCTCCCAAGGTTCTCACCGCCGCGCTGCTCAGCGTCGGCCTGATGTTGCTGCTCGCGTACCTGGTCGGGTTCGACCAGGGTGCGGTGTCCCGCTCCGGGATGTATCTGCACGAGCTGATGCACGACGGTCGGCACCTGCTCGGCGTGCCCTGCCACTAGATCGGATGCGCACCTTCGGATCGCTCCTGGTGCGCGGACTGATCGTCGGACTCTTCGCCGGCCTGCTGGCCGGAACGTTCGCCTACGTGATGGGCGAGCCGCGTGTCGACGCGGCGATCGCGATCGAAGAGGCCGGCGGTCATACGCACACCCACGAGCAAGCAGACCATGACCATCAGGATCAGGCGGAGGAGCAGCCACTCGTCAGCCGCGACGGCCAGAAGGCCGGCCTGTTCCTCGCGACCAGCCTGTACGGCGTTGCGCTCGGCGGCCTGTTCGCCGTCGCGTTCACGTTCCTCCGCCGCAAGCTCCGCACCGACAACGACGCGTACGCCGCGCTCGGACTCGCCGCGGCGGGCTTCGTCGGGATCGTGCTGGTCCCGTTCTTCAAGTACCCACCCAATCCGCCCGCCGTCGGCGACCCGGAGACGATCACCAGAAGAACAGTCACCTATCTGATGACCCTGGTCATCGGCCTGCTCGCGGTCTGGGCCGGTGTTGCGCTGTCGCGTTGGGCCGAGCGGTACGGCGAGATCGCGCGACTCGCGGGTGGTGTCGCAGGGGTCGTTGCCACCGTCGTGGCGGCGTACCTGATCCTGCCGCGGATCAACGAGGTTCCGGAGACGTTCCCCGCTACGCTGCTGTGGCAGTTCCGGTTCGCCTCGCTCGGCACGCAGGCGACACTGTGGCTCCTGCTCGGATTCGGGTACGCGGTCGCGGTGGATCGCCGGCCGGCCCGACAGAAGGTGGCAGCTTGAGGTTGACGCTGGTTGCGCACGCCCTGACGCCTGCGCTGCGCGGACTCGTGCTTGGTGGTGACGTCGCACCGGATCCGGCGAGCCTCGAGGAGGCGCGCGATCTGAAGGTCTCGGCCGATGTCGTGTACGCCGGGCCGGAGCGGGCCGCCGTACGCACATCCGAGGCGCTCGGGCTCGACCCCGTGGTGGAGCCGGCGCTGCGAGACCGTGAGTACGGCGGATGGGCTGGCCGCGGCCTCGAGGAACTGCTCGGAGACGACCCGTCGCAAGTGTCGGCGTGGCTCGAGCGGCCGCACAACGCCACTCCGGGCGGCGAGACGGAGAACGACGTACTCGCCCGGGTTGCCGACTGGCTCGGGGACCTGGGGGAGCGGCACGGGGAGCGCACCTCGGTGCTGGCCGTCGTGCACCCCGCGGTGGTGCGAGCGGTCGTGCTGTACGTCGTCGACGCGCCGGCGGAGTCGCTGCGGCACGTTGACGTACGGCCGCTGGCCAGGGTCGACCTGTCGTACCACGCCGGCAACTGGTCGCTGGCCTTCGGCGCCTCGGCCTGACAAACTGCGGTTGCCGGTCACACGCCCAGGTGACCTGATGTCACGGGGAGTCGCGATGGCTGAGTCCGACCAGTTGACGGAGAGGTTCCGCGCGAACCACGACCTGCTCGTCGCGGCCCGCGACCGCCTGCAGGTCGCGGTGGACGCCGGTACTGCGGACGCCGATCAGCAGAAGCGGCTCGGCACCGTCAAGGAGCTGCTCACTCCGGTCACCGTTACCGATGTGGATGCCGACGGCAACGTTGTCGAAGTACAGCGGCCACGGCAGTTCCTCAAGGTCGACCCGGAAGGACAAGGGCGTGCGGTCGAGGTGCTCGGTGCCCTGCAGCCCTCGAAGAACATTGCGGTGCTGGTGCCTGGGATGGGGAACAGCCTGGACACCTTCCGCGGGCAGTCGGATCGTGGCGAGCTGATCAAGCAGGAGGCCGGTCCGGGTACTGCGGTCGTGGTGTGGCTCGACTACGACTCGCCGCAGGGCCTGGTCGAGGCTGCGAGCAAGAAGGCGGCGCTCGAGGGCGGCCCGCGGCTCGCGGACTGCCTGAACGAGATCGACGCGCTGAAGGACGAGAACGCGGACGTCACGGTGGTCGCGCACTCGTACGGCACCGACGTGGCCGCCCAGGCGGTGATCGAGGGCGGCGCCCGTCCGAAACGGTTGGTGATGACCGGGTCGCCCGGCATCGAGCGGTACATCGACGAAGCCGCGGACTTCGTGCAGCCGCCGACGCGCCTGTTCACCGAGCGCGCGCCGGGGGACTACGTGTCGTACTCCGAATGGCACGGCCCGGATCCGGCGACGTTCCCGGACGCAATCCGGATGGCGACCAGCGATCCGGAGGCCGGCGACGATCCGGTGTCGGTGCATTGGCACAACGAGTACTACCGGCCGAACAGCGAGTCGTTGCGCAACATCGGCCGGGTGATCCGGGGCGACCTGGGCGCTGTCACGACCACGAAGACGGGGCGGGCCGCGGAGACCAAGCTCGCCCTCGGTACGTCGTGGGGCGGCGTGCTGAACAAGGCCAGTCACGTCGTCTCGGCGGTGTACAACGGTGTCGTGGCCCTTACCAAACCGTCGAGGGAGTCGGCGGGTACGGCGGCCGGCCAGGATGCGGCGAGCCGTCCCAGCGGTGGAGCTCGAGGAGGGCGGGGACGATGACGGACAGCCGGGAGTTCCTGCGGAGCGAGTTGGTGGCGGTGGCGGAGGCCGTCGTACCGGATCAGCGGCCGGTCGTCACGCACGACCCGGGGCCGGTGAATCCCGGCGTACTGTTCGACGGTCGTGGCCCGGCCACTGTCGCCAGGGTCACCGTCGAGACCGGCAACCCGCGGACCCCCGATCCCGCGGCTGCCGTCGAAGCGGCTGCCGACGCGTTGCGGGGCCGGGGGTGGACAGCGGACGTCGTACCTCCGGAGAACGGTCACTACCGTGTTGCCGCTCGGCGCGACGGGTACGACGTCGCGGTCCATGCGTGGGCGACGGATTGGCGGATAACGTTCACCGGCGAGACGCCCGTCGTGTCTTGACCCCGATCCCCGGCGTGTCCTCGCGAGGCTTGGCCGAACGGTGTATCACGGAAGCGTGACCTTGACCGAAGCCCGCAACTACCTGCGCTCGGAACTGCTCGCGGTGGCAGCCATCGTCGTGCCCGGCCAGACACCGACGGTGACCCAGGACGTCGGTCCCGTCGACCAGGGCGCGCTGTCCGGCGACCGCGGTCCGGAGTCCGTCTGCACGATCGCCGTCGAGACCGGCGATCCGACCACCACGCCGGACCCCGAGGCGCAGATCGGCTTCGCCGCGGAGACGCTGGAGTCCCGCGGCTGGAAGGTCACGATCTCCGAGGTCACCGACGGCCGCCACGAACTCACCGCCCGCCGCCAGGGCTACGACCTCACCGCCGCCGCCGAAACCACCGACTGGCGCCTCACCCTCACCGGCCAAACCCCCTACGTCGACGACCTGTAGAACGAGGTCTTCAAGCGCTCTGCCAGGGGCTGATGTCCAGGCCGGGATAGCGCTGCGTGATGCCGCTGAGCGTCTCCGCGGTCCAATAAGGATGGCCTGGCGGCGGGAAGCCGAAGAGTTCCAGTTGGCGCGGCGTGGCCCGGTGGACGAAGTCGTACCAGGCGGGCTCGTGGCTGCGGGCAGCCCAGGCGATGCGTTGGCCCCAGTCGGCCTCGGCGGGACGGTAGATGAGCTGCATCGAGTACCGCGCGCCACGCGGTTTGCGCAGCCCGGTGCCGCGGTGGAAGGTGCGGGTGTTGAACGCGATCACGGTCCCGGCCGGCCCGGCGCCGGACTCCTCGGCGTCGTACAGGCGCGTGTTGTCGTCGGTGGACGCGAAGTCGCCGCTGCCGCCGGACCGCGGGTAGAAGTTCGGGTTCATCGGCAGGTCCGCGGTGTGTTCGAACGGCACGAGGTGCGGCGGCCCCAGCTCCTCCGGTACGTCGACGAGGAAGACGAACAGCTCCAGATGCTGGTACCGCTCCTCGCGCGAAGGGACCAGGATCGTCTGGTTCAGGTAGTCACGGTGCAGTTCCTGGTCGTACGACGTCGCACCGGTGTACTTCGCCCACGCCTCGGCCGACGAGAGCCGGAGCTCATTCTGCCCGAGCAACGTCTCCGCGAGGCCGATGATCTTGGGGTGTACGGCGAGCATGCTGAACTCGACGCTGCTGAACGGAAACGCGTCGATCCCGTCGAACTCGTCGTCGACGAACCGCGCCCGTCGCTCGTCCGAGCCGTCGTGAAAGCCGTCGGGCGCCGGGAACATCGTGGTGAGATCACCGAGCGCCGGCGCCAGGTCCTCCGCGGACAGAAACCCCGGCAGGACCACGAACCCACGCGTCCGCCACTCGCCCGCGACATCCACCATGCGCCCACTCTTTCGGCATCCTGAACCGGGGCGCAACCGGATTCGGTCAGCCGCGTTCCGAGGGGCTGCGGAGGACGCAGAATTCGTTGCCTTCGGGGTCCTGCATCACGACCCAGCCGGTGCCGTCGGGTTCGCGGCGGTCGTGGGCGATGGTGGCGCCGAGGGTGAGCAGCCAGGCGACTTCCTCGTCGCGGGTGGTTTCGGGTTCGAGGTCGAGGTGGGCGCGGTTCTTGACCGACTTCACGTCGTTGTTCTGCTCGAACAGGATGGTCAGGCCGTCGGCGGGCACCGCGGCGTACGGGTCACCGGGGTGGTCGTCGTCGGGGCGCTCGGCCTTCAGGACCTGCAGCCAGAAGCCGGCGATCTCATAGGGGTCGTGGGCATCGAACGTCACCGTCCGCACGCGAGAAGTCATGCGCAGAGGCTACGTCCGAACCAGCCGCCCGGCCTCGGGAATTCTGCGTATTTCAGCTGCGGAACAGCAGTCGATCGTCAGGGAGCTCCGAGGGGTACGGCGTGAAGCCCGCCGCGACCGCGATGTCCGTGAGAGCGGGCGCCGTCCACCGATGGACGTGGACGTTCATCGGATGACCGCCGTACCCGGAGGTCTTGTGGGTGGACTCGGTGCCGACATGGAATCCGAGCAGCACAACCCCACCCGGCGCGAGCACCCGATGGAACTCGGCGAACGCCCGCGGTACGACGTCGCGGGGCAGGTGGATGATCGACCACCACGACACGATGCCCGCGGCCGAGCCGTCCGGTACGTCGAGCGCGGTCATCGACCCGACCCGGAAGTCGAGCTGCGGACGGTCGCGCCGCGCGACCTCGATCATCCCGGGCGACAGGTCGATCCCGACCACACGCAGCCCGCGCGCCGCCAGCAAACCCGTCGTACGCCCAGGCCCACACCCAACATCCAGCACCGGCCCCGCGGAACCTTCGACAAGCGCAGTCAGCAGGTCGAACGAGGTGTCCTCCAAGTCGGCGCCGTCCACCACACGCTCGGCGTACGAAACCGCAACGTTGTCGTAGGAGGTCCTGATGTCGGCGAGATAGTCAGTCACCCGGCCGACCCTAAAGCCAGCCGGGGACAGTTTCACCTCTCCCGTTGTCCCTTCACCAACCGAATACAACTGGCGAAGGGACCATGTGAGAGGTGAACCGACTGATGTGCGTGTGCGTTGCAGGGTCGCGAGACTGTCGAACTGCAGAAGTGCCGGCGAGGTTGGCGGGCATCAGAGTGGTGTACGACGAGATCCCCGCGACGGGTCGCTGAGCTTGTCCTGGGTGGGGAGTGCAGCCCACCTGGAACGACCAGTAGGACTCCCCGGGTGCCGGGATCAGACCTGCCCGCCCTCGGACGCACCAACCCGCACGAACGGCGGACAACCGCTGAAAGGCGAACCGTCTGCCGCCTGTGCGTCGCCGGCTGTACTGCGGCGCGCCGGCTGCGGTGGGACGGTTCGGGAAGCGGGTGGCGTGCGGTTGCGGTGGGCTGGAACAGGAACGGTGGGCTGGAACAGGAACTGGTGGGAGGGCACCTGAAATATCAGGTCTCCACCCACCGGTTCCTGTTCAATCCCACCACAACTACCCCGCGGCGCGGCCCTGCGCGGCCGGGGACAGGTTTCAGGCTTTGCCGAGGGTTTGTTTCTGCTTGCCGAGGCCTTCGATCTCCAGCTCCATGACGTCGCCGGGCGACAGGTAGGGGAAGCGGCCGGACAGGGCGACGCCTTCCGGCGTACCGGTGTTCACGATGTCGCCGGGGCTGAGCACCATGTACTGCGAGAGGTCGCGGATCAGCGCCGCCACCGAGAAGATCATGTCGGAGGTGTTCGAGTCCTGCCGCGGCTCGCCGTTGACCCAGGAGCGCAGGTTCAGGTTGGTCGGGTCGACCTCGTCCGCGGGGACCAGCGAAGGCCCGAACGGGTTGAACGTCTCGCAGCACTTGCCCTTCGACCACTGCCCGCCGGAGACCTCGATCTGGAACGCGCGCTCGGACACGTCGTTCGAGACGGCGTACCCCGCGATGCAGGCGAGTGCATCCTCGTCGGTCTCGACGTACCGGGCCTGCTTGCCGATCACGACCGCGAGCTCGACCTCCCAGTCGGTCTTCGCGGAGCCGCGCGGGACCAGCACCTCGTCGTACGGGCCGACGACGGTGTTCGGGTGCTTGAAGAACACGATCGGCTGCTTCGGCGGCTCGGCGCCGGACTCGGCGGCATGGGCCGCGTAGTTCTGGCCGATGCAGACGACCGCGCCCGGGCGGGCGATCGGTGCGCCGACGCGCAAAGCATCCGTCTCGGCGACCGGCAGCGAGCCGGCCTCGAGAGCGGCGCGGGTCCGGGCGATCCCGTCGGCGGCGAGGAAAGCCCCGTCGATGTCGGGGGTCAGCGAGCTGAGGTCGTGAACGGTGCCGTCGGTGGCGCGCACGTACGGGCGCTCCTCACCGAACGCGCCGAGGCGGAGCAGTTCCACAGATATCTCCCTAGGACGGGTCAGTCTTGGTCGAACATGGGCCGCAGACGCGCCCGGGAGGCTTCGATGTGCGACCGCATCGCCGCGGCCGCCTCCTCCGGGTCGCCCTTGCGGACGGCAGTCACCACGGTTTTGTGCTCTCGCAACGCCTTCGTCGCGATGCCGCCACCGTAGTACAGCCGGAACAGGTGCAGGTGGCAGTGTGTCCGCTGGAAGGACAGCCGGGCGGTCTCGTTGCCGGACAGCTCCAGTACCAGGTCGTGGAACCGCTGGTCGTGCGCGGCCATCGCCCGGTAGCTCTCGTACGACGGACGATCCGGTACGTCGGTGTAGCTCAGCATCTCGGCCTTGAGCCGGGCCAGGTCCTCGTCGGCGGCCCGCTCGGCGGCGCGACCGGCCGCCCACGGCTCGATGTGCAGCCGGTACTCGAAGAGGTCCTCGAACTCGGCGCGGGTCAGCCGCGAGGACACCCGGTACCCGCGCAGCGGCTCCTTGATCACCAGCCCGTCGGACTCCAGCCGGGCCAGTGACTCCCGGATCGGGGTCTGCGAGATGCCCAGCTCACGGGTCAGGGCGTCGATGTTCAACCGGGTGCCCGGCTCCACGACGCTGTCCATGATCAGGCCCTTGACCGTCTCGTACACGTCGTCGCTCAGCACCTGCCGCTGCGGCAGCCGGGTGAGCTGCCCGGCCAGACCGGCGTGCGCATCAGTCACCTGTCGCTCCTCCCGGAGTCCTCGCGATCCGCATTGACGCACCCAGTGTGCTTGACCCATCCAGTGTGAAGGGGGAGCATCAGGATGCGCAATATCCTATAGGATCTTGGAGGCCATGTGAGTACGCCGATTGTCCGGGCCGAGGCGTTCCTGGTCGACCTCGAGGTCGAAACCGTCCGGACCGACGCGGTACAGGCGTTCCTCAAACAGGAAACCGTTTTCGTCCGGCTGACCACGGCCGACGGACTGACCGGCCTCGGGTACTCGTACACGATCGGCACCGGCGGCACCGCCGTACTCGCACTGCTCCGCGACCATCTGCTGCCGCGGCTGGTCGGCGCGGACGCGCGCAACGTCGAGGCCCTGTGGTCGGATCTCTTCTGGTCCACGCATGCGACGACTGTAGGCGCGATCACCTCGCTCGCGCTGGCTTCGGTCGACACGGCGTTGTGGGATCTGCGCTGTCTGCGGGCGGGCGAGTCGTTGTGGCGGCTGGCCGGCGGGTACCGGCAGCAGGTGCCGCTGTACGACACCGAAGGCGGGTGGTTGCACCTGACAACCGACGAGCTGGTCGCCGGTGCGCTGGCGTCGCAGAAGGCCGGCTGGCCGGGCGTGAAGCTCAAGGTGGGCAAGCCGCGGGTGCACGAGGATCTCGAGCGGCTCCGCGCGGTCCGGGACGCGGTCGGGCCGTCGATGGACATCATGGTCGACGCGAACCAGTCGATGACGTACGCCGAGGCCAAGCGGCGGGCCGCGGCCTTCGAGCCGGTGGACCTGTCGTGGTTCGAGGAGCCGCTGCTGGCCGACGACCTGACCGGTCACGTGCGGCTGGCGGAGTCCACCTCGATCCCGATCGCGGTCGGCGAGTCGCTGTACTCGATCTCGCAGTTCCGGGAGTACCTCGCGGCGGGCGGCGCCGGGATCGTCCAGGTCGACGTCGCCCGGATCGGCGGCATCACGCCGTGGCTCAAGGTCGCGCACCTGGCCGAGACGTTCAACCTCGAGGTGTGCCCGCATTTCCTGATGGAGCTGCACGTCAGCCTGACGGCCGCCGTACCGAACGGCCGGTACGTGGAGCACATCCCGCAACTGCGGGCGATCACGTCGAGCGAGATGGATATCGTCGACGGGCACGCGGTCGCCCCGGACACCCCCGGCCTCGGGATCGACTGGAACCAGGACGCGATCGACGACCGCCGGGTCGGATGAGGAGGTACGCCGGATGAGCAGAGTCGACGCACATCATCACGTCTGGGACCTGAGCGTTCGTGAGCAACCCTGGATGGTCGGACCGGAGCTGGACCCGATCCGGCGGAACTTCTCGCTGGACGACCTGGCTCCGGCGGCTGCGGCGGCCGACGTCGGCGCGTCAGTACTCGTGCAGACCGTCGGGCAGGTCGAGGAGACCGTCGAGTTCCTTGCGCTTGCCGCTAGCAACGATCTTGTGGCGGGTGTGGTGGGTTGGGTCGATCTGGCGGCGGACGATGTCGCGGACGTGCTCGACGGTCTGCTGGCGCGCCCGGACGGCTCGTATCTGAAGGCGATCCGCCATCAGGTCCACGACGAGCCCGATGTGGATTGGCTGCTGCGTCCCGACGTGCAGCGTGGTCTGGCTGCCGTCGCCGAGGCTGGTCTCGCGTACGACCTCCTCACCAAGACGCCGCAGTTGCCGGCCGCGATCCGGACCGCGCGCAACCTGCCACAGTTGACGTTCGTCCTCGACCACATCTCCAAGCCGGTGATCGGCGAGCCGTTGGACCCGTGGGCCACCCAACTCCGCGAGTTGGCCGCCCTCCCGAACGTCACCTGCAAGCTGTCCGGCATGGTCACCGAGGCCCCGTGGACCACCTGGAAACCCGCAGACCTCCAGCCGTACGCCGACGTAGTCCTGGAAGCCTTCGGCCCCGACCGAGTCATGTTCGGCTCCGACTGGCCCGTCTGCCTACTGGCCGCGTCCTACGCCCAAGTAGTAGAAACCGCCCAAACCCTCACCACAAACCTCACCTCAGCAGAGCGCAAAGCCATCTTCACCACCACCGCCACCCGAACGTACAACCTCTGACGTCCGCCATCGCAGAAACCAGCCCTACATAACGTTATTCGAAGAAAGTTATATAGCGGCTCGGGTTTGGGTGAGGGATTCGGAGGTTTGCCAGAGGTGTTGGGTGTGTTGGCGGTCGCGCAGGGGGCGGTAGAGGGGGGCTGGGTCGGTGGTGGTGGCGGCCAGGAGGGCGGGGAGTTTGGCGGTTTCGACGGTGCCGATGAGGATGCCGCGGGCCGAGAGGGCGCGGATCAGGCGGACCTGCGGGGTGTCGCGGCTGCGGCCGAGTTCGGGGCGTGCGGCGAGCAGGCTGGTGGGGGCGACGCCGGGGTGCGAGAGGTTGCTGGTGATGCCCCAGCCGTTGGCCTTGCTGCGGCGGTCGAGTTCGAGGCCGAACAGTCCGAGCGCGATCTTCGACTGCCTGTAGGCACGCATGCCGTCGTACGAGCGTTCCCAGTTCAGATCGTCCCAGTTGATGGTGCCACGCCGAGCGGCGACGCTGACCTGCGACGTGACCCGTGCGTTCCCGGCCCGCAGGAGTGGGAGCAGCCGGCCGACGAGGGCGAAGTGGCCGAGGTAGTTCGTGCCGAACTGCAACTCGAACCCGTCCACTGTGCTCTGCCGCTCCGGCGGTTGCATGACGCCGGCGTTGTTGATCAGGAGGTGGATCGGGTTCCCCTCCGCGCGCAGCGTGTCGCCGAGTGCGGTGACCGACTCCAGCGACGACAGGTCGAGGGTGCGCAGCGAAACCTGGGCATCGGGCACGGTCCGCTTGATCTCGGCGATCGCGGACTCGCCCTTGCGCGGATTGCGTACAGGCATGATCACCTCCGCCCCGGCCGCGGCGAGCCGCGTAGCGATTCCCAGACCCATCCCGTCGCTGGCGCCGGTGACGACTGCGCGTCTCCCGGACAGGTCGGGGAGAGTGATGTCGATCGGTGTACGTCGCATGTGGTCTGCCTCCAGGTGGTGTCCTCCCGATCCTCGGCCGAACGCGGCGAGCTAACCACGGCCTACCGATCCCAGGCTCGGCACAGGGGGATCAGCAATCCGTGGCTCCGGCAACCCGCAGGCGGTAGAAACGAACCAGCACCCGAGACAAGGAGCGTCGTGATCGATCGCACCGGGCTGGCGGAGTTCCTCCGGCGCCGCCGCGAGCTGCTGCAGCCCGAGGACGTCGGCCTGCCGCGGGGCCGGCGCCGGCGTACGAGCGGGTTGCGGCGGGAGGAGGTCGCGGCGCTCTGCCACATGTCGACCGACTACTACTCCCGGCTCGAACGGGAGCGCGGGCCGCAGCCGTCCGAGCAGATGATCGGCTCGATCGCGCAGGGACTGCACCTCTCGCTGGACGAACGCGACCACCTGTTCCGGCTGGCCGGGCACAACCCACCGCCGCGCGGCGCCACCAGCGAACACATCAGCCCCGGCCTGTTGCGCATCCTCGACCGCCTCGACGACACGCCGGCGGAGATCGTCACCGAGCTCGGCGAGACGCTGCGGCAGACTCCGCTCGGTGTCGCACTCACCGGCGACACGACCCAGTACACGGGCCCGGCGCGCAGCATCGGGTACCGATGGTTCACCGACCCCGCGACGCGGCAGCTCTACGCGCCGCAGGACCACCCGTTCCTCACCCGCATGTTCGCGGCCGGCCTGCGGCAGATCGTCACGCTCCGGGGCCCGGACTCTCGCGCCGCCGAGTTCGTACAGCTGCTCAAGGACGACAGCGAGGAGTTCCGGCAGGTGTGGGACGACCACGAGGTCGGCATCTACCCGAACGACGTCAAGCGCTTCGTCCACCCCGAGGTCGGTGAACTCGAGCTGACCTGCCAGTCGCTCCTCGACCCGGATCAGTCGCATCGCCTGCTCGTCTACACGGCCCATCCCGGTAGCGAAAGCTACGAGAAGCTGCAGCTCCTGTCCGTCATCGGGGTGCTTCGCTGACGCCCGGAACGAACTCGACGCGGACGCCCAGCAGGCGGATCGGCCGGCGCAGCTCGAACTTCTCCAGCAGTGTCAAGGCAGTGTCGGCGACGACCTCAGGATCCTGCGTCGGTGCAGGGAGTTTGCGGCTCTTGATCGGGGTGTAGAAGTTGACGAACCGGAGCTTCACCCACACCCGCTGGATCGTGCGGCCGTCGGCGACGACCTCCTGAGTCACCTCGGTGGCGATCCGGCGCAGCTCGCGTTCCACGTCCGGTCGCTCGACGAGGTCCGCCGCGAACGTCTCCTCGTGGCTGCGGGACACCGGTTCGCGTGGCACGTCGGTCACCTGGGTGTCGCCGAGGCCGCGGCCGAGAGCGGCGTACCAGGCGCCCATCTTGGGGCCGAAGCGCTTCTTCAGTACGTCGACATCGGCCGCCGCGAGGTCCGCGACCGTCGACAGGCCGAGTTCGTTGAGGTTGCGCTCCATCCGGGAGCCGATGCCCCACAGGTCGCGCAACGGACGGTGGTCCATCACCGCGCGCCAGTTGTCCGCGGTCAGGCGGTAGATGCCGCCGCCACCCGCGGCGCCCTCGAACGGTTCGGCGTGCGAGCGTTCGTGCTTCGCGAATCCGGTGGCGAGCTTGGCGCGGGTCTTGTTGTCGCCGATGCCGACCGAGCAGGTCAGCCCAGTCCGCTCCACGACAGCGGTCCGCAACTGAGCGGCCAGCGCTTCCGGGTCGCCGGTCTCGGCGCCGACGAAGCACTCGTCCCAGCCCCACACCTCGACCACGACCGGGAACGACCGCAGCGTGTCCATCACCTCGGCCGACGCCGCGTCGTACGCCGCCGGATCCGACGGCAGGAAGACCGCGTCGGGACACTTCTTGTACGCCGCCCGCACCGGCATCCCGGACCGTACGCCGAACGCACGCGCCTCGTACGACGCCGTGGCGACCACCTGTCGCGGCAGGGCCGGATCACCGGATCCACCCACCACGACAGGCCGCCCGCGAAGCTCAGGCCGGCGCCGGATCTCGACAGCCGCAATGAACTGATCCATGTCCACGTGCAGGACCCACCAGCTCATACGTCACAGATAACCACATCAGCTGGAAGCGCTGGAGTACGTCAGCAGGCCGCGCCGCCACAGCAGGCGCACCAGAGTCAGCGCCACCGCGGCGAGCCCGACCCCGAGCGCGACCGGCCACCAGTCGAGGTCGCCCGCCAACGCCCGGACCGGGAACGTGGTCGCGAACGCGACCGGAAACGCGAACGTCAGGAACGTCCGCACCGCGACCGGGAAGAACACCAACGGGTACCGCCCGGCCTCCACCAGGTTCAGGAACACGACTCCGATCGGGTTCACCGACTGCAGCCAGAACGCCAGGAACGACAGCGCCGACCACACCGCCGTCAGCAGCACCAGCCCGCAGCTGAGCAGGATGAGAGCCTGGACGACCTGCCCCGGACCGAAGCCGATCCCGGCCTG
>DASXXB010000239.1:0-2761 GCA_036503355.1 Kribbella sp. | reverse complement strand
CGGACGAGGAGTTCGACGAGTTCGTACTGCACCTGGACGGGTACCTGTGCGAGATCAAGGACGTGCAGATCCGGGACGGGCTGCACATCCTCGGTGGTGCGCCGACCGGCGAGGCACGCGTCAACCTGGTGCTCGCCGTACTGCGGGCCCGGCAACTGTGGGGCGGGTCGTACTCGATTCCCGGATTGCGTGCCGCGCTGGGGAACGCCTTCGGGGTTGACGAGACGGAGTTGCTGGCCAATCCCGGAGCATCCGTCGACCTTGCAGAGCTCGCGGCGTTGGCCGACCTACCGGCTGTGAGTGGGGCAGACGGCGTGGACATTCTCGAGGCAGTCGCGCGGAAGCTCGTCGTCGGGATGGAAACGCTCGGATGGGACGAGACGAAAGTTCCAGTAGTCGTCGGCGAGGCGTTGGGCCGGGACTGGGAGGAAGGGAAGGCGGGGGAGACCAGCGCCGAGGGTGTTGGTGGGTTGGGCGGGGTGGTGGCGTCGTTGGGGTTTGCGGCGAGTGAGGTTGTGCCTCGGTTGGGGCGGACCGGGGACGAGTTGGCGAACGTGCTGCGGGCGCTCGACGGGCGGTTCGTGGAGGCGGGGCCGTCCGGGTCGCCCACGAGAGGGCTCGTGAACGTGCTGCCGACCGGGCGGAACTTCTACGCCGTCGATCCGAAGGCGATTCCGAGCCGGAACGCGTGGGACGTCGGTGTCGCGCTCGCGGACTCGCTGATCGCCCGGCATCAGGCGGAGACGGGCGAGTACCCGAGGTCGGTCGGCCTCACCGTCTGGGGTACGTCGGCGATGCGCACGCAGGGCGACGACCTGGCCGAGGTGCTGTGGCTGCTCGGCTGCCGCCCGGTCTGGGACGAGGCGTCGCGCCGCGTCACCAGCTTCGAGGTGGTCGGCCTCGAGGAGCTCGGCCGCCCGCGCATCGACGTGACGATCCGGATCTCCGGCTTCTTCCGCGACGCCTTCCCGCACGTGGTCGCGCTCCTCGACGAGGCAGTCCGCACCGTCGCCGACCTGGACGAGTCGCCGGACGACAACTACCTGCGCGCCCACGTTCAGCAGGACGTTGCGGCCGGCAACGACGTACGGCAGGCAACAGCTCGCGTGTTCGGCTCCAAGCCCGGTTCGTACGGCGCCGGTCTGCTGCCGCTCGTCGACGCGCGCAACTGGCGCACCGACGCGGAGCTGGCCGAGGTGTACGCGGTGTGGGGCGGGTACGCGTACGGCAAGGACCTCGACGGCGCCGAGGCCCGCGGCTCGATGGAACGCGCGTACGCCCGGATCCAGGTCGCGGCGAAGAACGCGGACACCCGCGAGCACGACATCATGGACTCCGACGACTACTTCCAGTACCACGGCGGCATGATCGCGATGGTCCGGCACCTCACCGGCGCGAACCCGAAGGCGTACGTCGGCGACTCCGCCGTCCCCGCGCAGGTCAAGACGCGCACGCTGGAGGAGGAGGCGAAGCGCGTGTTCCGCGCGCGGGTGGTGAACCCGCGGTGGATGGCGGCGATGCGGCGGCACGGGTACAAGGGCGCGTTCGAGATGGCGGCGACCGTGGACTACCTGTTCGGGTACGACGCGACCGCGGGCGTGGTCGACGACTGGATGTACGAGTCGCTGACCAAGGAGTACGTCGCCGACCCGGAGATGGCCGAGTTCTTCCGCAAGTCCAACCCCTGGGCGCGGCACGGGATCGCGGAACGCCTCCTGGAGGCGGCGCAGCGCGGTCTGTGGACGGAGCCGTCGGCCGAGGCACTGGAGACGCTCCGGAACGCAGTACTTGAGACGGAGGGTGACATCGAGGACCGCGGCTGATTGGGTGGACGTATGCCGTCTGAGCCGCTGAGGGTCCTGATCACCAACGACGACGGGTATCGCGCGCCGGGGATCCGGGCGCTGGCGCCGGCGATCGCCGAGCTCGGGTACGACGTGGTCGTGGTCGCGCCGTTGATCGACGAGAGCGGCGTCGGCTCCGCGCGGGCCGGGATGGTCGGGCGCCCGATCCGGACCGCGTCCGACGTCGAGCACGGCGTCACGTTCACCGGGATCGAGGGGACCCCGGCGCTCGCGGTGACGATGGCGCAGGCCGGGCTGTTCGGGCCGCCGCCGGATCTGGTGCTGTCGGGGATCAACCGTGGGCTGAACATCGGCGTCTCGATCTTCCACTCGGGCACCGTCGCGGCGGCCCTCACAGCGGCCGAGGTCGGTACGTCGGCGGTTGCCGTCAGCATCGACGCCGACGACCCCGGGCACTGGCCGACCGCGGCGACGGTCGCGGGCGAGGCGCTCGAGTGGATCGCGGCCGAGGCACCCGGGACGGTGCTGACGATCAACGTGCCGGACCGCCCGCTGGAGCAGCTGGCCGGCGTACGGCACGCGTCGCTGGCGATCCCCCGGCGGACCCGCCTCCTCGGTACGACGGCCCCCACCGGCGAACCGATGATCACCGTCGAACGCACCCAGGTGACCCCCGTCGCCGGCACCGACGAAGCCCTCCTCGCCGAAGGCTTCGTCACCGTCACCCCGATCGTCGGCATCCGCGAAGTCCGCGACGACACCGCCGCCACCGCCCTCGCCAAACGCCTGACCCGATGAACCGGCGGTCGGGGGTGTGTGAACCTCGTCGCTGAGGGAGGGGGTGGGGTGTGTCATGATCGGGCGGACGAGTGTGGAGGAACACCGGTGACCGGCTGTGGCTGGGAGTCCGGGGCGGTCCCGCCACTGTGACTGGGTGCGCGATGTAGTCGGCGCGT
>DASXXB010000238.1:0-9357 GCA_036503355.1 Kribbella sp. | reverse complement strand
CGGGGTACTCGTCGACGCGTTCGTCGTCCGGATGACGCTGGTCCCCGCCATCCTCAGCCTCCTCGGCGACCGCGCCTGGTGGTTCCCCCGCTGGCTAGACCGCCTCACCCCCCGAGTAGACATCGAAGGCGAAACCCTTCGGGTCCCGGAGGAACCGCGAACCGACGAACTCCTGAACGTACCCTGACCCCCGCCGCGGGGCATCACCCACCACAGGCGCCCCACCGAGCAGACTCGACGCATCACCCACGCGGTAGGGGGTGTAGCTCTCCGCCGAGATAGCTACTCGGCCCGCCAGCAGCGAACTCGGGATGACGTAAATGCTGCCGTCGCCGAGCAGGATGAAGAACAGGTCGATCGAGTCGGGATCGTACGGCATCTTTCCCGCAGTCTTGTCGAGCGTGTACGGACGGCGGCCGATGCCGACGTGCCAGTAGCCGCGTGAGTTGCGAGCTGCACAGGATTTGACCTGCACGCGCTGGATGCCGTCGGAGGTCGTCACGAGCAGGTCGTATTCCTGCGGCTCGATCGGCAAGGCAACCGGACATCCACGCAAGGTGAACCACGCCATGGCCAACGCCGATGCCGAGTAGCGGAGCATCTCCGGTTGGACCGGCTCGTCGAACACATCAACGGGGGCGGCCTGCGCGTGTGGCGACTTCAGGTGGCTGGACTCCAGCTTGAGCCTCGCTGCATGTCCCTTGACCCGGACCCGGTTCTCCCCGTTGTCGATGACGTCAAGTTCAGTCAGCACGTCGGCCCAGCAACTCGCCGACGCCACGGCCTCACGCAGTTGCTGATCCGACCAGCGACGCTGTCCGGTGAAATGCGTGCACTCCAACTCGAGGCGCGCGGCGTGCCGCTTCACCGTCCGGATCACGCCTGCAGAAGTCGCCTTCAGCCCCAGTGCACGGGCAACAGCACGCCATGAGCGATTGTTTGCGACCGCCTGCCGCAGTTGGTCGTCGTTCCAGGTTCGTCGATCTCTCGTTGCCGCCATAAGACGAAAAGTAAAGCGGGGCACCGACAATTTCGGTGCCCCGCTTCGACGTCGGGCCGGCGAGATTTGAACTCGCGCTCTCCGGTCCCCCAGACCGGCGCGTTAACCAAGCTACGCTACGGCCCGTCGCCCCGCTCCGAAGAGCGAACGGGCAATACCTTACCCCATCTGGGTGGTGGGTTTTACCAGGGTCAGGTCAGCGTTTCTTGTTCTTCTGGCGGGCGCGGATCTGGACGTGGACCGGGCTTCCCACGAAGCCGAAGTCTTCGCGGAGGCGGCGTTCGATGAAGCGTTGGTAGGACGGTTCGATCTGGCCGGAGGTGAAGATCGCGAAGGTCGGCGGCATCGTGGTGGCCTGGGTGCCGAACAGGATCTTGGGCTGCTTGCCGGACCGCACCGGGTGCGGGTGGGCGGCGACCAGGCGGCCGAGGAAGGCGTTCAGCTGGCCGGTCGGTACGCGCGTCTGCCAGCCGTCCAGCGCGGCCTCGATCGCCGGCACCAGCTTCTCCATGTGCCGGCCGGTGAGCGCGCTGATGTTGACCCGCGGCGCCCAGCGGAACTGCACCAGGTCGCGGTCGATCTCGCGCTCCAGGTAGTAGCGCCGCTCCTCGTCGACCAGGTCCCACTTGTTGTACGCGATCACGAGCGCCCGGCCGGCTTCCTCGACCGCGTTCATGATCCGCAGGTCCTGTTCGGTGATCGACTCCGACGCGTCGATGACGACCACCACGACCTCGGCGCGCTCGATCGCGGCGTTGGTCCGCAGCGAGGCGTAGTACTCGTGGCCCTGGACGTTCTTCACCTTGCGCCGGATGCCGGCGGTGTCGATGAACCGCCACTCCTGGCCGCCGAGGGTGATCAGCTCGTCGACCGGGTCAACCGTCGTACCGGCGACGTCGCTGACGACGACGCGGTCCTCCTTGGCGACCTTGTTGAGCAGTGACGACTTGCCGACGTTCGGCTTGCCGACGATCGCCACCCGCCGCGGTCCGCCGGCCTCGCCGTCGCGCTCCGCCGGAGCCTCGGGCAGAGCGGCCAGCACCGCGTCGAGCATGTCGCCCGTGCCCCGGCCGTGCATGGCCGAGATCGGGAACGGCTCGCCGATGCCGAGCGCCCACAGGTTCATCGCCTCGGACTCGATCCGCTGGTCGTCGACCTTGTTCGCGGCCAGTACGACGGGCTTGCCGGACTTCCGCAGTACCCGGACGACGGCCTCGTCGGCGTCGGTGATGCCGACCACCGCGTCCACCACGAACAGCACCGCGTCGGCCGCGTTGATCGCGACCTCCGCCTGGGCGGCGACCAGTGCGGCCATGCCGACGGCGTCCGGGTCCCAGCCACCGGTGTCGACGACGGTGAACTCCCGGCCGGCCCAGTCGGCGTCGTACGACACGCGGTCGCGGGTGACGCCCGGGGTGTCCTCGACGACCGCCTCGCGGCGGCCGATGATGCGGTTGACCAGCGTGGACTTGCCCACGTTCGGCCGCCCGACGATCGCGAGCACCGGGAGCGGCCCGGTGTCCTCACGCTCGTGCGTCGGTAGTTCGGTGGGCAGGTCAGTCATCAGGGTCCTTCTGGTCTCGCCAGCCCGGAAGTGGGTGGCCGGTTTCGTCGACGGCCGCCTTCACGTGGGCGCGCAGCACGTCGCCGATGTGGTCGGCGACCGCCTGTACGTCGGTATGTCTCCTGGGAAAGGGTACGCGGTCGACGGAGAACGGCTCGCCGTACACCACGTCGATCCGGCTCCCGGACGGTGGGTGACCCTCCACGCTACCCAACGGCAGCCGCGTTCCCATCAGCGCCACCGGCAGGATCGGGGCGCCGGTGACCATCGCCAGGTACGCCACGCCGATCCGGATCCGGCGGAAGTCGCCGGGCCCGCGGGTGCCCTCCGGGTAGATGTTCAGCACCCGCCCGTCGCGCAGGACCTGGATCGACTTGCGGACCGCGAGCATGTCGTACGACGACCGGTCGACCGGGATCTGCCCGATCCGGTGCAGGAACCTGCCCTGCACCCCGCCGAACACCTCGATCTTCCCGAGCTGGTGCAGCATCCGCGGGGCGACCGCGCCGAGCAACGGGGCGTCCAGCAGGCTCAGGTGGTTCGGTGTCATCAGCAACGGGCCGGTCAGCGGGAACCGGTCCTCGTGATGGATGGTCAGGTTGTACTTGCGGAAGAAGTACGGCTTGGCGAGTTTCCGCAGCGGGAGCGCCAAGCGGTACGGAAGGGGTGGCAGATCGTCCGTCCGCGGCAGATCCTTGTGCCCGGTGATCTCAGCCGTCATGACTCCGTCCCTGGGGAACGCTCTCGAGCGCGAGTCTGCTGATCACGTCGATGACCTCCTCGAGGGTCAGGTCGGTCGAGTCGATGGTGACCGCGCCGTCGGAGGCGACCTGGAACTCCGACACGGTCGAGTCGTCGGCGTCCCGCCGGACGATCTGGTCGCGCAACTGCTCGGCGGTCAGCGATCCGACCTGGGCGCCGCGGCGCGCCATCCGGGCCTCCTGGTCGGCGGTCAGCAGCACCTTCAGCTCGGCGTCGGTCGCGACCACGGTGGCGATGTCGCGGCCCTCCACAACGATCCCGCCGCTCGATTGCGCGTCGTCGATGATCGCGCGCTGGCGGCGGATCAGTTCCTTGCGGACGTCGAGGTTGGTGGCGATCTTCGACACCACCTCGCTGATCCGCGGCTCCCGGATCGCCGCGGTGACGTCCGTCCCGTCGGCGATCACGAACTGGTTGCCGGGGTCGGTGCTGATCTCCAGCTTCAGCTCCCGGGCGCGCTGCGCGACCGCCCCGGTGTCGTCGAGGTCCAGCCCGTGCTCGACCGCCGACCAGGTGACGGCACGGTACGTCGCACCGGTGTCCAGGAACCGCAGCCCGAGCCGGGTGGCGACTCCGCGGGCGGTGCTCGACTTACCGGAGCCGCTCGGCCCGTCCACAGCGATGATCATGCCCCGAAGGTTACCTTCGCGAGGGGACAGAACTAGCGGTGGACCACCCAGCCGCGCTCGGTCAGTACGTCGACCAGCTGGTCGACCGAACCGGGTTTGACCGCGAGCTCGACCTCACCGACCGGGCGGCCCGGGCTGTGGTCGATCCGGAGGTCCTCGACGTTGGCGCCGGACTCGGCCGCGTCCGCGAACAGCCGGGCCAGTTGACCGGGACGGTCCGGGATCGTCACCAGGACCGTGACCAGGTCGATGTGCGGCGTACCGTGCTTGCCCGGGACCCGGACCGCGCCGGACACACCCTGGCCGAGAATCGCGGTCAGCTCGCCACCGGCCTCTTCCTTGCCGAGAGCAACGAGCAACCGGTCGAGCTCGCCGCGGATCTGCTCCAGCAAGCCGGTCAGCGCGGCCGAGTTCGCGGACACGATCTGCGTCCACAGCGCCGGGTCGCCGGCCGCGATCCGGGTGACGTCGCGAACGCCCTGGCCGGACAGCTCCAGGTGCGAGGACGGCGCGTCGGCCAGTGTCCCGGCAGCCAGCGCGGACATCAGGTGCGGCAGGTGCGAGACGCGCGCGACCCCGAGGTCGTGGTCCTCGACGGACAGCTCAACTGTGCGCGCACCGCACGCCTCGGCAAGTCGGCGTACCAGGTCGACGGCGTTCGGATCGCTGGTCGCGTGCGGAGTGATCGCCCAGGTCGCGCCGTCGAACAGGTCGGCGCGCGCGGCCAGTGGACCGTTGCGTTCGGAGCCTGCCATCGGGTGACTTCCGACGTACCGGCTGACGTCGCCCACCAGGCCGCGCGCGTCGGCCAGTGGCTTCGACTTCACGCTCGCCGCATCGGTGACAGTCGCGCGCGAGCCTGCGGTCTGCCGTAGCTGCTCGGCGACGACCGCGCCGACGTGGTCCGGCGGTACGGCGACCACGACGAGTTGCGGCTCGATCTCCACCAGTCGCGAACCGGCACCGATCCGCTCGGCCATCAACGCGTTGTCCGGATTCCCGTCGACGAGCTCCACGACCACCCCGAGCCGTGCCAGCGCGAGACCGATCGAGGTCCCGATCAGCCCGGTGCCGACAATGCGGACCGGGCCCCGCAGCTCACTCACTGAGCGCCGGTGAGATCTGGGCGGAGGGCGACCGCGCCGTGCAGGTAGACGTGCTGGATCTTGTCCCGGGACCGCGGGGTCTCGGTGTGCACCATCAGCCGCACGACGCGCGGCAGCGCATGCGGCACGGGGATCTCCTGCATGCACATCAGCGGTACGTCGGTGAGCCCGATCTGCCGGCCTGCGACCGCGGGAAACTCCGACCGGAGGTCCGACGTGACGGTGAACAGGATGCTGATCAGATCCTCGTTCTCCAGATCGTTCGCCTCCAGGACCGCCTTCACCAGCTCCGCCGACCGCTCGAGCAGATGCTCGCGCTCGTCCACGTCCAGCTGGGTGGCACCCCGGATCGCCCGTACCGCCACGTCTCGCCTCCTTAGAACCCTGTCTGCCCCAACCCTAGGCCAGAGTAGTCAAAGAGTGGACAGCCGTCTCAGCGGCGTCGACCGTCTGCTCCAGCAGCAGCGCGATCGTCATCGGGCCGACACCGCCCGGCACCGGCGTGATGAGCCGCGCCACCGCAGCCGCCTCGTCGAAGTGCACGTCGCCGACGTTGCCCTCGTTGTACCCGGCGTCGACCACCACAGCGCCCGGTTTCAGCCAGTCACCGCGGACGAAGTTCGGCTTGCCGACGGCGGCGATCACCACGTCGGCGGTGCGGACCAGCTCCGGCAGGTCGCGGGTGCGCGAGTGCGCGTACGTGACGGTCGCGTTCGATGCCAGCAGCAACATGCCGGCCGGCTTGCCGAGGATCGGGCTGCGGCCGATCACCACCGCGTGCGCCCCTTCCAGCGGTACGTCGTACGCGGCGAGCAGCCGCATGATCCCGCCGGGCGTCGCGGACCGGAACCCCGGATCGCCGAAGGCCATCGCCGCGAACGACCGCATCGTCACGCCGTCCACGTCCTTGGCCGGGTCGATCGCCTCGAACGCGGCCCGCTCGTCGATCTGCGCCGGCACCGGGTGCTGCAGCAGGATCCCGTGCACGGACGCGTCGTCGGACAGCTTGGTGATCTCCGCGACCAGTTCTTCCGTCGTGGTCGTGTCCGGCAGAACGACGCTCCGCGAGGCGATCCCGGCCTTCTTCGACCGGTTCTGCTTCATCCGCACGTACGTCGCCGACGCCGGGTCGTCACCCACCAACACAGTCGCCAGACACGGTTGCACGCCGTACTGCGTCAGCAGGGCGCCGGCCCGCTCCGCCGCCTCGGCCACCATCGCGGCGGCGAGGTCGGTCCCGATCATGAGTTCAGCCGTCATCTACACGCACTCCTCTGGGCGTCACAGTGGGTGCCCAGGCGCGCGGCGAAGCCGGTTGGCAGACCGTTCCCCGGTGGTTCGTCCACCTCAGCGCCAGTCGCGGTCCGCGACCAGGATACCGAGCGCCTACGCGCGCTTGAGCGCGAGGACCGGGATGGTGCGGATGCCGGCGGTCCGGCGTTCGTAGTCGGCGAACCCCGGGTAGCGCCGGGCCTGCTCGGCGTAGATGCGGTCGCGCTCGGCGCCGGTCACGTCGGTGACGGTGACCTGGTAGGTCTCGGTGCCGACCTCGACGATGCCCTTACCGGCCGCGACGAGGTTGCGGTACCACTCGGGGTTGGTGGGGGCGCCGCCCTTGCTGGCGAAGACGTAGATCACGCCGGGGTCGGTCTCGTCGGCCAGGTACATCGTCGGAGCGACGTACTCCTGCCCGCTCTTGCGCCCGTAGTGGTGCAGCAGAACCATCGGAGCGCCCTCGAACGGGCCTCCGACCTTGCCTTCGTTCTCCCGGAACTCCGTGATGACGTTCCCGTTCCAGTCGCTCATATTTCCTCCGCAGAATTTGCTACAACAACCCTGCGTGGTCCAACGCCAGATAGGCCGCGTCGATTCCGGTCATGGCGCCGGGGGTACGGAGTTCGGTGCGGAAGGCGTCGACGGTCAGCTCGACGGGGACGCAGTCCTCGGCCTCGTCCAGTTGCTGCTTGCCGTCGGGACGGCAGCCGCGGGCGATCGCGACGTACTTGCGGAACGTCGAGGACGCGCCGGACCACTGCCAGCCGACCACGTCCAGCGTCTCGCAGGTGTAGCCGGTCTCCTCCTCGAGCTCCCGCGCACCGGCGACCGCCACCTCCTCGCCGGGCTCGACCAGCCCGCCAGGGAGGTTCGTGACCACGCTGTCCGGGCCGGCGCGGAACATCCGGATCGTCACGATCCGGCCGTCCGGTGTCAGCGGCAGGACGGTGATGCCCGCGCCGATGCCCGCCTCGGGGCCGAACACGTCCCACTCGACCTCGCGGCCGTCAGGCATCCGGTAGCGCCGCAGCCGCACGGTCAGGAACCGCTGGAAACCGGGCTCCTCCCCCAGCAGCTCCCACGGCGCCGGATCCTCCGGCCGCGCCGACTCCGCTGACCCCTGCGACGCAGCCGCCAGCCCTACCGCGGACTCCTGCGGCGGCCTGTGAGACGACTCAGCCGCCACCTCGTCGGTGACGGCTGAATCGTCGAGCTGGTCCGTCACAGCGGACGGTTGTCGTCGGGGTCCTCCGGTGGCGCCACCGGAGCGTCGTCGTCCGACGGCGGAGTGGCCGGCGCCTCCCCGGCCTGCCCCGAAGCCTCGTCGGCAGCCTTCTCGCCCGAGCCGGAGCCGCCAGACTCACCCGAGTCACCCGAACCGTCAGAGTCTGCCGATTCGTCAGTGGCCGGCCGGGACTCGGACAGGATCCGCTCCACCGTCGCCTCGGAGATCCGCTTGAACTTGCGCACCTGGGACCGGGTCCGGTCCAGGACCGCGACCTCGAGCTGGTCCGGGGTCAGTTGCCGGACCTCGGTGCCGTCGTGGGCCAGCGCGTCGACTGCGAGCCGGAGCGCCCCGGCCAGCGAGATGCCGTCGGAGTAGTGCTCGCCGACGTAGTCCGCGACCTGCTCCGCCGGGCCACCCATCACGGCGTACCCCCGGACGTCGGCGATCGAGCCGTCGTACGTGAGCCGGTAGATCTGGTCGTCGGACGGGCTGCTGCCGATCTCGGCGACCAGGATCTCCACCTCGAGCGGCTTCTCGCCGCCGGAGGAGAAGATCGCGCCGAGCGTCTGCGCGTACGCGTTGGCCAGCGCCCGGCCGGTGACGTCGCGCCGGTCGTAGGAGTACCCGCGCATGTCGGCGAGCCGGACGCCGGCGATCCGCAGGTTCTCGAACTCGTTGTACCGGCCGACGGCGGCGAACGCCATCCGGTCGTAGATCTCGGCGACCTTGTGCAGCGCCGGCGAGCGGTTCTCCGCGACGAACAGGATGCCGTCGGCGTACTGCAGCGCGATCGCGCTGCGGCCCTTGGCGATGCCCTTGCGGGCGAAGTCGGCCCGGTCCCGCATCAGCTGCTCGGGCGAGACGTAGAACGGAACGCTCATCGAAGGTGTCGTCCTCTAATCAGTCGGTGAGGTGGTCAGGTCAGGGACGCCGCGGCCGGGCCGTCGGGACGCTCGTGCCGCTGGCTCCAGGCCGCGTCGACCAGCGCCGCCACCTCGTCCTCCGGCAGCCGCCGGTACCCGTCGGCGGTGACCACGCCGACCACCGGGAAGATCCGCCGCAGCATGTCCGGGCCACCGGTCGCGGAGTCGTCGTCGGCCGCGTCGATCAGCGACTGGATCGCCACCGTCGCGCAGTCGGTCTCGGACAGGTCCTCGCGGTACAGCTTCTTCAGCGCGCCACGGGCGAACAGCGACCCGGAGCCGACGCTGTAGAAGTGCGTCTCCTCGTACCGCCCGCCGGTCGGGTCGTAGGAGAAGATCCGGCCGCCCTTGATGTCCTCGTCGTACCCGGCGAACAGCGGCACCACGGTGAGGCCCTGCATCGCCATCGGCAGGTTGCCGCGGATCAGCGCGCTCAGCCGGTTGGCCTTGCCGTCCAGGCTGAGGGTGGCGCCCTCGAGCTTCTCGTAGTGCTCCAGCTCGACCTGGAACAGCCGGACCATCTCGATCCCGAAACCGGCCGAGCCGGCGAAGGCGACCGCCGAGTACTCGTCGGCCGGGAACACCTTCTCGATGTCACGCTGGGCGATGATGTTGCCCATCGTGGCCCGCCGGTCGCCGGCCATCAGCACGCCACCGGGGAAGGTGGCGGCGACGATCGTCGTACCGTGCGGGACGTCGTGGGACAGGTCACCCTGCCCCGGTGACCGTCGTCCGGGCAACAGGTCGGGCGCGTGCCCGGCCAGGAAGTCCATGAACGACGAGCCGCCCGGGGTCAGGAAGGCTTCCGGCAGCCGGCCGGAGGCATCAGATGTCATCGAGCGGTTCACTCCCCACCCTTTTGCACGAATC